>JAZUCI010000134.1:0-7585 GCA_045639045.1 Christensenellaceae bacterium
TTTCGTGTTTTTGGTGACCCCTACGGGAATCGAACCCATGTTACCACCGTGAAAGGGTGGTGTCTTAACCGCTTGACCAAGGGGCCGGTTAAATTTTTTATATTTCTACGGCTTATGCCGATTGTTAACTGGTAGCGGCGGTCAGATTCGAACCAACGACCTGCCGGGTATGAACCGGCCGCTATAACCAACTAAGCTACGCCGCCATAAATTTTTCTTTGGTACAAGAAAAATGGTTGCGGGGGCGGGATTTGAACCACACGACCTTCGGGTTATGAGCCCGACGAGCTACCAAGCTGCTCCACCCCGCGATAAAACGCATTTCTGCGTGGCACCCCTTCGTTCAAGGTGCTTTCCTATTTTATAGAATTCTTTTTGTTTTGTCAACTGTTTTTATTATGTTTTTTGAATTATTTTAAAAAAACTTGCATTTCTTTTATTTGCTTGGTATAATAGGGGCATGAAACTTGTATTTCCCCCCAAAAAACCGAATAGTTGCTACGGGCTTATGGTGTCGGGCGGCGCAGATTCCACCGCGCTACTACTTTGGTGCGCCCAAAACCGCGAAACCGTGGGGGATTTTACGGTGTACACCTTTGATCACCGCCTTCGCGGGGAAGAAAGTCGCACCGAAGTCCGCTTCGTGCAAAACTTATGCGCGCGCCTTTCCGTGCCTTGCAAGGAATTTATTTTGCCCGTACGCGCCTATGCGTCAATAGCGGGGATGGGCATTGAAGAATCCGCCCGCGCCCTTCGGTATGCCGTAATGCAAAAGGAAATACAAAAAGGCGCAATCACCCACGCGGTTACCGCCCACCGATTAGAAGACCAAGCAGAAACGGTGTTATTCCGTTTGCTTCGCGGAACGGGGCTTTCGGGCGCCGCGGGTATGCGGGGGGAAACCGATTGGCTACTCCGCCCCATGCTGGGCGTTACCAAGGCGGAAACGCTTTCCTTTTTAGCCGAACGCGGGCAAGCTTACGAAGAAGATTCTTCTAATACGGACGCGCGCTACACGCGTAATTTTTTACGAACGGAAATTTTCCCCAAACTTACGGAACGCTTCCCTTCCGCGCATAAGAACTTGGCGGAATTTGCCACCCTTGCTTCGCAAGACGAAGACCTTTTAACCCGCCTTTCCTTGCCCTACGTGGCCGAAAACGGGGAAATTACCCCTTGCGCAGAATACCCCTTGTTTTCCCGCGCCGCCATCCGCGCGCTAAAAAACTTGGGCGTTACCAAGGATTACGCGAAACCGCATATAGACGCGCTTTTTGCTTTGCAAAACAAACGCGTTGGCGCAACCGAAGAAATGATTAACGGCGTAATTGCGGAAAAAACCCGTACGGGCGTACTTTTATACGCCGCGCCCCAACCCTTTACCCCCCTTCCCCTTACGGAAGGCGAATTTTCCCTTCCCTTCGGCGTTTGCCACGTGAAAAAAATAAGGGTGGGCGCAGATTTCACCCCCCAAAAAGGCTGCCTGTATTTGGATGCCACCGCCCTTCCCCCAAGCGCAACCCTTCGCGCCAAAAATCGGGGGGACGCGTTCATCCCCTTTGGGCATACCGCGAAAAAAAAGGTGAAGGACTTTTTCGCGGATAAAAAGCTAAACGGCAAGCAAAAGGGGGAAGCCCTTGTTTTAGCAAACGAAACCACCGTTTACGCGGTACTCCCCTACGAAATTGCTGATACCGTAAAACTAACCGAAACCACCCAAACCGCTTGGGAAATTAAGATATAAAAAAGGAACTTATCGTTATGTTTTGGATTCCCGCTGCTATTGCTTCCGCGTTTTTTGCGGGGCTAACCTCTATTCTTGCCAAATGCGGAATACGGAAAACCGATTCGGACGTAGCCACCGCGCTGCGTACCGTTGTGGTGTTAATTTTCGCTTGGGTGATGGTGTTTATCGTGGGTAGCGCGCCCACCCTTTCGGCTATTTCCCCCAAGGCGCTAATATTTTTAATTCTTTCGGGGCTTGCCACGGGCGCAAGTTGGATTTGTTATTTCAAAGCCCTTTCGGTGGGGGACGTAAACAAGGTTGTTCCCATTGACAAATCCAGCACCGTGCTTACAGTTCTGCTTGCCATTATTTGCTTTGGCGAAACGCAAAACCTTGCCGTAAAACTGATTGCAACCGCCCTGCTTGGGGTGGGAATCTTCCTTATGGTGGAAAAAAAGGCGGTAGAAGAAAAGGCCGAAAGTAAAACTTGGATGCTATACGCGGTGCTTGCCGCCGTTTTTGCCGCCGCCACCTCCATTTTAGCAAAGGTGGGAATTAGCGGCGTAGAATCTAACCTTGGCACGGCGATAAGAACGGGCGTAGTTTTAATTATGGCGTGGGTTATCGTTTTTTCAAAAGGCAAACAATCCTTACTGAAAACGCAGGATAAAAAGGAACTGTTATTCATCGCCCTTTCGGGGCTTGCCACGGGCGCAAGTTGGCTATGCTATTATTACGCTATCGCTCGCGGAAAGGTTAGCGTTGTGGTGCCCATTGATAAATTAAGCATTATCGTATCCGTTGCCTTTTCCTTTTTCGTGTTCAAGGAAAAACTTACCAAAAAAGCCTTCCTTGGGCTTTGCCTAATGGTGGTTGGCACCCTTGCCATGGCGCTATTCACCTAATATTTTTATAAAACGAATCCCCCTTTTCGTAAGGGGGATTTTTATAATGTTTTTTTGGGTTTTAGCTAAATTTTTTTGAAAATATGACTAAACTTGTCATAGTTTATGGGGTAAACTGTAAAAAACGATGGGAGAAAACCGCAAATGCAAATCAAAACCACCTTTCCCGAAGAACAAAAAATTTTAGAAGATTTTGCCGTGGAATGTTCGGTAGAACAACTGCGCTTAAACACCGAATTATGCGAAGAGTGCCAAAAGGACGCGCTGGATTTTGCTAAAATAGAATTCCTTTTAAAAAAGGGGGCGGATCCGCTTGGTTGCTACATAGAATCTTCCCTTTCCCAAAAAGACACATATACATTTGAACCCGGCACCGTATACGGCGATCTTATGTGGTTGGTTTCTGACGACCCGATGCAAGCCCAATTTCCACGGCTAACCCAACTGTTTTTGCAAAACGGAATGGACGTAGACCGCCCGCGCATTCCTTATGAATACAACGGCAGTACCGACCGCCCCCACCCCTTGTATGATTTGGCGTATTTCACAAACGAATACGGCGCGCAAACCTTAAAACTTTTGCTAGATGCAGGGCTTTCGACAAGCGGGTTTGCTTGGTTTTTGGGTCACGCAATCGGCGATTTACTGAACGTAGATTGTTCTTCCCCCAATGGGGACAAAGACACCGAGTGGACGTTAAAAATGCTTCTTCTCGGCGCATCCTATCCGCATGTTTTGGAAGATTTGGAAGATTTGGAAGATAGCGAACACATAAAAAAGGATATCCGTTACCAGCAAAACCGCGAAGAATTTAACTACGACGTTAAAAAATTTAGAAACTGGGAAAATTACGAATTTTATTTTGATACTTCCCATTGTCAAAGCTTTCCCGAGTTATATAAAAGCATCATTTTCGTTTGCGAAAAATCTTCGGGTAACGTAGTGTGGAAATTCGGCTTCGGCCTAACCGAAGAAGAGTTTTAACAAAAAGGAAGTTTAGTCATGAACAAGTCGGAAGAATTAGCTCTATACAAGAAAGCACTTTACTCTATGATTCTATCAATCAACGAAATAATTCCCCTATCCGAGCAGGACCAAGTTTTGATAGCATTTTTTCTCAGAGACAGCAAAACAAAAATTCAACAATGGTTCGAGTGGCTAAGACCGCGCATCAAGGGGGAAAACGAGCTGGAAGCAACGAAGGAAGAAATAATCCGGGCAGCAGTACAAATAGACAAGGGGATACTGAAAGACACTCCCTAACCTACGTTCATTCGATTGACATTTCTCTTACTATTTGCTATAATACAAGCAGTAAGAGGGGGCAGGCTTGCCCCTCTACGCTCGCACCGTTCGGTTAGTGTTTATGGCATAAACACCGAACGGTTTTTCTTTTATTCGGTTTTAGACTGCCGAACGATATCAGCCGAAAAGGGAATGCTTAGCGCATTCCCTTTTTGGTCTTCGTTCCAGGTATCGCCCACTTTTTTCAGTTTGTTTCGCAACTTTCGGTACGGCGGACACCGCGAGGCGGTGTGCGAACTTGCAAATTTTTTGCAAAATGCAAAAAAACAAGTTCTTCCAGCACCCCGACCAAAAGAAAAAACGGAAATGCAAAATTGCATTTCCGTTACTTTGGTCGGAGTGACAGGAATCGAACTTGCGACCTCTTGAACCCCATTCAAGCGCGCTACCAAACTGCGCTACACCCCGATTGCCCGACTATTGTACCACACAAAAACTGAAATGTCAAAAAAAAAGGGGCTGTTTTTGCAAAAATTTTGGGAAATTTCACGGCTTTCTTGATTTTGCGCGCTTTTTTACCCCTTCGCATTGACAAAATTGCCCCCCTTGGGCTATAATAAAGCGGAAATAAACCGCGCGGGGGGAACGTTCCGTGAAAATTCTTGGTCTTTCAGATTCTTTCAAAGGCAGCCTTACGGCAAAGCAAATTTGCGATTTACAAACCCGTATTGCGCCCACCCTGTTGGGGGAAGAACACGCCTTTACCGCCTTTCCCGTGGGCGACGGGGGGGAAGGCACCGCGGAAGCGCTTTTGTTCGGCGAAAAAAAGCGGAAGGCAACCGTGCAAATCACCGCAAAAAACGGCAAAAAGAAAACCGCCCCGTACTTCGTTAGCGAAGGCACGGCATATATCAACGCGGCGGATGCAGTTGGTATTTCTGCCGAAAACCGAAAGGAGGACGCCCTTTTATCCTTCACCACCTTTGGCCTTGGCGAACTGCTTTCTGCCGCCCTATCCGACGAGGAGGTTTTCGAAATTGTGATTGCCCTTGGCGGAACGGGAACGGTGGACGGGGGCGCAGGCCTACTTGCCGCCCTTGGCGCAAGGCTATTAGACGCGTTCGGCCGCCCCACGGGATATCTACCCACCGAAATTAGCCGCGTGGCAAGCGTGGACTTATCCCCCGCACGCGCGCGCTTACAAAATAAAAAACTAACCGTTTTATGCGATACCACCGCGCCCCTTTTGGGAAAACAAGGCGCAATCCCCCTGTTTGCGGGGCAAAAGGGCGCTTCTAACGGGGGAAAACGCTATTTAACCTCCGCGCTAACCACCTTTGCTTCCGCTTGCGTTTCGGCGGGCGCAACCACTTACGAAACCCCTTCTTCGGGCGCGGCGGGTGGCTTGGGCTTCGCCCTACTATGTTGCCTTGGCGGGGAAGCGCAAAACGGGCTTTCCTACCTATTTGCGAAAAAGGGTTACGAAGAAGAAATTGCCTCCGCGGACGCGGTAATCAGCGGCGAAGGTTTTTTAGACGGCACCTCCCTTACGGGCAAGGCGATTTCGGTGCTTGCTTCCCTTTGCGAAAAACACCAAAAACCCCTATACCTAATTTGCGGGGATAGCCAGCCCTTTTTACCCCTACCCCCCGCGGTGAAAGGCGTTTACACCCTTATTAGTGTTGCGCCCCAAAAAAACGCGCTTGCGGAATGCTTGCTAAACCCCAAGGTTTACTACGAAAAAGCCTTTACCGCCGCCCTAACGGATATCTCTTCCTTAAAATAGGCAACGGGCGCCTACCCTTTACCCGTATTTTTCACGCTTTTATTATTCGCCTTCCCCCTTTTGGGGAAAGGCGTTTTTTCTTATCTCAAAATTTGCTTTTATTATAAGTAAGAAATTTGTCAAGACTTGAAAAACGGGATTCTATCGCTTCGCTCCAGAATGACACGGAAAAAAGAAAAAAGAGAAAGCGCGGTGGATTTCTCCACCGCGCCCTGCGACCTAAAACTTGTTAATTTATTAAGTCAAGAAAATAATTTTACTAATATTGAAATTAATAAAACCATACCATTAATCAATAAGAAAAAATATAAGAATCTCTTACTATGATAATAACTAACTTTGATATTTTTACATCTTCTTTTTATCATGTGAACCATAATAATTGACGGATTATTCACTGATAATAATTGCTTAAAATCCTTATTAAACAATATTAATTGTGACGGTTTGGTATTAAACTTAGTTAAATCGCCAAAATCATAAGTTATTTCTGAAATTTCATCATAGTTTATTTCCTCAACTTTACTTTTAGAATTAACAACTACGCTGTTTTTATTTACGAAATATGTGGTTTTAGTAAATATTCGTGCAATCAAAGAGATTACAAATAGAACAACATTTATTATTAATATAAAATATGGAACTATTAATAATGTAGAAAACATTTCATCTGTTTTATCTCTCATAAAAAATATATAAATCATGAAGATCATAGGAATTAAACTTATTAAGCATTCTGTAATAACACAAGCCAAAGTAATAGTTATATTTCTCTTAAATCTCATTTTTATATATCCTTTTTGGCTAATCCCAAAAAATTAACCAATCGACAAAATTATTTAAATGTCCTTCTAAGGTATTCCCACCAATTTTTAGTTTAGTAAACAAATGGTTAATCGCAATACCGACACCAATTGCGATAATTGCACCGCCGATGATAATTACACCGCCTGGGATAGCTAACGAAGAAGCGGCTACTGCCCCCATAATTGTAGAAGCTATCGCAGTAGAAGCATACATTGCCCCAATACTAATACCAGCGTTAATCATGCCACCAGCAATTGCACTGCTTAAACTTGCGCCAGAAGCAAATTTTTCATAGCCCGCAATCACTCCACCAGCAATTGAAAGTCCCCAACCAATTCCTGTGGCAACTTTTGACAATGTCCCATGCAATTCTGTTACACCATCTAGCCTCATTAAATCCCATAAATCTGTAAATTGCAAACAAGCAATTGCACTTCGAAATGGATTTATCACCGCAAATCCGTGTTCTATACCTGTTAATAATGTTCCAACCCATTTAGGTACACTGGGGGAAATTTTAGGGGCTGTAGATATTCCACCAATGCTACTACCAATTACTCCGCCTATCGCAAGCGAATTAACCGTTCCTCCACTAATATTACTACCAAAATTAGAATTGCTATAGGCAATACCAATCGGATTATTCCAGACATAGGCATACAAATTTAATCCGCCTAATTCATGATAATTTAGTGCTGTTAGGCTATCTTGCGTTAAAAAGCGTCCGATTTTCGGGTCATAGTGGCGGGTGTTTAACCAATACAAACCAAGTTCCGTATCGTAATAGTACCCACGGTATCTAAACGGATTTGATAACGCAACTTGCAACTGGTCGGAATCCGTTGTTGCCGGCTGTACCGTACATACGCCCCATGCATCGTAAGTGTAGGATGCAATACGCTGAATGCCACTATTGTTTACCAAATGGATGGAGCATACGTCCCCCAGCATGTTTTTCCCAAACAAGTATAAATCCCCGTTTTGATAAAACCCGTAAACGCCTTGTGCATCGTATAAAAAGAAGGTTTCCGTTCCGTTTGAATCCAAACAAGAAGTTAAGCGGTTTCCGTCGTAGAAAAACTGCCGTTCGTCACCGGCTATCACTTTTTTAACTCT
>JAZUCI010000135.1:0-7503 GCA_045639045.1 Christensenellaceae bacterium
GGAAAACGTGGGCGGTTGGCACGAACTTGGTTTCCAACGGTACCTTTGCTACGAACGGAACGGGCTTCCCCGCGGGCTGGTGGGGATACAACCACCAAAGCGCTTCTAACGTAAGCGTTACGAACGGCGCGCTAAAAATCGTTACCAACGATAACTGTATCGTAACCAGAATCCCCGTAACCTTGCAAAAGGGCATCGTTTATACCTTCTCGGCGGATATGAAGGTGAACAAAATGCAAACGGGTACGGCGGGCGGCGCGTTCGTGGGCTTTGCCGTTTCCAAGGCAAATAACGAATCTGCCGTAAAACCCGAAAACGCGATTGCAAGCTTATTCTACACCCAAAACCTTTCGGTTACCAGCGATGGCGACTTTAAGGCAATGACGGGTTACGCCCCCGCAACCTTTACGGTTGATGAGGACGGCGAATACTACGTTGTGTTTGCAAGCTGGGTATTCACCATTGATTTGACCATTGATAACGTTTCGGTTGTTGGCGCAATGCCCACCCAAGAACCCGCAAAAGAACGCGTTCGCATTTTAATTAGTAGCGATATGCACTACACCCCCGATAGCCACAGCTGGTACGGCGTGGGTAGCAATTCCCGCTTACAACAATGGGTGGACGGCATTAAAGCCGAACATCAAAAAGATCCCATCGACGCGCTTGTAATTTTAGGCGACGAATCCTTGGACCATTGGGCGTTCCCCCCGTACGGCTACTATTTAACCACGGGTACTTCGTACACCAAACTGTTCGTGGATAATTACGTTTCCCAACTTCCCAAGGACTTCCCCATTTATTACGTTCCCGGCAACCACGAACAGTACGGCAACGCAAAATGGTATGAAATCACCGGGCAAAACCGCCAAGGCCACTTCACCGTGGGCGATAACTTGTTTATCCTTTCGGATACCTACGGCGGAAACCTTGACCCCACCGCCCATCACGACGGCGTGTATACGGGCGTGGATATGGAACACCTGTTGGGCGCTGTAAAAGCGAATGCAAACATAAGCAATATTTGGCTTATGGCACATGACTACGCACTTAATTCGGAAAGTACGCAGTTCTTAAATTTCTTAAGCAGTAACCAGCGCGTAAGGGGTCTGTTTATGGGGCATACGCATTATGCTTCGGTAAACCAAACGAATTATAGAGGCTTAACCATTGCACAAACGGGTAACTTCTCCTACACCAACGACAACGCAACGCTTGATGCTTGGAAGTCCAGCTTCTGGGGTTACAGAGAATTAGTGATTGATACGCATAGCGCGGTAAGTAACTATATTATCCCCGCAACTTCCGCCACCTACACCGAAGGCGGCTCCGCAACCAGCATCCCCTACCAAAAGGTACACCAAGCAACGTATAGCTTTTAAGGTTTCATCATTTTAGGTTGAAATAAAAAACGCATCACCCGAAAGCAAATTTTGGGTGATGCAAAACCTGAAATGAAAAGAATAAAAATGGAAATGTTCCCTTTTATTCTTTGGTATGATATAATTGTGGAAACCGAATACGCAGGGCATCAAGCATTTTAGTTCCCTTTTATTCTTTGGTATGATATAATATTGGAACGAGAAAATAAAAGATATTCCGGATTTTAGTTCCCTTTTATTCTTTGGTATGATATAATATCGCTGTAATCGAGATTCCGCAGGCTTGGATTTTAGTTCCCTTTTATTCTTTGGTATGATATAATATAGGGACTAAACACAAGCAAAAAATAGGCAATATTTTGTGGTTTTTTATACAAAACCGCATTGTATCGCCTATTTTTTGTTACCTAACAACATTTTAAATTTTTTAAAAATGATTACACACCCGCCAAAACGTTAGGTGGGTTTTTGTTTTTTACAAAAACATTAGTTGCATTCCTTTTCCACCATTACAACGCCAATATCCGAAAGGGGGAAGGTTAATTCCCCCTCCCCCTTTACGTGTAAATTGTTATTTTTTACGGTTAGCGTTTGGGGCGTAGAAATAAACAGGTTAATAAAATTCATATTTTACCCCCGTTTATGGGCTTTGCCTGATACGTCCCGTTTTTCCTTACCCACGGGCATCATATCCCCCAAAATGCCAACTTCATATTTTTGCACGGAAGGCACTGTTTTTAACCCAACTTTTCCAACAAAACTGTGGTCATGCAAAACAAAGTGAACGCTTCCGTCATTGCTATTTATTCCATTATAGTACACAAATCCTTCTAAAAACTGCGTTTGCGCCTTGGCTTGCTCATTCTTTATGTTAATCGGATTTTTTGCTTTCAAATACAGCAAATCGTTTTTATATAAAGAGAACAAAAATTCGTAACTTTCATCCATTTCAGGCCATTCTTCGTAAGGCTTGGCCGCGGTAATCGCCTTGTTGGGAATCGTTCCTTTTGCTACGTCTATTGCATACACGGGCACGCAATAATATTTGCCGTCCTTTGTGAACACGTCCGTACGCACCATACTTTCGTTTTTCGCGTAGCCGTTCTTTTTTTGGATCCCACGGGCGTATACTTCTTGCACTTTTACGGTTTTTACTATCGGCCCGCTAGTACCATCGGGTTGGGGGCGATGGAAGGGGGGCGTACCTTCCTTAAACGCATCTTCCCCCTTTCCGCCTGCTTGTTGCAAGCGGGTTTTTAGCGCGTTATACAAAGCGGGATCACTTTCCCTTGCTTGGGTAAAGTAGTTGGCAATTTCCCCGTTCTTATCCAAGGAAAGCGCGGATAGGGGCACTTTGCGCACCACCACGTTTTGGTCCACGTATTTTGTGGAATACAAGGTATCTGCGTGCAATGCCCCGTTGGCTTTTCTTTGGGGCGCACGGCTTACGAAGATGGGTTTTGCGGTGTGCAGTTGTTGGGAATCGTACCCCATCTTTTGCAAACGTTCCAAATCGTACGTTCTAAAGCCTTGGTGCAAGCAACCAAATTCGTCCAGTTCCTCACTTTCACCACCCATACGGATTTCTAATTCTGCTACAAATTCGGGATAGGGCTTTTGCAAGTGAACGCCAAAGGCTTTATCGTAATCTACGGAAGTTAGCACTTCCCCCGTTTCATTATCCACGAACATATTGCCGTTTTTATGGAAAGCAAATTCCTTGGCTTGGTTATATTTGGTTATCCTATGCTCCATAGCGGGGGTTACGGCGGCAATTACGGTGGCATCCAACGCGTGGTGCTTATCCCCTTCCGCCCTTATTTTTTGCAAGCCCCACATATTGCGCATATACGCGGTAATTCCGCCCGCAACGGCGTACACGCGGCGTTTTGCCGTGCCAACCGTTTCATCCATTTGCAAATAATCGTTAATTAGGTTATAAACCAAGCGGCATACGTAACGCGTATCGTTTAAGTTGCGATCCTTCCATTCCCTTTCCACTTCGGGGGAGAAGGTTTCTTTTAAATAGGTTTGCTTCTTTTTATAAGAGCAGCGAAAGGTTGCCACGCGCGCGGTGAATTCCGCCCAACGGTTTTCGTCCGAGCCAAACCATTCGTAGGGCAAACGATTGCGCTTTCGCTGATTTTCGGAAGCCAAGCACAGGGTTTTATTTGCCATACCATTGCTAAACGAGCGGGAGAAGGGAATAATATGGTCTACTTCGCAATACCCCGGTTCAAACAAGCGGTTTATGTCTATCTCTTTGCCCGAATAGGAACATTTTCCAAATTGCTCCTCATATAAGCGGTATTTTACGATATCTAATCCCCTGGGATTTGTGATTTTGCACTTTTCCTTAATTTCCTTTATGATGCGCTCGTTATCGGCGGTGCGCTCCTTTAATTCTTTTTCAATCTTATCCCGTTCTAATCGGCTTTTACCCATATCTCGGGCTAATTCCACGTTTACAAACGCGGGGCTATCGTATTTTAACACCACGGCGTTAATTACTTTTAGCGTTTGGGATATGGAACGGCGCACCACGGGGGAGATAATTTCGGTAATTTCCGCATTGATTTCTTCCCCTTTTAATAGGCGCAATTTTTCAAACTGACGCGCGCTATGATTATAGCCTGCCTTTTCGCACGCTTCGCTATATTTATCCCCTTGCTCTAAATACGGCTGAATATTTTTTAACGCTTTGATGGATAGATGAGCAAATCCCAATGCATCTATTTGCGAAAGCGCTTGTATTTCGGGCTCGGTTATTTGGGGGCATAATTGCAAAAGCTTCGTTTTTTGGTTATCCACGCTTTTGGTCATGGTAATAATTTCCGCAACGGCATCAAGCAACGCTACGTCTTCTTGCCGATCCCCCAAAAGCGCTTTGCGGATTTCATAGCTTTTTGCCATACTTACAAAGGTGGCGCCTTCGGGGTCCTTCCCTTCTTTTTTCGTAGAATAGGTTAAAAGGTTGAATTTTGCATCTTCATCCCCTTTCAAATCTATCGCGGCGCGTAGTTGCTTAAAGGTTAGCATTTTTGCCGATTGTATCTTTTTTACAACCTCTTCGCGCTGTTCTTGGGAAAGGGCGTAGGATTGCCCGTTCTTTAATATTTTAAGGCTATTTAATTTTTGCAACGCGCGGCTATACTCTGCCGTGTAGCTGGCTTTGGGCGCGCGCTTTTCCCCTTCTTCAAAGGTGCAATCCCCCACGCGGAAAGTACCCGAATAGGGGCTTCCCTTACCGGGGCCTTCGTCAAAGGAGCGTTGGGAATCAAAAATTTCTAAATATTTTTGGGTAAATTCATTGGCAATTACCTTTTGCCGTTCTTGAACGGATAAAATTTTTGCGATTTCATCGCGAAGGTCTTCCCTTAAAAAGCAATGGTCGTACTGTTCCTTTTTATTACGGAACTGCCTGCCGTAACCCCCAACGCATAGGTAACTTGCATCCTTATACAACATTTCGCCCACGGTTTGATAGCCGTTTTGTTGCATTTTTTGTTTGTTTGCGCCCGTGGCGGAAAGCAACTTGCCTTCGTCATCCGATTTTTTGCCCGCTTTCCGCGAAGAACGGAAGCCACGATGCTTTACAAAGTACACGCATAAACGGCCAAGCTCCTCCCTGGAAAGGGCGCGCGTTAACCCTTCGTAGCGCACTTTTAATAAATCTATGGGGTTGTTTTCTTCTACCTTCTCTACGGTTTCTTCCCCAAAGGTATGGAATAATAGGGATTTTACACGTTCCCTTCTATGCCTACGGCGGCGCACTAATCGCCTTAAAGCGCGCGCCCTTCTTCTTGGCAAAGCCAACGAAGCACCATTTTTAGGATGTTCCGCCTTTTCAAAAATGCGCACGCCTAAATCCGCAATGCGAATAGGCTCGCCCGCAGCATCCGTTTCTAAAACGCTCCAACCTACCGAGGCAATACCGATATCCAAACCTAATCTATAATGCATCTAACCCTTCTCCTTTGCCGTTAAAAAACCCCGTAAAAAGATAATACGACAACAAAAAGTTGTCGTATCAGAGCTTTGCGGGAATAAATCCCTTGTTTTAGTAACCTTTTGTTCTTTGGTATGATATAGTTACTACGTATAGTATAACACGTTTTATTTTTTTGTCAATAGTTTTTTTTAAAATTTTTTTGGAGGTTGTATGAAAGAGGACAACACCTTTGTAACAATAGCGATTTGCTTTTCCATTTTGCCATCAACTTGATTTCTTCATTAAAAATTTCTTTATTAAACATAAATTTCCCCTTAACCAATTAACATGCAACGGCTAAATTTGCGCTTACAAAATCCAATAACTGATACAATGAATATCTATTTAACCTATTTACCGTGTTTACCACAAATCGTACTATAGCGTCCATTCTAGTATTTTTAGAAACGGTAAAACTTTTTATTTTTTTGCTAGTCGGATGGTCTGATATTCTAAAAAACGTTTGAATTCTGCCATTGCTTATTGTGAAATATAAGGAATCCGTTGTTTCGGACTCTTTTATTGCAAGAAGCTCACATCTCCCCGCGCACGCAGCCTTAACAGCCATTATAATCCTTTCTTTTGTTTCGTTAACATCTTTACGCAATACTTTGCCTTTCATTTCAAAAACTCCTTCAATTTATTTTGTAAGAAGATTTTAACACTATATATATGACAACAGCCTGTCATATTTAATAAAGTTTTTTATTTTTTTAGAATTTATCAAGAGTAAAAATAAGCCGGCAACGCCGACTTATTTTCAACTATTGGTATTACCGAACGTGTAATTTGGATTTTTAAGTAATAAATATCCAACATCATACGGTTAACAACGCAACGTTATGTTTATTTTTTCTTTTTCCCTTTTAGCGTTCCCTCGATTTCCCGTTTCCAATTATCACGAACCTTCCCCGTAGTGCGATACTCTGATATATTTTCGCTCATAGCGCCATACATAACCTGGGTACCATCTTCCACGCTGTAATTTGCCGCCCGTTCCTCACGAATCCCAATGTTGCGCGCCGTTTCCACCGCGTCAATGTTCGCCGCCACAAAAAAGAACTCCCATCCGTATTTTTCTTCTTGCCTTTTAATCATTTCTTTTACACGTTGGCTTGAATATTCTCTACTTGCGTTTTCCATACCGTCCGTCGTGATTAAAAACACGGTTTTACCGGGCACGTCCTCCTTTCTAGCGTATTTGTGAACGTTACCGATATGGCGAATTGCACCGCCAATTGCATCCAAAAGCGCCGTGCAACCATTCACTTGATAGTCCCTTTCGGTCATGGGTTCAATCTTTTTAATATCCACCCTATCGTATAAAACCTGGGACGTGTTTGAAAAAAGCACCGTGGAAACGTACACCGTTCCCTCCACTTTCTTCTGTTGCTCGATCATTGCGTTAAAACCGCCAACGGTATCCTTTTCCATGCCCGACATAGAACCGCTTCTATCCAAAATAAATACAAGTTCGGTTAGGTTGTTTGCATTCACCTTTTCTTCTATTTCCTTTGGCACTCCGCGGGGCTCGACCTTATCCATCTTAATACCGCCACAATTTGTTACAACTTCTTTTTTCATAAGAAATCCTCCTAAAATAAAAATATGACTACTCGGTTTTGCAACCTTGTAGCCATATTATAACAAACTAAAATATTGAATTGGTCGAACGTCATGCGACAAATATTTTTTACTACATACTTCCCAATAGTATTTGGTCAAACTCGAATAACGCTTCGTTTATTTCAAAAATATTATAGTTTTCACTTTTGATAAAATAGCGAATTATTTTATCAAATACATTACTGCGGGAAAGGGTTAACCCCGCCGTGGAAAGCAAATGCTGCGTTTCTTCAAAATCAAGTTTAAGCGCAATTGCAAAAGCAACCGCCGTTTGCTTGCTTGGTTTTTGTTTTGGATTGTTTTTTAATTTGTTAAAGGTTTTTCTATCCACGTTAGCCCTTTTATAGCACTCCACGTCGGTCAATCCTTTTCGATCGATATAGTCAAAAAGCGTTTCTATAAACGATTTATCCATATCTTTTAAGTAAGAAGAAAGTGATTTAAGTTTTCCATCAGGATTGAAAATCGATGAACATTCCATCCTTTCATCAATTGACTCTTCTG
>JAZUCI010000136.1:0-1053 GCA_045639045.1 Christensenellaceae bacterium
AGCATACAAGCCCCCCTTTGTGTAAAGGGGGGAACGAAAGGGGGGATTGTTAAAAGGCTCCCTCTACGAGGGGGCTCCCGCAGTACGCGGGTGGAGGAGTTTTTAACTCCCACCGTCTTGCTATCGCAAGCCACCTCCCCCATAGGAGGAGGCTTTTTTAGGTTCTCCGTCTTGCCCGTCAAAGCGGGTAGGCGAAGAATGACAGTACACGGAACGAAAAAGAAAAGTGCGGAAGAAAAATCTTCCGCAACTTCTCTATTACTTATTTAACTCAAATAAAACGTCAAGTAGCGAAGTCACAAACAAATCGTGCAGTTCGGGGGTGGGGTGATTGATACCACCGCAAAGCCAGGTATCCGTATCAATACCCGCCTTTTTATAGTTGCGCCATTTTTTATAGCAATCGCAAGTGGCAATTCCGCGTTTTTTCGCTTCCTGCCTGCCTGCTTCCACAAGCCTATCCATTAAGCCCGAAGTCATAAATTCCGCACTCTTTAAGCACAGTTCTTGGTTGTGGGGTTCTACACCGCCGTTACGATAATAGTTCATTGCGTTGGGCGTCATATGAATTACTTCCGCGCCCGTGGCAAGGATTTCATCAAAAATCTTGCCCAAAAATTCCGCGTGACGGCGCACCCCTTCTTCTTCCTGCCATACGTCGTTTAAGCCAAGGGTAACCACCACCAAATCGGGGTGATAGCGAAGCACGTCCCTTTCTAAACGCTTGTACGCCCATTCGCTATCGTTACCGCCCACACCCGCGTTTAATACGTACGCGGGGGCTGCGGGATAAATTTTATTCAGCATGGTACGGAATTTAGATACGTACCCTGCGTTGGTATCGTTATAGGTAAAGCAGCCTTGGGTTACGCTATCGCCAAGAAAGGCGATAACGGGCATTTCGCTTTGGTTGCCGCTTTTACTTCTTTCGTTCAGTTTTTCTACGAAACGGTACATAGTTTAGCTCCTTTTATAGAAGTTGATTAAGCAGCCGTCCGCAATAATTTGCTTTTCATCGTCCGTCAGCTTATCTATGGTTAAGGTGATATCCTT
>JAZUCI010000137.1:0-3412 GCA_045639045.1 Christensenellaceae bacterium
TTTACTGGTGGGGGAGTTTCAACTCCCTCCGTCTTGCTATCGCAAGCCACCTCCCCCATAGGAGGAGGCTTTTTTGTTGTCATTCTTCGCCTACCCACTTTGACGGGCTTAACGGAGAATCTAAACTGCCCCTAGGCAAAAAATAAAGGGGCGAAATCGCCCCCACTAAATTAATATTCCTTTCTGCCACACAAAATATCAATGCTTACGTCAAAAAAATCCGCCATTTTCCAACATTCCAACACGCTGGGCTCGTTCAATCCTTTTTCCCAACGCGAAACGTTTGCTTGGCTGGTTCCCACCCCTTCGGCAAGCTGCCTTTGGGAAATACCTTGCATTTTTCTAAGTTCTGCTATTTTGTTGTTTTGAAACGTCCTTTCCATATCTAAATTATACAAATTCGTATATTTTTTGCTTGACTTATACAAATTTGTATCATATACTGTATATATTCTTTCAGTTTTTAGGGAATTATACACTTTTTTCGCATTTTTTAGATTCTCCGCTAAGCCCATCACGTGGGAAGGCGAAGAATGACAGGGATTGTCCGTCAAGGCGGTAGGCGAAGTAGACGAAAAGAACGAAAAGCGAAATACCCACCTAACAAGCCCCCCTTGTGTAAAGGGGGGAACGAAAGGGGGGACTGTGAAAAGACCTAGCTGTTACAACCCTTCAGCCACGCTTCGCGCGGCAGCTCCCCTTACACACGGGGCTTTGTGTTGCCGAAAACCGCGTTTTGTCATAAAAACCTGTGACATTTTATCCTTTTTTCATTATATTTCATATAATATCACTGTATTTTTTCATTTTTCTCGGCTTTTTGGTTGACTTTACCTAAAAAAAGGTCTACAATCAAGTATATAATGGTTTTATAATGCCTTGGTATTCCCTTTGCGCCCGTGGGCGTGAAGCGCCCACGGGCTACCCTAGTATTAGGGTGCAAAACCTTGGGGCGTAAGGGTAAAAACCCAAACAAACGGCAAAAAACCAAAAAAATAGGGGGTAAATTATGGGTAAAAAAGAAAAAAAAGCAAAAGCGCAAAAAAAATGGTTAAATCCGTTTTTATCGTGGGGTTTAATCGGTAGCGTTGCGCTTTTAGTTCTGGCTATCGGTATTTACTGCTTCTGCTTTTAAGCGGTAGCGCCTTTTCACCGCGTGTGAAAACAACGCCCGTACGGGGAATTCCCATTCCCTAACGGGGAAAACATATATATCACAAATAAAAAAATTTTTAAAAGGAGAAAATGATGAAAAAGATGAACAAAAAAGGCTTTACGATTGTAGAACTTGTAATCGTAATTGCCGTAATCGCAATCTTGGCAGCTGTTTTAATTCCCACCTTCACCACGGTAATTAAAAAAGCGAACAAAAGCAAGGACACCCAGTTGGTTCGCAACCTGAACACCGTTCTTGCAACGGACGTAAACGTAAACGGCAAAGCGCACAACACCATGCAAGACGCAATGGACGCAGCTGAAGCCGCAGGTTACAACATCCGCAAAATTAACGCATCCGCTACGGGTAACGAAATTTTGTGGGATAGCGAAAACGACTTATTCTGCTACTACGATGCAGAATCGGATATGGTAAGCTACATCCCCGATTTCACCCCCGCAACCGCAGCAAAGCGCGCAAACCTTTGGGTTATCCGCGATAAGGTACACGCGGAATTCGCTACCTACTACACGGGTAAAGAAACTTCCGTTACCACCAGCCAAAGCTTTGATGCTGGTATCGGCGCAAAATTAACCGAAATTGAATACGTAAACACGGGCGCAGCAAAATCCGTAATCATCCGCACCGTTCGCGAAGATACGGTTTTAGAAATCAACGCACCCCTGGATACCGTTAACCACTACGGCCCCGGCGCTATCGTTGATATTAAAGCGGTTGCTAACGCTTCCTACCACGAATTCGGCTCCTTTGAAAAGGCAAAAATTGCCGCTGGTAGAATCGTTGTAGAAGAAGCAGGTAAAATCCCCGCAGTAGAAATTACCGCGAAACCCACCGCTGAAAAACCCATTAAAATTGAAACCGCAAAGGACGTAGTCGTTTCGGTTGCAAAGGAAGTTACCCTTGCTAATAACGAACAACTTACTAACCTTGCTGTAGACGTAAAAAACATCAACGCAAACGTTGTGTTAGACGCAGCAGTTAAAATTGACTCCGTTAAAATTAACGGCCAAACCGCTTCTGCAAACAACGTAACCCCTATCACCAAAGTTTCCACCCTTGCAGAATTACAAGAAAAGGTGCAAGATGCTTCGGTGAAATACATCTTATTAACCAACGATATTACCTTCCCCGCAAACGCTGCTACGCTTAACATTACCGTTTCCACCACGTTGGACGGTAACGGCTATTCCCTTAACGGAACGGGTACTCGTGGCGGTAGTGTGAAATCTTCCATTTCTATTAACGACGGGCAAACCGCTGTTAAAACGGACGTTGTAATTAAAAACTTAAACGTTTATAACACTTCTGCATCCGGTCGTGCTTTGGACACTCGCGGTTCGTTAAATTCCCTTTCTTTGGATAACGTAACGCTTTCCGCAACAGGCGCAAGCGCACAACCCTTAACCGTTAGCGGTTCCGACCAACCCCTTGCTACTTTTAACATTACCAACTGCACCATTTCCAGCGGTGAATCCAGCGGTTATGCAATCATTATGTTTGTCCCCGTAGATTTAACCGTTACGGATACCCAAATTACTTCTTGGGCTTCCTTATACTTCAAAAATGGCTCTAACGGCTCTACCGCAACCGCAACGAACTGTACTTTCAACAACAAAAATGCTTACTCAGGTGCAACCAATGATTTCGGCGCTATCGTATTCGAAGATAAAAACATTTCCTTCTCTGCTGAATCTTGTACTTTTGACGTTGAACAACTTGACACCGCTCCGCAAAGCGTAATTTTGTTCAATGCTCATTGGGGTGACGTAGAAAACTGCTCCGTTTCTTTAAAGAATATCCAAATTAACGGTACCATTAATAACGAAAACACCGGTTACAAACTTTCCAACATGTTGAAAATCGTTTCCGGTTCTTCCGTTAAGGACCCCAACAATTACTTGGACGAAGGCTCTGAAGTAGTAAGACAAGGCGGTTTGTACATCATTACTCAAAAAAATCCTTCTTAACCTAAAAGACTAAAAAGTAAACTTTACCCGCCCGTGGCAAAACTGCCACGGGCGGGTTTTCTTTTGTTTGTCTTTCTTGTCATTCTCCGCCTACCCACTTGACGGACAAAACGAAGAAACTAAAAGGCTCCCCTGTGTAAGGCGACC
This sequence comes from Christensenellaceae bacterium, assembly GCA_045639045.1. Taxonomy (GTDB): domain Bacteria; phylum Bacillota; class Clostridia; order Christensenellales; family Borkfalkiaceae; genus SIG402. Next base: position 3,292 of record JAZUCI010000137.1, read on the forward strand.
GTAGGGAGTACCTACTAAAAGCAATAAAATTAACAAGAGTTGTGGTTGGAGCTGCCTCGCGAAGCGGGGCTGAAGGGTTGTAAAAGATAGGTCTTTTAACAATCCCCCCTTTCGTTCCCCC
>JAZUCI010000138.1:0-17072 GCA_045639045.1 Christensenellaceae bacterium
TGTCTCCGGTATCATTTCATCGCTGATTACGTACAGCATGGTACCCCCTGCAAAGGCAAGGGCAAAGGGCAAAATAACGGTGGCAATACGCACCGCAAAGTAGCCGATAAACGTGCCGATTACTTCCACCAAGCCCGTTAAAGCGGCAATACCGAACACCTTTTGGGGTTTCATGCCCGTGGAAAGCATGGGGCCGATAATCACCATCCCTTCGGGGATGTTTTGTAAAGCAATTCCCCCTGCAATAATCAGCGCACGTGCGGTATCCCCACCGCCAAACCCTACCCCCGCGGCAAGCCCTTCGGGGAAATTGTGTATGGCGATTGCGGTTACGAACAGTAACACGCGGTTAATGGAACGGTTGTTGTGCGATTCTTCCGCGCGCCCCATTAAATTGTGTAAGTGCGGCACCATTTTATCCGTAAAATTCAAACAAAGCGCGCCCACGAAAATGCCCAAAACGGCAATCCAAAGCCCGTATTTTCCCCCCTCGGTAACGGCGGGAAGAATCAGCCCAAACACCGCCGCCGCAAGCATAACGCCCGCGGCAAACGCAAGCACGATATCCGAAAAACGGTGGGTGGCTTTTTTGAAAATCACCCCAAGCGCCGCGCCTATTACGGTTGCCCCGCCCACACCAAGGGCGGTTAGTAGCACGATACCCATTTAGTTCTCCTTATGCATTGCAAACGGGCGCACGAACGTGCGCCTTTTTGCTTTTAGATGAAATATCCTTTTGCGGAAGTTTAGAAGCAAGCCAAGGCTCGCTAAACCCGTTCTGAAAAGGCAGAAGCAAGCGATACAAGGCTCGCTTAAACCCGTTCTGAAAAGGCAGAAACGAGTTATGCTTTTTCAAAAAAGCGAAAGTTTAGAAGCAAGCAAGCCGAGGCAAACGCGGATTTCGGAAGGGCGCATACTTACCCGTATGTAACCGCACCGAAAACGCAAGTTTAACAAAGGATTGCGCCGCTTATAAGCTTACGCTTCAGAAAATTCGTCTTTCCCCGCCCCGCAAAGAGGACACGCAAAATCTTCGGGAAGATCCTGAAAAGCGGTACCGGGGGCGATATCCATTTCGGGCGCGCCTACTTCTTCATCATATTCCCAACCACATAAGTTGCAAACGTATTTCATACTATTTCTCCTTTTGGCGCGTTTGCGCCACTTTTATTTTTTCGTTTTAGATTCTTCGTAAGGCTTTACAGTTTATTAAAGTCAGCCGCCCCATGCTTACATAGCGGGCACACGAAATCCTCGGGCAAGGGCTCGCCTTCGTAAACGTAGCCGCAAATATTGCACACGTAACCCTGCTTTTGGGTGTCGGGCTTGGGTTTTACGTTGGCATGATAGTACGCGTAGGTCATACTTTCTTTATCCGAAAGCACGCGCGCTTCGGTAACCGCGCAAACGAACATGCCGTGCGTACCCATATCCACGTAATTTTCCACCTTTAAGGAAAGCACCGCGTTTACGTAGCGGGGTAACAGCACCAAGCCGTTTTCGGTGCGGAAGGGGGCGCAATCTTTGAACTTATCCACGTTTCTTCCACTTACAAAGCCGAAGGCTTCGAATACCTTAAAGGGCGCTTCCACGGTTAAACAGTTTACGTTCATAATGCCCGTTTGCTTAATTACGTGGTGCGAATAATTTTCCTTATTGATGGTAACCGCTATGCGGTTGGGTTGGCTGGTAACTTGGGAAACGGTATTTACGATTAAGCCGTTATCCTTTTTGCCGTCGTTACACGTAACCACGTATAAGCCGTAGCCAATGCTGTTTAGCGCGGATAAATCGTTTTTGTTGGCGGTTGTTCCACGCGCCACGTATTCGCGGCACAGTTCGTTCGCCAGCGCGCCAATACTTTCCTTACTTTCTTCGCTAAGCGCGGAACGGATGGTAACCGTGGTTTCGGTAAAGGTTAAATTCTTGCTTTTTTCCAACATGGAACGCATCACCTTTGCGGCAACGGGCGCCCAGCTTCCGTTTTCCATTAAGGCAACCGTGCGGTTTTGATAGTTCCGTTCGGTTAAATGGTCGATAAACGTATGCATAAAGGGGAAGATTTCCGCGTTGTAGGTGGTGGTTGCAAGCACTAATTTGGAATAACGGAAGGCGTCTTCCACCGCTTCCGCCATATCGCAACGCGCCAAATCGTTTACCACAACCTTGGGGCAACCGCCTTCCTTTAATTTTTCGGCAAGCAGTTCCACCGCTTTTTTGGTGTTGCCGTACACCGAGGTATAGGCAATCATAATCCCTTCTTCTTCGGGCTGGTAGCTAGACCACACGTTGTATAAATTTAGGTAGTAACCCAAATTTTCGGTTAACACGGGGCCGTGTAAGGGGCAAATGATTTGAATATCCAAGCCCGCCGCCTTTTTTAGTAGCGCTTGCACTTGCGCGCCGTATTTCCCCACGATGCCAAAGTAGTATCTACGCGCTTCGCACGCCCAATCTTCTTCTACGTCTAGCGCGCCGAATTTACCGAATCCATCCGCAGAGAATAAAATTTTATCCGCGCTATCGTACGTTACGATAACTTCGGGCCAATGCACCATGGGTGCGGTAACAAAGGTTAGCGTACGCCCGCCTAAGGAAAGGGTATCCCCATCCCCCACGGCAATTCTTCTATCCGCAAAGTCCGTGCCGAAAAAGTTTTTCATCATGGGGAACGCCTTCCCCGAAGCCACGATTTTTGCGTTAGGGAAGGTTTTCATAAACTGCATCACGTTGGCGGAATGGTCGGGCTCCATATGTTGCACGATTAAATAGTCGGGGGATTTGCCGCCAAGCACGGTTTGTACGTTATCCAGCCACTCGTGCGTAAAGCGGGCGTCCACCGTGTCCATAACCGCATTTTTTTCATCCACGATTACGTACGAATTGTACGCCATACCGCTGGGCACAACGTATTGCCCTTCAAACAGGTCGATTTCCTTATCGTTTACCCCCACGTAAAACACGTTTTTGGTTACGTTCATATCTATTTTCTCCTTTGGGGGAAGCGCTTTCGCCCCCCCGCTACGGCGCGGTTTCCCCCACCGTTTTCCGTGTGGTATTATACCACACCCCGCGATACTTTTCAATACCCCTACGGAAAAAATTTTTGCGTTTTCGGTTTTTTCTTGGGGAAAAGAAGATCGGAAAAAAGGAAAATCGGGAATAGCCCTTTGCGCCCCCTTCGCGCAAGGTCCCTTCCTTTTTTTCTGCGGTTTTTTATAATTCGATACCGCGATTTTTTCCGCGCATATTGACACGGGTTTTAGAGTATGCTATACTCTATTTGGTAAACCTTACCGAAAATTTGCTTTTAGGAGAATTTTTTATGAAACAGAATAATGAACTTCGCCGTTTTGCCCGCCAGCAAATGCGTGGGAATTTCGACGTCCTTTTCGGTATCCTTATGCTGATTTTAGTAATGGAATGGATAGCAAGTTTTATTGCGGGATTCGTTCCCCTTTTACCCCTTGCGGTTACCGTAATTATCACCCCCGCGTTCGCCCTTTCGCAAGCGTTCGTGTTTATAAAAACGGTACGCGGCTCCCGCCCCTTGGCAAGGGACGCGTTCTACGGCTTTAAGGGTTTTTGGGCGGCGTTCAAAACCACTTGGCTAACCGGGCTTTACGTGTTCTTGTGGTCTTTGCTTTTGATTGTTCCCGGCATTATCAAAGCCATTTCGTATTCGCAAGCGTTGAATATCGTTGCAGATAACCCCGATATCGGCGCAAGGGACGCCATTTCGCGCAGTAAAGAACTGATGGAAGGCAAAAAAATGCAATACTTCCTTTTGGGGCTTTCCTTCTTCGGTTGGATCGTGCTAAGCGTATTTACCCTTGGTCTTTTGCTGATTTGGGTTGTGCCCTATATGATCACCGCCCAAGCGGTTTTCTACTGTGAACTGATTGCGGATGAAGAACAACAGGCATCCGCCCAAGTAAACGCTTGGGGCAACGGCTATTTTTCGTATATGTACAACGGAACGGGGAATCCGCCTACCGCAAACGGCAACGCCTCTGAAAATCCGTTCGAAGCCCCTGCGCATCCCGGTGAACCAACGGCGGAAAACCCCTTTGCGCCCCCTGCGTATCCCACCGAACCCCAACCCGCGCCCACCGAAGGGAACGACGGAAACAACGAAGGAAACGCGGAAAGCGAATTCCCCCCGCCCGAAGATCCTTTTTAATTCTTCCCCTTTTTTCTTTCGTTATTATTTGAAAGGCTCCCTTTTAGGGAGCCTTTTTTTCGTGGTTTATTTTACGCGGTATTTTCGTTTCCGCTTTTACGCGGTGATTTGTGGGGTATGCGTGGATGTTTCGCGGTTATACGCGGCGGGCGCATACCTTAATGGTATGTAACCAAGGGAAAACGCAAGTTTAACACCGTATTGCGATGCGTTATCCGCCGACGGTTTCGTTGGTGGAGAACCGAGCAAGACAAGGAAGTCCAAGCCATTTGGGGCGGAAGTATACTTGTCGTATTCGACGGTCCAAAGGGCGACGGCTGACACCGTATTGCGAAGTGTTATACGCCGACGGTTTCGTCGATAATTTCAGGCTCTACCGCGTTTACAGCCACGCTTTTCATCCCGTTCAAGCAGCCCGATTTGGTTTTATAACCTGCTTCGCAAATGGCGATGCTTTCCCCGTTGGCAGCAAACAGGCGGTAACGGTAAAGCCCCGCTTTATCAAAATAAATTTCAAATTTGGGGTTGGTTTGGGGAACGGGCTTTTGCAGGGTGTTATCTTCAATTTTGCCCGCTTCTATACATTTCGCGGCGTTTACCCCTACGCTTGCCATCCCTTTTTTGCAAGCCGCCTTGGTGGAATACACTTGGGATGCCACCGCAATTTTTTCCTTATTTGCCGCAAGTAAACTAAAATTAAACGCGCCCGTGGGCGTTTTTTTAATGATGAACGTACCCATAATTTCTTCTCCATTCGTTTTTTCTTATTGTACCACGAAGGGGGCGAATTGTCAATTCTTTCCCAAGGAATTTTCACTTTCCCTATTGCTTTTCGCTAAGGGCTATGCTATACTAAACGCAATAACCTTAATCGGAGGAAAAAATGTTAGACAACCGAATTTTTTACGATCACGAAAAACAAGGTTTTTGCGGGGATTTTATTCCCTTTTATCACGACGGGGTATTCCATTTATTCACCATTATCGGTAGCGATTGGTGGCACTTAACCACCACCGATTTCGTGGATATCAAAAACCACGGCGTTGCCATAGCGGGCATTCCCGAAGTAACCGCGCAAGACCGCGATATTTATACGGGCAGCATCTTTTTGGATAAGGGCGTTTTCCATATGTTCTACTGTGGGCATAACGAAGATTTACTAAAAGACGGCAAGCCCAGCGAAGTAATGCTGCACGCAACTAGCCAAGATTTATTTACGTGGGAACGGCAAACGGACGTATTCCTTGCGCCCGACGAAACGCGGTATATGCGCCGCGGTTGGCGGGACGGGTTCGTGTATTACGATGAAAAGAACGCCGAATACCGCATGCTGATAACGGGGGCAATGAAGCATTCGCACAGTAAACGCTGGGGTTGCGTTGCGCTTGCTACCAGTCAAAATTTGGCTGATTGGCAGGTGCAAGATCCCTTCTACGCGCCCTACTTATACGACGCGCACGAATGCCCCGATTTGTTTGAAATGAACGGCAAATACTACCTACTGTTTTCCACCTTTACGCGTTGGTGGGAATTGCATTACCGCGTTTCGGATAGCATTGACGGGCCTTGGCAAACCCCGAAGGACGATTTATTGGATAACCGCAGTTTTTACGCGGCGAAAACGGTTACGGACGGCAAAAAGCGGTACCTTGTGGGTTGGACTGCCCGCCGTGAAAACGAGAAGGACGACGGCAAATATTTGTGGGGCGGCACGCTAACCGTGCACGAAGTTACCGCCCGCGCGGACGGAACGCTTGCGTTATCCCCCGTATCTACCGTAAAACAAACCTTTACCAAGGAATTACCCCTTGCTTTAACCCCCGCGTTTGGGGAAGGCAGCGGGGAAGTGGCAAACGAAAACACCTTCCGCCTTTCTTCCGAAGGATTTTTATGCGCCAAGGTGGGGGAAAGCGCAACGGATTCCTACACCCTTTCTTGCGATATTCAGTTAAGCGAAAACGCTTCGTGCGGGGTACTGCTGCGCGCGGATTTGGACGTGTTTGAAAAATGGTGCCAGGTGGAAATTGATAACCGCCGCGGCAGACTGTTCTTCGACCATTTCGGTAAATTCTTCTGGGATCAGTTTTTTGACGAGCAACGCCCCCTGCCAAAAGCGGATACCTATCACTTGGAAATTATTTCCAAAGGCAGTATTTTACTGATTTACTGCAACGGCGTTGCCCTTTCCACCCGTTGCTACGGTTTTAGCGGTGGGGAAATCGGCGTATTTATTAACGGCGGGGAAGGGGAAATCCGCAACCTTACCGTTAAGGCGGCGGAAGAATAATTCTTTTGTAAAAATTTATAATAACTGCAAAAAAAGAGGGAGCGCTTCGGTTTTTCGGATACGCTCTCTCTTTTTGCTTATCTTTTTATTTTCGCCGTTTTTTATCGCGTTATTCTTCCCTTCCTTCTTCGGTGGGGAATTCGGGGGTTTCTACCTGCCCTTCCGCCGTAATTTCCATCATTTTTTCGGGCTCTAACGGCTTTTTCTTACGGATACGGGTGGGGGGATTGTTCGAAGGCTCCTTTTTGCCTTTTTTTTCCTTTCTTACCCGCTTTTTACCAAGGTTTGCCCATAAAACAACCGCTATTTGCAAGGGCGCTCCCAATAAAAATACCATCCACAGATTGTCTTCTAAAAACTGCACGTAAAAGGCGGCAAGCGCGCCCCAAATCAACGTAGAAACAAGGATTAACGTAAGGGAACGCTTACCCCAAAGCGAGCTAAAAACAATGCCAACCACAGCGGAAAGGGGCACCGCCCAAACGTATGCCGTCCATAAATTTTTACCGTACAGCATATTGTTGTACACGTAATAAAAGGTTGCCATAAACCAAACGGTAATTACCGCAAGCAAAGCAATCAGTATTTTATTCCCGTTTTCTTGGCGGCGGGTGTACATACTTTTTTCCTTGCGATCCCCTTCGTGCGTAAGATAGTCAAAGGTAACGCCGTACATTTCGCAAATTTTGCAAAGCACGTCAATATCGGGCAGGGCATCCCCCCGTTCCCAACGGGAAACCGCCTTGTCCGAATAATTTAAGCGTTCGGCAAGTTCTAACTGCGTCAATTTATTTTGTTTTCTTAACTCCACCAAATTTTTGGCGATAATCTGCTTAATGTTTTCCATACCCCCATTATACCACGGTTTTTGCCGCGTTTCAAGTGTTTTTCTACTGAAAATAGAATTATTTTGACGGCTTTTTATGGCAAAATAGAATTCTACTGCAAATTCCGTTGTCCTATCCCCTTTTTCTTTTTGCCCGTTTTCACGCAAACAGTTATCTTTTTTAGCCTGAAAATTTAGAAAATTTTTAATTTTGACTGTACTTGTCATATTTTTCATGTTACAATGGTACAAAAGGAGAAAACATATGAGCTGTTACGAAGAAGAATTTTCAAAAGAAACGAATTCCGCCGAAACCCCCTTTCTTTTTGCAAAAAGAACAGGGCAAGAAATCCTTCTCTTTTCCAAATTCCGCGTTCCGTTTGAAGCAACGCCCAAATCGAAATATTTGAAAAAAGAATTACTTAACGCAATAAAAAACATGTTTGCGAATAAAGAAGAATTCTTGCAAGCGCGGTACGGGGTTGCGCAAGAAGGCTTTTTCTACGACGTAGAAAACGTTCTTTTTTATAATTTAGGAACGGCTAATTTTAACGCTTTTGCTTCTTGTGGCATCTACTTTTCCAAAGTCGATGAAAAAGAAATACAAAAATTGCAATCTTTATATTGCATCCCCAAGGAATATTGCCACTTTTATGAATATCGCATTATCAAAGCCCTTCCCAATCCAAATGCGGAATCGGATATTTTACTTGCAAAATGGGAAAATATCCCGCTTAACTGCAAAGGCGTAAAACCTGCTTTCGTTTGGAAAACATTCAAAAATTCTTTGGAAAAAATTTCCTTAATCCACACCTCTAATTGCGAGAACGGGTATACCTTTGCCCTTTCCTTAACGATTGAAAAACCACCGCGGGTTCCGTTTAAATTAATGTCGGCAGTAAAACCCTTATTGGACGGCTTAATTTGTTCCTTTCACGATAGCGAATTTACGGAAGAACATAAGGATCTTTTTGCACGCATTTTGGGATGTAAAAAAGACCTTTTTGAAGAAGATACGGGAATTTTAGGCTCGCCGAAAGGAAACTTTTTATTTCCATATAATAACGGTAAAGGTGTAAAATGGAACCCTGCAGACCATTTGCTAAACCGTGTAAAAATTACTGTTTTAGAAGGGGATTCGTGGAATATCAGCGGGGAATTATACTCTACGGCAAAGTGTCCCGTTTGTAAAAAAGGTAATCCCGCAAAATTGCTTTGGGGATATCCCGTACCCAATGAAGAATTGTTAAACGAGCTTTCCTTGGGAAAGACCATCCTTGGCGGCTGCTGTCTTCCCGAAATCGATCGCTTTCTACCGCGCTATTTTTGTAAATGGTGCAAAAAGAATTTTTAACTTCGTTCCCCGTGAAACACCCCCCTACCATAGGTAGGGGGGTGCGGTTTATTTTTCTATCTTATTTTCGGTATAAAAAAGCGAGGCTTTTGCCTCGCTTTAATTTTTATTCTTCGTCCTTTAAGGGGGTGCCTTCGCCGTTCGTTTCCTTTAAGCTGTTGCCGATAAAACCGCCAAAGCCTTCGAAACTGCTAAAGGAGGACGCCTTTTTTGCAGGGCGGGAAGGACGGGGTCTATCCCCATCGCGGCGTTCGCCGAATCTTCTTTCCCCACGGCCGCCTTTATCACCAAACTTTCTATCCCTATCAAATCTTTCCCTTTGGGGCTTTAATTCGTTGGGGATTACCACTACGTAGCGGTTGGGTTCCTTGCCTTCGCTGGTGGTTTTTACTTCGGTGTGTTCTGCAAGCGCGGAATGGATAATTCTTCTTTCGTAAGGATTCATGGGTTCTAACGCCATTTTTCTGCCGTAACGTACGGCTTTATCCGCAAGCTTGTTCGCTAGGCTTTTCAGCGTTTCTTCCCTTCTTGCGCGGTAGTTTTCGCAATCTACCACAACGCGCATATAATCGTCCTTACCCGTGTTGTATACCGCGCCGGCTAAAGTTTGGATGGAATCCAACACTTCCCCACGGTAACCGATAAGCGCGGAAGAATTTGCCGCGATTAAGTTAATTTCCAGCTTTTCGCCTTCGCTTACCACTTCTGCAGTAGCGGTGATTTCCATTTTTGCAAGCAAAGCTTCAATAAAGGCAACGACGCGTTTTGCATCCCCTTCCTTTTTGCTAATCAAAACTTTGGCTTTGGATTTAAAAATCAAACCCTTGCCGCCTTCGTCTACCACAGTTACGTTTGCGGTTTCCTTGGTTAAGCCAAGCTTCGTTAACCCTTCTAAAACCGCGTCTTCTACCGTTTTCCCGGTAAATTCAAATTCTTGTGCCATATAAATATAACTCCTTATAAAGCCGCCCTATCGGCGCTTTTTTATCTGTTTACGATAACCTTTTCTTGCTTTACTTCGCCCATTTTTTTGGCGTACACTTTGGTTGCAATCGCGTTAATCGCGATATTCGAAGTAGTTGCGTAAAGCGAGCTGACGATCATGTAAATGGTAAATGCGGAAGAATAGGAAAGCGCAAAAATACCCATCATTACAGGCATAATTACGTTCATCCACTTACCAACGTTGGGTTGCCCTTCCACCGTTTGCATTTCCGTTTGGCTTTTTTGCATTTTTTGCATAATTTTTTGGGAAAGGAAGGTGAACGCCATACACAAAACGGGTAAAATGAAGTAACCGTTTACCGATTTTTTATCCAATTTCGCGGTTACTTTATTATACTCGGAAACGTCAATTTGTTTACCCGAAAGGGTTTTAAATTGCGCTGCGGAAGGAACTGCCTTTTCCAAAGCGTTATCCGCTACCCAAAGGTTTTTAACCCAAACGAAGTCCGCTTTTTCCTTATAGTACGCGTCTGCAGCGGCTTTCGCGGCTTTTTCTTCAATTTCCGCATCCGAAAGAACGCCAAGCGCGTTTTCTTCTTCTACCACCTTGTTATACGCTTGTACCATATGGTTGTAGTTTTCGGCTACCGCGTATTTACTGTAAGTACGGAAAGAACTAAACACGATACCGAAGAAGATTAACGAAACGATTAAAGGCAGGCACATACCAAACATGCTGTACCCTTCCTTTTTATATACTGCGGAAAGTTTTTGTTGATAAAGTTGGGGGTTGCCCGCGTATTGCTTTTTCAGCTTTTCCAGCTGGGGCTTCATGCGGCGCATGATAAATTCGTTTTTCTTGGTAGAAAAACGCGAATATACGTCTAACGGAAGGGTAATCAGTTTTACGATAAGCGTAAATAAAATTACCGCCAAAGCAACGTAACCAACTGCGTCGAACAGCTTTGCAAGTAATTTTCCAATTCCGTTTAATTTTGCCGGCGTAACGCCTTCTGCCGTGGTGGCAAGCATTTGCATCATATTCATGAACTCTCTCCTAAACAAAGGGGATTTTCGCCTTAAAAGAACACTTATAGCTTTTTTATTTTCACTTTCGGCGCGATAAAAAAGCGCGCGATACCGTTCCGCAGTTTACCTAACGAAACTTGACTATAACACCCATTTATACTTTTTTACGTTTAGGGGAACGGGATCGTATCCGCCCTTTGAAAAATGATTGCAACGTAAAATCCGATAAACGGAAAACGCCGTGGCTTTCGCCCCGCCGTATTCTTTTAATGCCGTTAACGCGTATTCCGAACAGGTGGGACGAAACACACAAGAAGTGGGAAGCCCCCTTGAAACGCGCTTTTTATAAAAACGGATAATTTTATAAAGAACCTTTTTCACTTGGTAAAAGCCCTTCTTTTTTCAAAACGTACCGCATATTCGTAGCCGTTTCTTTCACCCCGTGGGTTATCCCTGCTTTGGGCAAAAAAATCAGATGCGCCCCAGGCATCACGAAGGGCGCAATTTCCCTAAACGCGGCGCGGAATACGCGTTTTACACGGTTACGCTTTACTGCGTTTCCGTGTTTTTTGGTAACGACGAATCCCACCTTCGCATCATTTTCCTTGCGAAGGATAATCACGGTTAAGGTTTTAGAATAACTGCGCTTTCCCAAACGGAACGCTTTATCGAAATCGCAGTTTTTTTTCAAGCGGTAGTACAAAGAAATTTTCCTTTAAGCCTTACGCGGAAAGCTTTTTACGGCCCTTATTTCTTCTTCTCTTTAATACGTTTCTACCAGTTTTGGTAGCCATTCTTTTACGGAAACCGTGAACTTTGCTTCTTTGTCTTTTCTTGGGTTGATACGTTCTTTTCATTGTTTTAACTTCCTTTATTTTTATTGGCTTTACGCCTGATAATTTACAATATCTTTGCTATTATATCGTTTTTTTAGCCCTTTGTCAAGGATTTTTATTATAAGTATCAATAATTCGTGGTTTTTATCCCCTTTGTTTAGAACTTATTGTTCTAATTCCCCTTATCGTAAAATTTCCCCGCAAAAGGGCGCTTTTTGCTTTTTTTCGTATTGAAAAACCCGTGTTTTTACTTAAAAACCTAAAAATAATAAAAAAGCGAGGGGTAAATTTCTCGCTTTTTTTCTTTTTTTTCTTACGTTTTCCTTTTATTCGGATTAATGCTTGATATCAATCACTCTTACGGGTAAAAGGAGGTATAAAAATTCTTCGCCTTCGCAAGGTTTTAACACGCAGGGGGATAATTCGTTATTAAAGTGCAGTTTTACGAATTCTTCGTCCACTACCTTAAGCGCGTCGCGAAGGTAAGCGCCGTTAAAGGCAATCTCTAAATCCTTGCCGTTTAAGTCGATCATCAACTTTTCGTTTACCTTACCGATTACCGTTTCCGCCTTCAAAGTTAAGGTGTTTTCGCGAATATCGAATTTCACCAAATTGTTCTTATCCACGCGGGCGCAAACCGAAGCGCGGCTGATGGCGTTTTCCAAACTTTCTTTATTGATAATAAAGTCGGTAGAGTAGGAGGTGGGAATAACCCCTTTGTAATCAATAAAACTGCCTTCAATCAATCTGCCGTAAATTACGGTATCGTCAATTTCCACAACCATGCCGTTTTCCTTAAAGGAAAGGGTAACGGTTTCTTCGTCCCCTTCTAAAAGGCGGCTGATTTCCATTAAAATGCGCGAAGGAATAATGGCGTTAAAATTTCCGCCCACTTCTTCCGCTTGCTTTCTGCAAACCGCCAAACGGTACCCGTCCAGCGCAACGGCGGTAACTTCCGTTCCGTTTACTTCCATTAAAGAACCCTTTAACAAGGGGCGGGTATCATCCGTGGAGCAAGAAAAGGCAACTTTGTTAATTAAATCCTTCAGTTCCCCGCGTTTCATGGTTACGAACTTTTCCCCCGTTTCGGTTTTCACTTCGGGGAATTCTTCCGCGCCCGTGGCAGGCAGCGCGCTTTCCGCATCCGTATATTTAATGGTAAGCTTGCCTTCATCCAAAGTGGAAAGTTCAATTTGTTCTTTATCTAACTTTTGAATAAAATCCGCAAACACCTTGCCCTTTACCAAAACTTCCCCTTCCATAAACACTTCGGCGGGAATTTTCTTTTGCATAAAGAAATCCATATCCGTGGCGGTTAAAATTAAATCGTCCCCCTTGGCGGAAAGGCGAATACATTCTAATACGGGGTTTACCGTTTTGCTTGCAATGGCTTTTACCACTTTTAAGCAGGCGTCGCTTAAATTCAAACCGTTAACAATCACTTTCATGGAAGGCGCTCCTTAAATATCTTTTATTATTAAAAGATTATATAGTAGTAATAGTAGTAGGGGCGGTGGAAAAGTGGATAACTTTTTACCTGCATCCCAAACCTATATTATTATAGCATAAATCAAGAAAAAATGCAAGAAAAACCATAAAAAAATAGTAAAAAGAAATCCACAATTTTAGTAAAAAACAAGTGGAAAAGCTGTGGAAGAAATGTGGACGTTGTGGACAAGTTTTCGCGTGATTTTGTGATAAAAAAGGGAAAAGTGGAAAAAGGAAGGGTGAGAAGGGAAAAAGGGGGAATTTTCCCCGAAAATAAAAATTTTTATCCACAAATTCACAATTTTTCGTTGTGAATAACTTGTTTGCTTGTGGAAAAGTAAAAAGTGTGCTAAAATAGGCGTATGGAACGAATATTTAACACGTACGGCATAGCGTACACAAGCGAAAGTATAGCAAAATTTACGGATTTTTCCGCCTTTTTAAGGGAGTACAACCAAAAGGTGAACTTAACTGCCATTACGGATGAAGAAGGGGTTAAGGAAAAGCACTTTTTGGATAGCGCGCTCGGGGCGAAATTTTTCCCTAACGGGGCGCGCGTTGCGGAAATTGGCAGCGGCGGGGGGTTCCCTTCCGTTCCCCTTTGTTTTTTGCGCGAAGATATCCACGTAACGCAAATTGAATCGGTGGGTAAAAAGTGTAACTTTTTAAGCGAAGTAAAAACGCGGTACGGATTACCTACCGAAGTGGTTTGCGCCCGCGCGGAAGATATGGGTAAAAACCCCAAAACGCGTGAAAGTTTCGATGCGGTTACCGCCCGCGCCGTGGCAAATTTAAGCACCCTTTTAGAATACTGCCTGCCCCTTATAAAAGTGGGTGGGGTTTTCGTGTGCTATAAGGGTAGTTTTTCGCAAACCGAAGAAGAAATTACCGCTGCGCAAAACGCGTTAAAAATTTTGGGTGGAAAAATTGAAGAAAAGCATTGTTTCACCCTTCCCAGCGGGGATGAAAGAACGGTGTTAATCATAAAAAAAGTGGCTTCTACGCCCCAAAAATACCCCCGTGGAAACGGAAAGGAACGTAGCAAACCCTTATGAAAAAACTAGCCGAAAAAACCGAAAAGGATTTGCTTTCCACTATAGAAGAAAGCCCCTTATTTTTACAAACGGCTTGTTTTACCGGGCACCGCAAAAACGTGGACGAAAGGGGAATTTTTATGATGGAAAAGGCGGTGGATTTTGCCCTTTCTATCGGTATAAAAACCTTTTTGTGCGGTATGGCGATGGGGTTTGATAGCATCGCCTTTGATTACGTTATAAAAAGGAAAAAAGAATATAAGGATATAACCTTGGTGGCGTGCGTTCCTTGTAAAGGGCAGGAAAAATTCTTCCCCGAAAAGGAGCAAAAGGCGTACCAAAAGCGCCTTACCCAAGCGGATTTAGTGCTTACGCTTAGCGAAAAGTATTACGCGGGCTGTATGCACGTTCGCAACCGCTTTATGGTGGACCGTTCTTGCTGTGTGATAGCGTATTTGCGCGAACACGAAGGGGGTACGGGTTATACCGTAAATTACGCGGAAGAAAAAGGAAGAATCGTGATTGCTATTTAATTGGTTAGGGATCCTATCGCCTACGGCTCCAGGATGACAAGGAGAACCGTCATTCTTCGCCTACCAACTTTGACGGGCAAAACGGAGAATCTTTGGCTTCAGGATGACACCCAAGTATGTCATTCTGGAACGAAGCGAAAGCGAAGTGATAGAATCTCTTGCCGCCCCTTGTCAGGGGAGGTGGATTGCGTTAGCAAGACGGAGGGGTAGTGCTTCCGCTTGTTTTTCTCTCCCTCAGTCGGCTTTGCCGACAGCTCCCCCGTCAGGTGGAGCCAAGAATAGGGGGAAAGATTGTTTGTCATTCTGGAACGTAGCGAAAGCGGAGTGATAGAATCTTTTTTACAAAACAACCCTTCCACCACTACGTGGTCCCCCTCCAACCAGCAGCACTTGTACAAACCGTAAGTATGGGGAAGGTACTCCCGTTGGTCGCCTTACACAGGGCAAGCAAGAAAAAACAACGGCAACAGCAAGAACACGAAAAAAGGAAAAACATATGGAAAACAATTCGTTTAAGGCGGGATTTCACGGGGGGTTACCCATTGGGCTTGGGTATCTTTCGGTTTCCTTTGCGTTTGGCATTTTTGCTAAAACGCTGGGTTTAAGCATCTTTGAAACGGTGCTGATTTCCATGCTAAACTTAACTTCGGCAGGGCAACTTGCCGCCGTGCCCATTATCGCCGCCCAAGGCAGTTTGTTTGAACTTGCCCTTTCGCAAATCATTATCAATTTACGGTACGCGCTGATGGGCGTTTCCCTATCCCAAAAATTTGGGAAAAGCGTAAAGGTGCGCCACCGATTGTTAATTTCCTTTGGTAATACGGACGAAGTGTTTGCCGTGGCAACCTCTAACCCCGGTAAGGTGGGCAAAAGATACTGCTACGGCTTAATTACCGCCCCTTGGGTGGGTTGGACGTTAGGCACCCTGCTTGGCGCGTGCGCAGGCGCAATTTTGCCCGCAATTTTGATTTCCGCGCTGGGAATAGCCATTTACGCCATGTTTATCGCCATCGTTCTTCCCGTGGCAAGGGAAAGCGGAAAAACCGCCCTGTGCGTTGTTACAGCCGCCGCGCTTTCTTGCGCGTTTGCGTTTATCCCCGGGCTAAAAACCGTTCCTACGGGCTTTACGGTGATTATTATTGCGGTTAGCGTGGGCGCCTTGTTTGCATGGCTGTTCCCCGTGAAACCGTTGGAAACCGCCAAAGGCGAAACAAGCGAAAGGGGGGAATAAAGGATGAGCAAAGAATTGTATTTTACCCTTGCCCTTCTGCTTACCGCGGGCATTACCTATTTAATCCGAATGCTACCCGTGGTGCTGTTTCATAAGGAAATAAAAAGCACCTTCGTGCGTAGCTTTTTATACTACGTGCCCTACGCGGTGCTAACGGCAATGACCGTCCCCGCCATCTTCTTTTCCACCGCGTATCTTATTTCCGCTTGCGTGGGTACGGCGGTTGCGGTAACGCTTGCCCTTTGTAAAAGAAGCCTTCTTACCGTGGCGGCTTTTGCCTGCCTTGCCGTGCTTATCTGCGAAGTGATCCTTACGGTGGTGTAGAAGGATGTTTCCTTATAAAAGAAGATTGAAAAAATACGCACAAAACCTGCGTAAACATATGACGTCCGAAGAACGTGATTTATGGTATAAGTTTTTAAAACGCTTCCCGGTTACGGTAAAAAGGCAAGTGATGATAGGTGAGTATATCGTCGATTTTTATATTGCGGAAAAGAAGATAGCAATAGAAATTGATGGCTCGGGGCATTATTTTACACAAGCGGAAGAAAAAGATAAAAAAAGGGACGCATTTTTGAACGAACAAGGAATTCGCGTTTTACGATATACGAATTTAGAAATTACAAGAAATTTTAAAAGCGTTTGCGCTGATATTTATCAGTATTTGCAAGGAGAAAAAAAATAAAAAGGAGAACCAAATTTTGGTTCTCCTTTTTTGTTTTGTAAAGGGAAAGAAATTGAATAGCTCCCCTTGCCTTCCCCTTGGGGGGAAGGTGTCGGGTTTATCCCGACGGATGAGGGGTAAAAAGAATAAGAAGGGAAACTCTGTAATGAAATTTGCAGGAAAGAGAAATAAAAACCCCCTCAACCACCACTAGGTGGTCCCCCTTCCCCCCAGGGGGAATGCGAGAGATTCTCCGCTTTGCCCATTACGAAGGTAGGCGAAGCCGAGCCGAGCGACGGATGAGGTGTTAACTAAAGTTGGTATTATAATTTAATTTTCCTTTTTATACCTACCGTATGTACCTACTCATCCACCGCGGGGCGGTCCCCCTTCCCTTACAAGGGAAGGTATTTTTGTGGTGCAATAAAAACACCGCGGGCAAAAAAGCACACGGTGTAATTTTTTGTTTTCCCTAAAGGTTTATTTTCCTTAAAACTGATAGAATTTTAAACAAAAGAGTTTCTCCGCTTTGTCCGTCAAGTGGGTAGGCGAAGAATGACAAAATAAAACGATATACGCCCGTGGGCGTATGATATAAACTGCGTTTATGATATATCCTAACGGATATGATATATTTCCTTTGGAAATATGATGGTGGGAGA
>JAZUCI010000139.1:0-7007 GCA_045639045.1 Christensenellaceae bacterium
CGGCCGCGCCGCCGCCGATGTAAATATAGGGGCGCTTTGCTTCCTTGATAAGCGAAACCGCTTGCTCAATGCCCGTTTCCGCTACCTTGGGAAGGGGAATTTTGGGCGCGAGCGCGTGGGGGGTGTGTTCGTAGGTAGCCACTTGCACGTCCTTGGGGATATCGATAAGAACGGGGCCGGGTCTACCCGATTTCGCGATGGAAAAGGCTTCTTCCACGATGTCCGCCAAATCTTCAATTTTATGCACGAAATAGTTGTGCTTGGTAATGGGAAGGGTTACCCCCGTGATGTCAATTTCTTGGAAGCTATCCTTACCGATTAAAGTGCAAGGCACGTTCCCCGTAATGGCAACCATAGGGATGGAATCCAGCATAGCGGTTGCAATCCCCGTAACAAGGTTGGTTGCCCCGGGGCCGCTGGTGGCGATACAAACACCCACCTTACCCGTTGCGCGCGAATACCCGTCCGCCGCGTGCGAAGCGCCCTGTTCGTGGGCGGTTAACACGTGGTTGATTTTATCTTGGTATTTATAAAGCGCGTCGTAAATGTTGATTACTTGCCCACCGGGGTAGCCGAATACGTCCGTAACCCCCTGTTCAATGAGCGATTCAATTAAAATTTCCGCACCCGTTAATTTCATGCGTTTTCTCCTTCAATCATGCGGTTTAGCGCGGAAACAAGCGCCTTTACCGAAGATTTCATAATATCACCGTGTATCCCTACGCCCCAGAAGGTTTTACCCCCTGCGGTTACGGATACGTACGAAGCCGCTTTCGCCGAAGAGGTTTCTTCTAACGCGTGCCCCGTGTAACTTTCCAACGTAAAGGCTTTGCCCGTTGCGGCTTTTAGCGCGTTACTTACGCAGTCCAACCGCCCGTTCCCCGAAACGAAGTGGGTGGTTTCCACACCGCCTACGGATACGGTTACGTTCCCCGTAACCCCTTCGCCCGTGGGCAAATACTGTTCGTTTACCACTTTTACCACCGTTTGGCGGTTTACGAAATCTTGCATCAAAATATCGTACACTTCTTGGGGGGAAAGTTCTTTATGCGCGTGGTCCGAAACGCTTTTTACGTGATAGCCGAACGCTTCGCGCATCTTCATGGGAAGCACCATCTTAAATTGCGTTTCCAAAATATAACCGATACCGCCCTTGCCCGATTGCGAGTTGATGCGGATAACGTCCGCTTCGTACGCGCGGCCTACGTCCGTGGGGTCGATGGGAAGGTAAGGCACCGTCCAATATTCGTCCTTTCCGTCCTCCCTCCACTTCATGCCCTTGGCAATTGCGTCTTGGTGCGAACCGCTAAACGCCGCGAATACCAGTTTACCGCTATACGGTTGCCGTTCGTAAACGCGCATACGGGTAACTTCTTCGTACGTTTCGGTAATTTTGGGTAGGTCGGTAAAATCCAGCCCGGGATCAATCCCTTGGCTAAACATATTCAATGCTAGGGTGATGATATCCACGTTTCCCGTGCGCTCCCCGTTACCGAACAGCGTACCTTCAATGCGGTCGCCCCCGGCAAGTAACCCAAGTTCGCTATCCGCCACCGCGCAGCCGCGGTCGTTATGCGGGTGAAGGGAAATTATGACATTTTCCCTGCCGTGCAAGTTTTTGCACATATATTCCACTTGGTTTGCGTACACGTGGGGCATACTGTGCGAAACGGTTACGGGTAGGTTGATAATTACCTTATCGTCCTTCGTGGGTTGCCAAATATCTAACACCTCGTTGCAAATTTCCGCCGCAAATTCGGGTTCGGTACCCGTAAAGGATTCGGGGGAATATTCAAAACGAACGTTGCCCTTGGCGGTTTTGCGGTATTCTTTCAGTAGTTTCGCGCCGAATTTGGCGATTTCCACGATTTCCGCTTTTTCCTTTTTGAAAACCTGTTCGCGTTGCGCTACCGAGGTGGAATTGTATAAGTGAACGATGGCGTTTTTCGCGCCGTCAATCGCTTCAAAGGTCTTTTTGATGATGTGTTCGCGGCTTTGGGTTAATACCTGAATGGTTACGTCGTCCGGAATCAAATTTTGTTCAATCAGCGTACGGCAAAATTCGTATTCGGTTTCGCTTGCCGCGGGAAAGCCGATTTCAATTTCCTTAAACCCAAGGCTGACTAAAACGTTGAAGAATTTCAACTTTTCTTCTAGGCTCATGGGGATAATTAACGCTTGGTTGCCGTCCCTTAAATCCACGCTGCACCAAACGGGGGGCTTATCGATGACGGATTTCTTTACCCAATCCATCGTTACCCCTTGGGGGGCAAAAAATTGCTTTTTATATTTCGTATAATTTTTCATATTGCTCCTAACTTCCTGCCGTAAGCGCCGTGGCGTTTATCTTTTGCCCCGCCGCTTTTTTATTATGGTTTAAGAAATACGGGTAATCCAACCGAACGTATCTTCGGTTTTGCCCCATTGCATGCCCGTAAGCGTATCGTACAGTTCTTGGGTTACTTCCCCAATCTTGCCGCCGCCCACTTCGTATTCTTCTTCCCCAAAGGCAAGTTTGCCGATGGGCGAAACAACCGCCGCCGTACCGCAGCCCCAGGCTTCCTTTAAGGTGCCGTCCTTTAACGCGCCCAGAAGCTCGTCCACCGAAAGCAAGCGTTCGCTAACCTTGTAGCCCTTGCTTTTTAGCACTTCAATACAGCTCATCCGCGTGATGCCGGGTAGGATACTGCCCGTAAGCATGGGGGTTACGATTTCATCCCCGATTTTGAACATAACGTTCATTGCGCCTACTTCTTCAATATACTTTCTTTCTACGCCGTCCAGCCACAAAACTTGCGAATAGCCCTTCTTTGCAGCGCGTTCGCCTGCCCTGGTGCTTGCCGCGTAGTTACCGCCGCATTTCGCGTAACCCGTACCGCCGCGTACCGTACGTACGTCCTCTTTTTCAATCATAATTTTTACGGGGTTAATCCCTTCCGCGTAATAACTGCCCGAGGGGGAAGCGATTAGCATAAAGGTTGCGCGGTGTACCGCGTGTACCCCAAGGGATTCGTCGTTGCCGAACATAAAGGGGCGCAAATATAGGGAAGTACCGAAGGAGTTGGGTACCCAACGTTGTTCGGTTTTTACGAATTCGGTTAAAATTTGCATTCCCAGTTCTTCGTCGATTTGGGGAAGGCTCATACGTTCTGCCGAACGGTTCATACGGCGAATATTTTCTATGGGGCGGAACAGTTGTACCCCACCGTCCGCTCTACGGTACGCCTTCAATCCTTCAAAAATTTCCGCGCCGTAATGCAGCACGGTGGATGCGGGGTGCAAGGAAATATATCCAAAGGGAATAATTCTGGCGTTGTGCCAACCCTTGCCTTCTTCGTAATCCATAACGAACATATGGTCGGTAAACACTTTACCAAAGCCCAACTTGTCTTCTGCTACCAAGGGTTTTAGATTTTCTGCTTTTTCAAATGCGATTTTCATACTTTTCGCCTTCGCGCGGGGTTTGGTGTGGGTTTTCCGCGCGCCTTTGCTTATTTTTAGAATAAAAATATTCCGCCACAAGGGTAACACATTTTTGTGTTTCAAGTCAACTTTTTCGGCGGGGGTTTTTCCCTTTTTTATAAAAAAAGGGCGGAAAAGGGGGCGCAAACGTGGGATTTTCGGCTTTTTTGCATAAAATCCCCACCCTTCCACACCCTAACGGATATGATGAAAAACACGATTTTTCCGCAAGCGAACGAAAACGCGCAACATTTGAAAAGCACCGTTTTGGGTAGCGACGTACTGTTTCACCAAGTATCCGTGGGGAAAGCGCAAGGGGTAATTGCCTTTACGGACGGGCTTTGCGATAAGGAATTACTTGGCGAGCAAGTGCTTTTGCCCCTTGCCCGTTTAAGCGAATTTCAAGGGGAGGAAAGCCTTTCCCTTCTCGCTTGCCCCGAAGTGAAAACGTATACGGATTTCCCCGCGCTGACCGAAGCGTTACTTGGCGGGGACGCGATATTGTTTATGGATGGGTTTGCTGCGGGCTACGCCTTCGGTTGCCGCAAATACCCCGCGCGTTCGGTAAGCGAGCCGCCCACTTCGGTGGTAGTCAAAGGCCCAAGGGAAGGGTTTGTGGAGGATATGAAAACCAACCTTGCCTTAATTAGAAAGCGGTTGCGCTCCCCCGCCCTTACCTTTACGGGGGCAAGCGTGGGGCAATATTCGGGAACCCCCGTTACGGTGGTATATTTAAGCGGGGTGGCGGATGAAAATTTGGCAAAGCGCGTCATTCGTCGCATCCAAAAAATACGGATAGACGGCGCGCCCGATTCTTCGTACGTGGCGAAGTTTTTGCAAGAAAACCCTGGCTCCCTAATCAAACAAGTGGGGCAAACGGAAAAGCCGGACGTGTTCGCCGCAAAACTACTGGAAGGGCGCATCGGGGTGATTGTGGAAGGTAGCCCCATTGCCCTTACCCTACCCTTTTTGATTTTAGAAGACTTTCAAAACCCCGAAGATTACTATCATTCTTCCTACCGTTCGGCGTTTTCCCGCTTGCTTCGGCTTTTGGGGGTGGCGCTTTCTATCCTGCTTCCCGCAAGTTACGTGGGGGCGCAACTGTTTCAGCTGCAACTCATCCCCCTAAAATTTTTGGTAACCATCGTAAATTCCATTAAGGAAATCCCCTTTTCCCCTTCCCTGGAAATGTTGGTTTTACTTTTGGTTTTTGAAATATTAAGCGAAGCCAGTATCCGCATGCCCAAATACATTGGTATGGCGCTATCCGTGGTGGGGGCAATCGTGCTTGGGGAAACCGCCATCCACGCGGGGCTTGTTTCCACCCCCGCGGTACTGATTATGGCGGTTAGCGGCATATGTACGTACACCGTGCCCGACCTTGTGGGGGTAACCACCGTTTTGCGTTTTTCCGCCCTTTTAATCGCGGGTACGGGGGGTGTTTACGCCCTTTCGGTATCCTTGGCGTTTTTCTTTATTTACCTTGTTTCCTTGGAAAGTTTCGGGGTGCCCCAACTTGCGCCCTATTCCCCAAGAATTACCCCCGATTTAACGGACGGATTTATCAAGCATCCCTTTTTTACGGGGGTGAAGCGCCCCTTATCCTTAAACAGTAAAAACCGCACGCGGATGCAACCGCCAAAACGGTGAAAAATATAAGTTTTCTTCCCTTTTAGGGAAGAATAGGAGTGATATGAACAAAATTTCCGCATCCCAACTATCCCGATTTTTCGTGGCGTTTTCCCCCATGGCAAAACTGCTGTTTTTACCCGCCTTGCTTGCAAAACGGGTGGAAAACGACCTTTGGATTTCCCTTTTGATATGCTTTTTATTAGACGGGGTTTTACTGCTTTTCGTGCTTGCCGCCTCTAGGCGCGGGGCGGAAATTTCCACCCTGCTAAACGGGGCGTTCGGCAAGGTGGGAAGTAAAATTTTACGCGCTTTTTACGCGCTATTTTTCTTTATAAAATCCTTCCTTTTTTTTGGGGAGGAAGGGCGGTTCGTTACGGTGGAATTGTACGAAACCGTACCCCTTTTTATCTTCCTTTTACCCTTGTTTTTGGTGGGGTTTTACCTATCCTTAAAAAAGGCGCGGGCGCTTGGTAGGCTATCCGATATCTTCTTTTTTATTACCCTTTTTTCCTTTGGCGCGCTGCTTATTTTTGCCCTGCCTTCGGCTAATTTTAGGGCGCTACTGCCCGTGGCGTTCCGTAACGGAGCCGCCGTTTTTAGGGGCGCGTTTACCTCCCTTTTGTACTTTGGAGACCCCCTATTTTTGTTCTTTTTACTGGGAAATTTTCACCCAAAAGAAGGGGAAAACGGCAAAATTTACGGCGGTTTTTTGCTTTCCGCCGCCCTTACTGTGGGCTTTTGCGCGCTGTTTTACAGCGTTTTTACCGTGCTTGCAAAATACGAAACCGCAAGCTATTACAACGTGGGAAAATACGGCGCGTTTTCCACTTCTTCGGGCAGAATAGACTTGGTTATCACCTATTTATTGCGCTCGGTAACCGCCCTTGCTATTTCCCTTCCCGGCTTTTTTGCGGTGCGGAATTTACGCGCCCTTACGGGGGTAAAACGCAAGTGGATTTGGGGGCTTTCCTTTTTTGGCGGCTTGGCGGTTTGCCTATTCGCGTTTAACCCCTACCTTGCCCTTTTTAGTGAATATTTGCGCCGTTACGGGGGGTACGCGGCTTTGCTTTTACAATTTTTAATTCCCGCATACGCGTGCGCTTTCCATCTTATAAAAACGCGTGAAAAACGCCCCGAAATTCGGGGCGAAAAGCAAGCGGAGGGGGTGTAATATGAGTATATTTTCGTATGTTAAGGAAAAAAGTTCTTCCCCCTTATGGCGGTTCCGTTTTTCCGCCTTGGCGGTGGTTTTGCTTTTACTTTTATACCTAACCAACGATTTCGCCCTGCTTTCCATCCGTCAATCCGCGCTTGTGGTTGCGGTGGGCATTGACGCGGCGGAGGACGGGGGCGTGGAAGTTTCCTTGCAAATTGCGGTGCCCGAAGCGGACGATACCGCCCAAAAAAGCCACCAAGAAACGGTTTCGGCAAAGGCGGGTACGGTTAGCGCTGCGATTCGGCTATGCGGTCAGGCTTGCGGTTGGTACCCCGTTACCGCCTTTTGTTCGCTGATTATTTTGGGGGAAGAAACGGTGCAAAACAACGTGATGGAAACCCTGGACTTTTTTATTCAGGACGCGAAGGTGGAGGATGCGGCAAAGGTAGCCGCGTGCAAGGGAAAGGCAAAGGACATCATCAATTCCGCTACCCCGTTAGACGGGGTTTCCTCCTTCGCCTTTGAAAAGATTTTTTCGGTGAATAAAAACACGGTAAGCACGGTAAACCCCATCACCGTAAAGGAATTTGCGGAAGGGTGTTTTTCGCAAGGGGAAACCGCTTATATGCCCTATATCCGTAAAGTGCCCATTGAAGAAAAAAGCATTTCCTTCCGCGAACAACCCATTCCCCCCAAAGGGGTGTTATATTTGCCTTCCTACGGCTCCGTTCCGCAAGAAAACCCACCCAGCCAAGAA
>JAZUCI010000140.1:0-2880 GCA_045639045.1 Christensenellaceae bacterium
CGATTACGCGTACGATATAATTGATAGATCCGTTTTCAGGTAAGGGAAGCACAAGGGTTTCAACCACTTCTGCTGCGTCTAATTCTTCAGGGGTTAATGCGTAAGCGTAGGTATAGGTTACGCCAGTAACTGCATCGCCATCCATACCTTGCTTAATAGCAGCGGCATAGGTGTAATCGGTTGCAGAGTCAACAGCGTGGATGCCGTCAACCGTCTTGTAATCCAAGTTTTCGAATTGGTTAGCGTTCCAAACAACTTCACCGCCAACTACCTTGTTTTCGGGTTCCAAACCTGCAATGTAGCAAGAAAGTTCGTCAATCCATAACGTACCCGAAGTGATACCGTTCGTCTTGAACCACAATTGGATGGTAGAATCGGTTTCTGCATAGAAGGTGTAGGAAACGGTAGTCCATTCGATTGCAGATACGCTTTGCAAGTTCTTAATTTCTACTCTATAGTTATCGAAGGTAGAAGTGCCTGCGGGGGTTGCAGTCTTATTCGTGAAGAAGATATGGCAGTCTGCGCCAGCGCCAATACCGTAATCGGTACCAGCTTTCATCTTCAAGCTTAAGTTGTAGTAGTAGCCACCGATAACGTCGAAGTCGTACTTCGCGTCACCATTGCCTGCTTCGAAGAACTTGAAGGAACCGGTGCCATCGTCGTAGTAGGACGTGGTGGAATCCCAAGTAATCTTTTCTTGCTTATCCCATTTTTCCTTCATGGTCCAGCCGTACCAAACACCGGTTGCGCCGGGGTTTTGGAAGTCGCCGCTGGTTTGCCAATTGCCATCAGCAAAGTCGCCGTTGGGGATGAAGTTGGTAGTGGGAGTTTCGGGGCCGTAAGAAACGTTGTAGAACAACGTCAATTCTTTACTAAAGCCACTATATACGTTATTCACCGCGGTCAAGGTGATTGCGTATTTACCACCGATGGTATACATTACACCGGATTCTGCCAAAGCGCCAATGGTCATTTCATCCGTTGCTTTAACGACATAATCGCCAGAAGCGTAGGAGAATACGGTAACCTTGGTGGAAGCAGTAATATCAACGGGATCCAATTCAGGACCTACGTTTTCAACTTTGGTGTTGGACATAACAACCAAGTTAGCGGGAACGGTTACTAAATCGTGAACGTTTGCCGTTAACATATTGTCTTCAGAACCACCCATGGTTGCATAATCCCATGCATTGCCTTGGTCGTCCATGAATACGGGGGTTGCTTGTTCGTTGGTTAAACCGGTAATAATTAAGGTAAATTCTTTAGAAGATGCCTTGTAGTTGGTCGTAGCTTCAACGTACAACGTAATTTTGTACTCGCCAACTTCCATTCTACCGTCGTTACCAAGAACAACTTGGTCGCTATCAACGGCAACGGCTAAAGTTTTGTTGGTACCGTCTGCAGCGAAGGTTTGAACTTCTTCACCAATCCAGTTAGCTTCCGCTTGTTCGATGATGAATAAAGGTTCAAACGAAGCTTCCCAATCCAAGTAGGTAACTACAACGTACGCGTAGTCTTGGCTAGCGTCAATTCTATCGTCCGATTCAACTACCCATTCAAATTCAGCGGGAAGGTTGGGAACGTAGTTTTGATATTCGCCGTTGTAAACTACGGTTTGGGGAGTAAGCGCGTCATCTACAAAAGTGCAGAATTCGTCATAATCCGTGGGCAATTCAACGTCGGGAACCGAGGGCGTTACGCTGGGAACGACCGAGGGAATAACCGAGGGCGTTACGCTGGGAACGACCGTGGGTTGAACCGAGGGCGCCACACTGGGAACGACCGTGGGTTGAACCGAGGGGGTTACCGTAGGCGACGTAGTAGGCGTCGTACTAGGTACCGTGGTAGGCGACGTGGAAGGCGTCGTCGTGGGGGTAGGACTCGTGCTAACAGAAGGTGCCACAGAAGGAACTATGGACGTACTGATAGAAGGAACCACCGAGGGCGCAACAGAGGGAGCAACAGAAGGTGCTACCGAAGGCGTCACAGAGCCAGGAACACTTACGCTGACCGAGGGCGTAGGCGTTACGGAAGGCTTGGGGTCATCTTTACACGAGCCGCAAGCGGTTGCTACAACACAAAGCGCTACCGTTAAGATAAGCGTAAGTGCGGATAACAATGCTTTTCTCATATAAACCTCTCCTTTTCTATTCTCGCTTTTTGCGAGTTATTTTTTCTTGCTTTACCGCGGAAATCCGCGGGGTTGCCAAATTGATATAAAACTATAAACGTTCCCCACGCGAAAAACGCGCGGAAAGCAGGCGGTTGAATGAATTTAGTTTGGAACGTTTTTATAAAAAAATGCCAAACTTTTCCATAAAAGGGCATAGTAAGCCCAAAATACGCCTTTTATAGTTGTAAATATTATAACATAGGCTTTTTTTCTTGTCAACCATACAAAAATAAAAAAATGACAAAATTTTTCTTTTTTATTTTCCTTTTTAACACTTTTTTTCTTTTATTTAGAAAGCTATCCTATTTTTGGTAAATTTTTAGCATATCGTAGCGTTTTTTAGGGGGCAATTCCCTACCCTTTTGGCGTTTTTTATTACCAAATCCCCTATCCTTGCGCCTTTTTATAGCCAGCGACCTACCGATTACGTACTTTTATAGGCAATTCCCCGCCCCTTGCGCCTACCCTTGTTTTACAAGGGCGCGCAAAACCGCCTTTGCCACGCGCTTAAAAAGAAAAAGCGGACAAACGACTATCTTTCGTTTGCCCGCTTTCGCGTTTTATTCAGTTATCGGTTGAACCGCAACTAATTATTTGGAGTTAGGAACTTTTACGAAGGTACCCTTTTCGATTGCAAAGAAGTTATCTACCCAAAGCGTACCGCTTACACAACCGTTTGCCTTTAAGTATACGGTGTATACGCCCGT
>JAZUCI010000141.1:0-2231 GCA_045639045.1 Christensenellaceae bacterium
CCAAGGCGTTTTCCATGACGGGTTGGCGGCTTGGCTTTGCGGTTGGCCCCAAGGAAATCATCGCGCAAGTTACCAAAATTCACCAATACGCCATTATGTGCGCGCCCACCCTTTCGCAAAACGCGGCGGTTACCGCGCTGACCGAATGCGAGGACGACGTACAGGAAATGCTGGAAGAATACGATATGAGAAGGCGGTTTATCGTTTCGGGCTTTACCGAACTTGGCCTTACCTGCCGTAACCCCCGCGGCGCGTTTTACGCGTTCCCTTGCATTGCTTCCACGGGTATGACTAGCGAGGAGTTTTGCGAGGCACTTCTTGCCGAACAACACGTTGCGCTCGTTCCCGGAACGGCGTTTGGCAAAGGTGGGGAAGGCTTCGTGCGCGCTTCTTACTGCTACAGCGTTGCGCATATTAAGGAAGCGCTTCGCCGTATCGCCGAATTCCTAAAAAACAGAAATTTACTGAAATGATAGAAATTTTATACGATTGCCCGCTCTTTACCGTTGCGGTAAAGCCTGCGGGCTTTCTTTCCGAAGAAGGGGAAGGCGGTTTCCCCGACCTATTAAAAAAGCAATTATCCCTGCCCCGCCTTTACCCCGTACACCGTTTGGACCGCGTGGTTTCGGGGGTGATGGTGTGCGCGAAAACACCGCAAGCAGCAGCCGAACTTTCCAAGGAACACGCGCTTGAAAAAACCTACTTAACCGTGCTAAAAGGGGTGGGATTACCCCCCGTGGGCGAACTAAACGACCTACTTTTTAAGGATTCCAAAAACAACAAAACCTACGTGGTGAACGCAAAAAGAAAGGGCGTGCGCGAAGCAACCCTTTCCTACCGCGTGTTAGAAGAAAACGCGGAAAAGGGTGTCAGCCTTGTTTTCGTTACCCTGCAAACGGGTAGAAGCCACCAAATCCGCGCGCAGTTTTCCCACCGCAAGCACCCCGTTTTGGGGGACGGCAAGTACGGGGGAAGCGATAACGCGGTAAAAAATATTGCCCTTTTTTCGCGCGGATTACGCTTTTTTGCGCAAGGCAAGGGGTATACCTTTTCCGCATTACCCCCAAACGAATACCCGTGGAATTTGTTCCCTTTGCAAAATTTCGAAGGGTAATTATGGATAAAAAATCCGTTTTTCCCTAAAAAAAATAAAGAAAAAGACTTGCAAAATTCGTTAGAATATGATAAAATATCCTTATAATATGTAATCGTTGGGGTTTTCCCCATGTTTTTTTGGAGGACGTTATGAATAACTTTTGGCAATTGTTTAAAAAGAAGAAATTCCTTGCGGCCATCGTAATGGTTATCGCTATTGCTCTTTTCTTCATTGGTTTCTACGTTGTTGAACCCCTGGCACCCGCAAAAGGCTACACCATCGTTATTGGTTTAATTATGACCATTTACGGCTTTATTAACGTATTGACTTGACGGCCTAGTTTTGTTACGTTGATCTTTTACGCCCGACCTTTTGGTTCGGGCGTTTTTTTATTCCCCCGCAAAAACGCCCCCGTTTCCCTTTCGGCTCGCTTGTTAGCGAGCCTTTTTCTTTGCACGCAACCGCCCTTACAATTCATATACTGCTTTTGGGGGTAAAATATGGCGGAACGAAATTTAGGGATTGTGGACCTACGGAAGCTTAAGGAAAACGCGCGCGCGTTAAAAACCAAAGCGAACGCGAAACTGTTAGCCGTGATAAAAGCAAACGCCTACGGCCACGGCGCGGAAAGGGTGGCAAACGCCCTACACGGCGAAGTTGACGGGTTTTGCGTTGCAATTACCGAAGAAGGGATTTCTTTACGGTATGCGGGCGTTTCCTTACCCGTATTGGTGTTTTCCCCTCCCCTAAATAGCGAAGAAGCGGAAAAATGTATTCGGCACGAATTAACCATGACCGTAGACGGCGCGCTTGCCTTAAAGCGGGTAATTACCGCCGCAAAACTGTTGCAAAAGCAAGCGTACGTGCATTGCAAGGTAGAAACGGGGATGCACCGAATCGGTATGGAAGGCGAAGAACTGCATCAAGTATTTGCTACGGCTAACGCGCATCCTTTAGTCCGTGTTACGGGGGCGTATACGCACTTTTCTTGCGCGGAGGACGCGGACTATACGAACGGGCAGTACGAACGGTTTTTACGCCTTACCGCCCCTTTGAAATCCGCGCATCCCAACCTACTTTTGCACGCGGGGGCAACGGGTGCAATTGCCTATGTCAAGCGCTTTTCTTTGGACGC
>JAZUCI010000142.1:0-2135 GCA_045639045.1 Christensenellaceae bacterium
GCCGATGGTTAAAATTTCAACGCCGGGGCGGAAAGATTCGTCAATCATCTTTCTACGTTCTTCTTCCCTTTTCTTCATAGATTTAGAAGACCATACGAAATATGCAATTAAAAGAACGGACAGTACGCCAACTAAAATCCAACTGGTATAATTCGTTTTTTCTGCTAAAAATAACATAATTTTTACTCCTTGAATATTTGAGATATATGTATTTTACCCTATTTCCGCGTTTTTTGCAAGCGAAAACGAATAATTTATTCTTGATTTTCGTATTTTTCGTAAAATTCCTTGCGGAACGCCAAAACGCGATCTTCCAAAACCGCTTGGCGAAGGTTCCTTGCCAAACGCAAAAGGAAGGTGGTGTTATGCAAACTTAACAAAATTGCGCCCAGCATTTCGCCCGCGTTGATTAGGTGGCGCAAGTACGCTTTCGTATAGTTTTTGCACGCGTAGCAATCGCATTCCTCGTCCAGCGGGGTGAAATCTTCCTTATATTTACCGTTACGAACCACCACTTTACCACGCGAAGTAAAGGCGGTGCCGTTGCGCGCGATTCTCGTTCCCAACACGCAATCGAACATATCCACGCCGCGAAGCACCCCTTCGATGATACAATCGGGGCTGCCAACACCCATTAGATAGCGCGCCTTGCCCTGGGGATAGTGGGGGTATAAACCTTCCAAAATTTCGTACATTAAAGGCTTCGGCTCGCCCACCGAAAGCCCGCCGATGCCAAAACCCGCGCCCATGAAGGGAATACAGCGTTCCAAACTTTCCTTTCGTAAATCGTGGAACACGTTGCCTTGCACGATGGGGAAAAGTTCTTGATTTTCGTTTTTATGCGCCGCTTTACAACGCGCAAGCCACGCGGCGCTGCGATCTACCGCGCGTTTGCTTTCCCTTTTATCCGTGCCGTATTCGCTGCATTGATCAAATTGCATTACGATATCCGCGCCCAGGTTGTTTTGGATTTTCATAACACTTTCGGGGGAAAATAAATGCTTGCTACCGTCCAAATGCGAACGGAAGGTTACCCCGTCGTCCGTAATTTTATTTAAGCCCGCAAGCGAAAATACTTGGAAACCGCCGCTATCCGTTAAAATGGGGCGATCCCAATTCATAAAACGGTGCAAACCGCCCGCCTTTTTTACGATTTCATCCCCAGGGCGTAAAAACAAGTGATAGGTGTTGGAAAGCACGATTTGCGCCCCCGCGTCCTTCAAATCGCGGGGTAAAAGCCCTTTTACCGTTGCTTGCGTGCCAACGGGCATATAAATAGGAGTAGGCACGTCCCCGTGAGGCGTATGCAATACCCCCGCGCGGGCACCCGTTGCCGCATCCTGTTTGATAATTTCAAATGAAAAATTTTGCATATGATTCCTTTTACGCGGATTTCGGAAGGGCGCATACTTATCGTATGTAACCGAACCGAAAACGCAAGTTTAACAAAGTATTGCGAAGTTTATTAGGAACAGAAACTTGATTTTAGAAGCAAGCAGTTCAAGACGTGGCAAGGGAGCATACCGTAAGTATGTAACCGAGCCACAACGAAGAAATGCGACGCTTATAAAAACAAGCACGCGTCGCCAAAGGAGAAGAAACGATATTCCCTTTCCACCGCTTCCTTATAAACACCTAACAGTTCTTCCCTGCCCGTAATGCAAGAAACAAGCATTAAAAGGGTGCTTTTGGGTAGATGAAAATTGGTGATTAAGCCTTCCACGCATTTCATACGGTAAGGGGGGTATAAGAAAATTTGCGTTTCCCCACTACCTGCGGTAATCGTTCCGTCCTCGCTTGCAACCGTTTCTAACGTGCGAACGGAGGTGGTACCCACCGCGATAACGCGCCGCCCTTCCCTTTTGGCAAGGTTGACGATATCCGCGGTTTCCTTGGTTACTTCGTAATATTCGGCGTGCATTACGTGGTCGGTTACGATTTCTTCCTTTACGGGGCGGAAAGTACCCAAGCCAACGTGTAGTAAAACTTCGGTTACGATTACCCCTTTATCCTTAATTTTTTGCAATAATTCGGGGGTAAAATGCAAGCCCGCAGTAGGCGCCGCCGCCGAGCCGTTAATTTTGCCGTACACCGTTTGGTAACGGGTTTGATCCTCTAATTTTTTGCGAATATAG
>JAZUCI010000143.1:0-1505 GCA_045639045.1 Christensenellaceae bacterium
CCTAGCAAAAGGAAAAAGCGCCCCGAAAAGGGGGAAGGGGAGAAGCGTAGCCGCAAAACCGTGGCGAAAAGTAAAAAGAAAGCGGAAGGCGCCCCCCTTGCTTCTTCTCCCGAAAGGGGAAGAAACCCGTTGCCGTTTCCCCCTTTTTTAGCAAGGGGAAACTTGCTTACGGTCAGCGTAAATTTGCCAAAGCGGAACTTGGAAATCCTACTTTCGCGGTTTTCCGCCAAAAAAATTCCCGTTTTGGGCTTAAAAATGGGGGAAAATAGGGTAAAAGTGAAACTTCGCGCGCAAGATTACCCTTTGGCGATTGCAATTTTTCACCGTATGTGTTATACTGTATCTAGTCCCCGCGTGGGCGGATGGCTTGCCCCCGTGGTTTGGGGGATTAGGCGCGTGGGGGTAACTTTGGGCGTTGCGCTGTTTTTCGCGCTTGCTTGTTTGGCGCGCCCAACGGTGATTACCGTGGAATATCGCGGTAGCGCCGCCTTCCGCAAAGAAGAAATGCAAGCGGTGTTGGAAGATAGCGGAATTACCGCCTTTCGCCCCGTAAGCGCTAACACGCTAAAACGCGCCGAACGGGAACTAATTACCGCCTTTCCTTCTCTATGGTTCGTATCTTTGGAAAAACGGGGGTTTTACCTTACCGTTACCGCCGAAGCCGCGCCCGTAAAAGTGGAAACCGAAAAAACCTATCTTCTTACCGCGCCCCGGGACGGGGTGGTGCAAAGCGTTACCGTTTTACAGGGGATTCCTTTAATAACGGTTGGCGAAAGCGTTCGCAAGGGGCAACCTTTGGTGCGCGGCGGTATCCTTTCGGGTTCGGGGGAGGAACTTACCGAAACGCAAGCGCCCGTGATTGCGGAAATCGTTCTTCTGTGCGCTTATAAAAAAGAATATTTTTACGCAAACGAAAACGCGCATTTATTGCAGTTGTTAAAGCAAAACGCGATATCCTTGGTGGGGGCTAATCCCCAAGCGGACGAAAGCCGTATAGAAAAAACCGAAAACGGATATCGGTACTTGGTGGAATTTACCTATCATTCCACGCTTATCGGGGGGAATCCATGGAAGCAAAAGTTAGAAGGATAGAAGCGGGGGATTACGGAACGCTTTCCGCCCTGCTTGGCGTATACGACGCGAATTTGACCACCGTAACCGAAGAATGCGGGGTAAAGGCAAGCGTTACGGGTACGGATATTCTAATCAGCGGTGAAAACGCGGAAAATACCCTACGCGCGGAAAACGCGCTTTTGAATATGCTTTCCTTTCTAAACGAGGGGGAGGAATTAGATAAAGGTAGGATTCAATACTGCATCGAACTTGCCAAGGAAGGGAAAACCGCCGAAAACGCGGAAGTTTCCGCCGTGGTTGCGGTAACCAGCCGCGGTAAACAAATTAAATGCAAAACGCTTGGGCAAAAGGCGTACGTTCACGCAATTTTGGGTAGCGACGTAACCTTTGGCGTGGGCCCTGCGGGTACGGGGAAAACCTACCTTGCCGTT
>JAZUCI010000144.1:0-4180 GCA_045639045.1 Christensenellaceae bacterium
CTCCTTGGCGATGCTATTCCGTTTTACTTTGGTGATTTTTAACATTGAAAAAGGTAAGAAAACTCCTCTTTATTTACTTCGTATTGTTTGCAAAGTTTTGCAAGTATTTCTTGAAAGACGGGGGGCAGGGGTGCAGTGAACGCCATTCTCTCCCCATTAGAAGGATGAGTCAACTCCAAACGGTAGGCATGCAAAAGCTGTCCTTCCGCCTTTAATTTTTGCTTCTTATAACCGTACACAGGATCGCAAGCGACAGGGTGCCCAAGATGCTTTGCATGGACGCGAATTTGGTGCGTTCGCCCCGTCTGCAAATCGAATTTGCAAAGGGTAAACTCGCTACCGAACCTTGCCACCACTTCAAAATCAGTAACGGCGCGTTTCCCCTTTCCGTCGGGCAAAACCGCCATCTTCAATCTATCTGTCGGGTGTCTGCCGATATCCGTAGAAACCCTACCCTTGTCCTCTTTTAAATTGCCTTCCAAAAGGGCGTAATACGTCCTATGGCAGGTTTTTTCCGCAATTTGCCCTGCAAGGGAAACGTGCGCCTTGTCGTTTTTCGCAACAACGAGTAACCCCGTCGTGTCCTTGTCAATTCTATGGACAATCCCCGGACGCAAAACCCCGCCGACACCACTCAAACAATCGAGCGCGTACAAGAGGGCATTGACAAGCGTTCCACTCGTCGCGCCGTTCCCGACGTGCACCGTCATGCCTTGCGGTTTGTTCACCACGGCAAAATCTTTGTCCTGATAAACAATTTCAATGGGGATATTTTCAGGCTGCACGGAATACTCCACCGCTTCGGGAATCACCAAAGAAACGCTATCCCCCGCCTTGACGCCGTCGCCTGCCTTGGTGACTACAACGCCGTTGACGGTAACTTGCCCCTCTTCAATCAGCTTTTTCAACCGAGAGCGGGTAACCTCGTCCGTTTGCTCGCTTAAAAATACGTCCAAGCGCTTGCAGTTTTCTTCCGCAACGAAAAGCCGTTTATCCATCGATTTCTTCCGCTTTTGCTTCTTTCTCTTTTGCTTCTTCGGCAAGCTCTAATTCCTTTGCCATGCTCTTATACTTTCCCGTCGGGAAAATCGCCTCGCTATCGAAGAAGAGCAACGAGAACATCAATGCAATTGCGCCGCCGCAAATAAAGAAATCGGCAAAATTACATACGGCAAAGCCAAACCTAGAAAGGTCTACCATATCTCTTACGCCGTACAAAGCGTTGGGATCCCAAACACGGAAATGCACACGGTCGATAAAATTACCAACCCCGCCCGCAACGATAAACACAAGCGCAAAGCGGAACCAGGTACGATTTTTATCCAACTTGAAATATGCGATGGCAAGAAGAACCATCAACACGCCCGTTGCCAAAACGACACCGATTTTTATCCATTCGGGAGAGCGAGAGCCCGCACCGTAAGCAATCCCCTTGTTGTAAGTGATGCACAAGCTAATCCACCCTGGAATAATATCGATTTGCTTAGGTGCGCCCTCTTGGGAGAAATAGGAATCGGCAAGTACTTTCGTCACCATGTCCACCAAAAGAAGGAAGGCGAACAACAATATGCCCCATAAATTAGAACCCTTTAAAGGGGATGCTTTTTTTTCTTTTTCCATCTTCTTACTCATTAATTCTTTCCTTTTTTGTTCTTTTTACGAATTCCGTCAATCATGCCAATCTTCAAAGCATGCAGCTTGCTTGAAAGGTCCACTTTATATACTTGCGGTAAATCCAAGCGAAGATATTCTTCCCAGAATTTCGCAAGCTGCGCCTTGGAGTACGCCTGCACGTCCATGAGCTTGGGAAATTCATACACAAGCTTCCCGCCCTTGACAATCGTTTTTTGCAATGCCTCGGCGTAGAAGTTTTCTACCTCGTGTTCCTTCCACGTTTCTACGGGGTGGAATACCGTTAAGGGTTTGGAAGTATCCAACTCCTCCCCGCTTAAACAAATCAAGTCCGCTTGCGCCATCCCCGCTTTATCGTAAATGCGATAGGTGGTTTTTAACCCGGGGTTGGTGATTTTCGCTTCGGTTTCGCTAATTTTGATTTTGGGAATCATTTCCCCGTTTTCGTATACGGCGGACATTTTGTACACGCCGCCAAGCGCGGGCAAATCGTCGCTAGTAATTAGTTTAGTTCCTACCCCCCACACGTCAATCCGAGCGCCTTGTTGTTTTAAGGAGGTAATCAGTTTTTCATCTAAATCCCCGCTGGCGCAAATCACGGTATCGGGGAAGCCCGCTTCATCCAGCATCTTACGCGCTTTTTTTGACAGATACGCCAAATCCCCGCTATCCAAACGAATCCCCACGGGTTTATGCCCCGCAGCTTTTAATTCGTTAAATACGCGAATGGCGTTGGGGATACCGCTTTTCAGTACGTCGTAAGTATCCACCAAAAGCATACACGCATCGGGATAGGTATCCGCGTAAGCGCGGAAGGCGGTGTATTCGTCCTTAAAATTCATTACCCAACTGTGCGAGTGCGTACCCGAAACGGGAACGCCGTATTTTTTACCCGTAAGCACGTTGGAAGTAGAACCGCAACCGCCGATAACCGCGGCGCGCGCTCCGTCAATCCCCGCGTCGGGGCCTTGGGCGCGGCGTAAGCCGAATTCCATTACCTTGCCCCCGTTTGCGGCGTGGCAAACCTTTGCGGCTTTACTTGCGATTAAGGTTTGATGGTCGATGATGTTCAGTAAGGCGGTTTCCACAAGTTGCGCTTCCCATAAGGGCGCGCTTACCGTTAAAATGGGTTCTTGGGGAAAAACCACCGTTCCTTCCTTTACGGCAGTCATCGTACCCGTAAAGCGGAAGGATTGTAAAAGGGTTAAAAACTCTTCGTCAAACAAGTTTAAGGAACGGAGATAAGAAATTTCCTCCTCCCCAAATTTTAGGCCGTTGATATATTCAATCGCCTGTTGTAACCCCGCCGCAACCGAATAGGTAATTACGCGGTTTGCGCGGAAAAAGATATCGAATACCGCGCGTTTTTGATGTACGCCTTGCTTAAAGTAGCCGTACATCATAGTTAATTGATATAGGTCCGTAAGTAACGTAAGATTTCGCATAGCGCCCCCGTTAATCTTTGCGGTTTACATCCTCAAACGTTTTCAGTTTGGGAAGTTCCACCTCTTCTTCAGGCATTGCATCTTCTTCCGCCTTTCTTTGGGCGTAAGTTTGATAGCCTTCCTGTTCGTTTTTTCCAAGATCCTTTTTGTTTCGCG
This sequence comes from Christensenellaceae bacterium, assembly GCA_045639045.1. Lineage (GTDB taxonomy): Bacteria > Bacillota > Clostridia > Christensenellales > Borkfalkiaceae > SIG402. The sequence goes on from JAZUCI010000144.1 coordinate 3,234, forward strand.
ACGAAATCAACGTTGCAAACACGAAGGAGATAACGCACAGTACCGCAACGCCAAGTAAAACGGTATGTACGGTTGCTTTCGTTAAGGAAGCCGCAAGAACTACGGCTGCCGAAGCAAACAAGCCCGTGGCAATTAAAACGTAGTTATAGCGGTTTGCAGTTTGTACCGCGCGGATAAACAACACGAACGATAAACCGATTGCCGCGCACACGAAGAACCAGTAATTATGCTCCGTACCAAAATCCACCACGCCGTATTCTACGAGCAAGTGAACGGTAAACGCCGCGATAACCACCGCGACCGTAGCCATAAGCGACCAATACTTTTTCAGCATTTACGATCCCCTCCTATTTAGAAGAACTATCCGAAGAATCCGCTTCGGGCGAGGAGGTTTCCCCCGCCGTTACGGTTTCCGCCAAATCCGTTTTGGGTAGCGAACCTTTCTTTTTCCGTAAGTATAAAATTACGGTTGCGCCGATAAGGCCGCCAAGAACGAGCAACCCCGAAAGCAGTTGGGATACGCGAATCCCCGTATTGCCGATATACAAACTATCCGTACGCATACCTTCCACTACCATACGTTCCAATCCGTACCAAACGAAGTACGCCATGGTAATAAGCCCGTCCGCCTTGCCGCGATACCGCCAAGCGAATACAAACAAAAGAACGAAGCCAAGTAAGCACCACATAGATTCGTAAAAGAAGGTGGCTTGGTAATACGCGCCGTCAATTTCCACGCTGAACGGCAAACCGAAATATTTGGGATTCGTAACCAATTCCCCGTGCGCTTCCTGGTTGAAAAAGTTACCCCAGCGCCCGATGGATTGCCCTAAAATTAAAGCGGGTACGAGTACGTCCCCAAGTTTTAGGAAATTAATCTTTTTCCAAAGGCATATGATAAGAACGCCAAGCGCCCCGCCAATTACCCCGCCGTAAATGGCAAGGCC
>JAZUCI010000145.1:0-6461 GCA_045639045.1 Christensenellaceae bacterium
CTCTTATAGCGCGCACTTCCACCGCAATATGGAAGTGTTTATGGTAAAAAGCGGAAAGTACCGCCTAACCGTAAACGGGGAAACGCTTACGGTGAACGCGGGAAGCATTGCCGTGATAGAAAGTTTTGCCGTGCATTCGTACGAGCGCGTGGGGGAAATAGGTGACGATTGCGTTTTGGTTATCCCCTCGCATTACGAAAAGCGGTTTGAACGCAAAAAACAAGGGCGAAAAATCGTAAACCCCGTGATTGAGGGTGCGGATTTTTGCGCCGAACTCATCGCCCTTGCGGACGGATACTTATGCCCGTCTTCCTCCCCCGAAGCGGAGCAATCCGCTTGCGAACTGATTTTGGCGCGTCTTGGGGAACGGCTAACCTTTACCGAAATAAAGGGCAGGGAGGAAAGTAGCGCCGTCCGTGAAATATTGGCGTATATTGAAGAAAACTTCCGCGGGGACGTTAGCCGCAGTACGGTTGCGCGCGCCCTGGGGTATAGCGAAGCGCACGTATCCCGCGTGTTCCACCGCTTTATGGGGGAAGGGCTTTCCGCTTACGTTAACCGTTTGCGCCACGCGTACGTGCAAAGGATGTTAAACGCCAGCCCCGAACGCACCGTGATGGAACTGATTGAAGAAGCGGGCTTTACTGGGGTGCAAACCTACTACCGCACCAAAAAAGGAAAAAACGGATAAAAGTACCAAAAAAAGGTAGGAAATAAAAAACACACCGCGCCGCGGTGTGTTTTTTGTTGGATTTATTTTTACGGCTTACCGTAAAAGCGCGTTACGCTTACTTTTTTTCTTCCCCTTTTTTCTCTTGACAGGTTCTTGCCAAAGTAAAGTTATCTTCCTTGCGGGAAGCAAGGGCGGGGATGGGGTGTTCCTTTAACGTAAAGCGATAGTCCTTGCCGTTTTCCGCGATATATTCTTCAATCACGCGGTGGCTGGGCGCGTTTTTCCCCGTGCCCACAACCGCTTTTTGATAACGGAAAAAGTCCGCGTTGTTTTTTAACGCGCATACTTCGGCGTAAGATTCGCGGTTTGCCGTTAGGTTTACCGTTTTTAATACCTCGCGCACGTAGTCCACGTGGCTGCGAAGGGCAAGGGGCTTGGGATAGTTAAAGTTTTTACCCAGCACGCTTTCGGGCTCCTTTTTTTCGTATTTTTTCAGTAATTCCACGGCAAGCGAAAAGTGTGTGCGCTCTATCTCGTAAAAATCCGCGAACAAGGCTTTTAGCCGTTCGTCCTTTTCTTCTTGCACGGCGGAATAATACAAATAGCACTCGCTGTATTCGTGCATTACCAGTTGTTCTAAAAAGGTCATGTTGGGGATGCCCAGCCCCCCGTACTGGGTAACGTGCTGTTCTTCAATCATACCGATTTCGGTAAACAGTTCGCGCCCGCGTTGGGTGGGGTAGAACGCCGCCAAATTCATATAGTAGTTCATGGTTTGCTGTTCGGCGGCGGTAATGATGCATACCGCAAGCTTGCTTTCCAAGGTTGCCTTCGTGGGGTCGGCGGGGAATTTTACGTCGTCAAAGGGATGGCGTGGGTGCGCCACGGTGGGGCGGCCGGGCATAATTTCGGTATATCCGCCCACCAAATTTTCCGCGCGGACACCCATATCGCTTTCCAGAAGGTCCGCGTAGCGGTATAGGTGGTCAAAGTCCTCTAAAAGGGCAAAATCCAAGGCGGCTTTCACGTACTCGTCCTTTTCGCGCATGGCAAGTTCGGCAGTTAAATCCACCGCAAGCTGCTCGTACGAAATGGTGGTTTCCAGCTGGCTTTCGCTTTTGGGTTTTAGCATGGAAAGCACCTTTTGCTGCATCATTTCCCCGCGGCGAATTCCGCTTAACACGCGGCGGATATCCTGGTTATCGCAGCAACGGTGAAAGCGGTGGGAAAACCAAATGGCTTCGTATTCCGCCCCGCACAGTAAAATTAGGCGGGTTTTGGTGTAGGGTAGGGTTTCGTTTTTATCGTAAGGCTTGGGGAATAAACTTTCCAGCCTGCGATACGTTTTATCCAAGGGTAAAACCTTTTCTTGTAAGGGATGCATAAAGAAACCTCCTATTATGGTAAAAGCATTTTTTCCTTTTTCCCCCTTTTTCATACCCAAGGCTAAAGAAAAAGGATTGACTTATCCCACCGCTTAAGGTATAATAAAACGCGAAAAGAGGAAAGGAGCCAGGCAAATGGACGAATTAACCAAACGCATTAACGAATTGGCGCATAAAGCGAAAACGGTGGGATTAACCCCCGCGGAAATAGAAGAACGGGACGCGCTTAGAAAGGAATTTTTGGCGCGCTTTCGCGCGGGCTTTAAGCAACAGTTAGAAAACACCTACGTGCAAACGCCCGACGGGGAAAAACGAAAATTAGGGGGGGAAGACGGGGAAAACCCCGTGTCTTAACCATGAGATTACGCCATAAAAAGCATTTAGCCGAACGCTTAATCGCATCGGCGGAATTTTTAGTAAAGCCAAAAGTGGGGGAAACGCTTTCATTTAGCGAGATTTTCGGCAACGAAAACCCCGTGTATTTGGAAGTAGGTTGCGGCAAGGGCGCGTTTGCGCTTGCGTTCGCCATTAAGCACCCCGAATATAATATTTTGGCGGTGGAAAAGGTGGATAACGTCATCGTTTCGGCAAGCGAGGCGGCGGTGCTTCGCCAAGCGGAAGGGGAAAACCTATCCAACCTTCGCTATATGAACTTAAATTGCGAACGCCTTCGCGCCATTTTGCCGGCGGATAGCGTCAGCGGTATCTTTTTGAACTTTTCTTGCCCGTACCCCAAGGATTCGTACGCGAACCGCCGTTTAACCAATCGCCGTTTCTTAAAGGATTACGCGGCGTTTTGTAAGGACGGGGCGCTAATAGAACAAAAAACGGACGACGAGCCTTTTTTCAATTATTCGCTAGATGAATACGCCGCGGTAGGCTACGAAAGGGTGTTCGTAACCTACGATTTGTACGCGGGGGATTTAACGGAGAATATTCCCACCGAATACGAAGTGAAAAAACGCGAAACGCTGACCATTAAAAAGGCGGTCATTCGCCTAAAAAAGCAAACGGAAAGCGTGGAACAGCGTATCACCGCGTATATCAAGGAACACTTGCCCCGAACGGTACGCGAAGCAAAGGGGGATTTGCCCCAACCCTTCACCGTTCCGTGTGAGGACGGAGGGTTTAACAATTTTTATTATTGGGATACCTATTTTACCAACCTTGCGCTATACCGCGTGGGGATGGAAGGGCAAGCGAAAAACAATATTGAAAACTACGTGGCGATGGTGGAAAAATACGGGTATATTCCCAACGCGGACCATTTAACCGACCGTTCCCAGCCCCCCTTATTCGCCATGGCGGTAAGCGATTATCTTGCCGAAACGGGGGATACGGAAAGCGTTAGAAAATGGCTTTCCGCATTGCGTAAGGAATTAGCCTTTTGGGAAACGCGCAAACGGCCTTCGGGCGCGTACGGTTACGGCGGTGGGGAAAACGGCGACCTAACCGATTTTTATCAATACGTGTGCGAACGCGTAAACACCCCCGTACTTAGTGGGGAATCCGCCCGTAAGCAAGCCCTTGGCTTTATGGCGATAGCCGAAAGCGGATGGGATTTTACCTACCGCTTTGGCAGGGATTTTATGGCAACCGATTATTCGGCGGTGGATTTAACCTCCCTTTTATACGGCGCGCACCGTAAAACGGCGGAAATTTGCAACGTTTTGGGGGAAGGGAAGCTATTTAGTTTCCACACCGCGAAAGCGGAAGAAATTTTAGCCGCCCTTTCTTATTTAAAAACCGAAAACGGGGAGTACCGCGATAGAAAGGAGGCAACGGGGGAATTTTCCCCTTTGTTTACGGCGGCAAGCCTATACCCTTACGCGATGGGCGCGGAAGAAGGGGAGGAAAAGCGCAGGGAATTTATGGGCAGATTAAAGCCCTTACTCACCGCGCACGGGGTGTGCGTGGGCGTTGACCGTGGGGAGGACGCGTACTTGCAATGGGATTACCCCATGTTATGGCCCCCCCTTTGCTACTTTGCGTATTTGGGCGCGAAAAGCGTAAATTGCGAACAAAAGGCGGCGGAAATCGTTAACAAGTATAAAAAGACGGTGGAAGACGAATTTATGCGTACGGGCAAGTTATGGGAAAAATATAGCGCCCTTACGGGAAAAACGGGTGTAAGCACCGAATACCAAACCCCCGATATGCTTGGTTGGACGGCTGGCGTTTACCTATTCTTTGCCGAAGAACGCAGAAAAATGAATGAAAACCACGCGGATCATCCTAGAATTAGGAAAAAGCCGAAGGGGCCCAAGGTGCCAAAGGATAAGAAAAATGAAAAAGGAAATGACGCATAGAGAACGCTTTTACGCAGCGGTACAACACCAAAAAGCGGATCGGGTGGTATTCGACCTTTCGGGTTCCCCCCAAACCAACGTGGATAGCGGTAAGGTACGCGAGGATTTAGGGAAATTGCTTAATATTCCCACCCCCGCGCCTAACCCCTATTTGTTAGACGAGCGCATTTTGGTTGCTTTGGATATTGATACCCGCCGTATCGGTGGGATGCCCACCCCCCAAACCCGCCACGCGCGAAGGGAAGGGGAGGTTTCGTACGATAGCTTTGGCATTGGATATAGGCAGGTGAACGGACACGGGGAAATTTGCCATAATCCGTTAAAGGATGCGGATATCGATACGGTGGCAAACTACGAATTTCCTAATGCCGAAGAAGTGGATAGGGAGCTAATCAAAAAGTGGGCGGCGCAAGCCAAATTCTTAAAGGAAAACACCGATTACGCGGTGATTGCCGAACACCCCGTTTTGGGCGTGTTTGAACTCGGTTGCTGGATGTTCGGCTTTGACGATTATTTGTACCGCTTGGCGGCAGAACCCGAAGTGGTGCATTTGTTTTCCGAACGCTTTTTGGCGTACCAAAAGCGGGTAACCGAAATTTATTACGGGGAACTTGGGCGGTATATCGACTGCACTACGTCGGGGGATGACTTCGGCACGCAAACGGGGCCGTTTATGTCCACCGCTATGTTCCAAGAACTGATAAAGCCTTATTTTAAGGAACGCGTGCAATATACCAAAAAATTCACGGACGCCTTTTTTAAGCATCACACGTGCGGCAGCGTGCACAATTTTATTCCCGATTTGATAGATTGTGGGGTGGATATTCTAAATCCCATTCAACCGGGGGTATATATGATGGAAGCCGAACGGCTGAAAAAGGACTACGGGGATAACATGTGCTTTTGGGGCGGTGTGGATACCCAACGCTTATTGCCCCGTGGCAGTAGGGAGGAAATCCGCGCGGAAGTGTTCCGTTTGCTATCCGTATTAGGGGAAAACGGGGGATATATTTTAGCGCCCGCGCATACCATTCAGCCCGACGTGCCCGCCGAAAATTTACTGGAAGTATACCTTGCGGCAAAAGATTTTTATAAGCAATAAAAGAAAAAAACAAGTGTAAAATAATGGAAAAGGGGAAGCCTTGCAACGAACCGCAAGGCTTCCCCTTATTTATCAAAATTTCGGCAAGAAAAGGGGGTTTTCTTGCAAAAAATTATGCTATCCTCTTCAAAAAACGCGCGTAGGCGCGGAAAGGAAAGGGTATGCGTAAAACAAGTGCTTTACACCGTGAAAAATGGTGGTATTTTCTTATTTTTTCGGGTATGTTTTTATCCGATCAAGCGTTGCCTTTCTGCCCCCTTTCGGTGGGGTTGTGTTTCGCGTTAAACTTTGCGGGGTTTCGCCCCTTTCCCCTTGCGGTTTGTTCGGTAATTTCCCTATTTGTTAGCGGATCTATCCCGTTTGCGGCGTTAAGTTCGGTAGCAAGTTTAGGTATGGCTTTGGTGTTTAGCGTGTATGCCCGAAGGGGGGCTACCGTGGGGGCGGAAATCTTTCTTTTTTTATGCTTTTTTATTTTGCCGTACGCGGTTTTCGGCGGGGAGGCGGGGCAAGAACTTACCCGTGGCGTTTACGCGGTAATCACCCTTTGCTACGGGGGAATATGCAAAGCCTTTTTGCCGCCGCTGCTTACCAAACGGGGGCTATACCGCCCCACCCCGGGCGAACTGTGTTTGGGGGTAACCTTACTTACTTTACTTTCCACGGGCATATACCGCGCGTTCGGTAGTACCGCGCTTGCCGCCCTAACCACCTTATGCTTGTTGTTTGGCGCAAGGTTTTTTAAGGCGAGTGGCGTGATGCTTTCGGGTGCGATGGTTTTGCCAAGACTGTTTGCGGAAGGCAGTTTTTTGCCCTTGGGGGTGTTTTTTGCGGGCGCGATATTGGTTTACGCGCTTACCCCCACGGGTAGGTTTTTTACCGCCCTTTCCTTGCCCGCGCTATACGGTTTCCTTGCTTATTTTTGGGGCGCGTTTTCCCTTTCGTACGCCGAAGGGGGTGCCATCGTTGGGGCGGCGTCGGTGTATTTGTTTACC
>JAZUCI010000146.1:0-13210 GCA_045639045.1 Christensenellaceae bacterium
TTAAACGCACGTTATCCACCACCGAAAGCCCAACGAACAAGAAGCACGCGCAAAGGGTTCCGATTAAAATAAAGGGGGTGCGCTTACCCATACGCGTTTTGGTTTTATCCGAAATGGTACCAAATAAGGGCAATAAGAACAGCGCCAACACGTTATCCGCCGCCATAATAAGCCCCGACCACGTTTGGTTCATACCAAACTTGTTAATCAAAATTTTGGGAATCAGCGTATCGTACGCTTGCCAAAAAAGGCTGATTAAAAAGAAGGCAAACCCAACTAAAATCGTCTTTTTGTAGTTCAGTTTCATATATTTCTCCTTCGCCCGTAGGCTTTGGTTTCGTTATTCCGTAAAGAATATGGTTTTATTATTCCGCAAATTAGAAGGCGCGAAAGCTCCCTTTCTTAAAACAAATAGGGCAATAATAGGGGCAAATCGCGAAGATTTCTTAACTCCACGTCCACTTTTACCCCCGTGTGGTTTTCCCTGCCGAAGCGGTTGAACCACACCGAACGGATACCGTAGTTGTTTGCGCCCGCGATATCCGCGCTTAAACTATCCCCCACCATCACCGTTTGGTTAGGCGCGAAGGGGATTACCCCAAACACCGCGTTGAAAAATCCGCAATCGGGTTTGGCATAGCCGATCTCTTCCGAAAGGAAAATCCCTTGAAAGTAGGGCTGTAAACCGCTTTTACGGATGCGGTTTCTCTGCACCGCGCTGGTGCCGTTGGATAGGGCGTACAGCGCGTAGTCCTTTTTCAAAATTTCCAAGGTGGGGATTGCCCCTTCCACCGTAAACGTTGAATCCGTTAGGCGGGATTCGTACCCCTTTGCCATTTTTTGCCCGTCCGCGCGTAACCCCACACTTTCTAAAAAAAGGGGAAAACGCGTTGCCCGAAGTTCATCCTTCGTAATTCCGCCCGCTTCCATTTTTTGCCACATCGCGTGGTTTAACCTAGAATACGCGGTGATATATTCTTCCTTGGGGGGTATGCCAAATTCTTTTAGCGTTTCCGAAAGGGCAAAGCGTTCGGCAGCGTGAAAATCTAATAGCGTATCGTCTAAATCCAAAAGTAGCGCGCGCATACTCCCCCCTTGCATAGAAAAGACACCGCGCGCGTAGTCCGTGAACGGTGTCTCGTAATTCGTTTATTTACCGAATCGCTTTTGTCCAGCGAAAATTATTCCCATTCGATGGTTGCAACGGGCTTCGGGGTTAAATCGTATAATACGCGGTTTACCCCTTCCACTTCGCTGGTAATACGGCTGGTGATGTGTTGCAATAACGCGAAGGGTACGTCCTCTACGGTTGCGGTCATCGCGTCTACGGTGTTCACCGCGCGAAGGATGATGGAATACGCGTACGTACGTTTGCCGTCCTTAACGCCTACCGAACGGAATTCGGGAATTGCGGCAAAGTATTGCCATACTTTATCTGCCAAACCGTTTTTATCAAATTCTTCTCTTAAAATCGCGTCCGCTTCCCTAACGATTTCTAATCTTTCACGGGTGATTGCGCCCAAAACGCGTACCCCAAGGCCGGGGCCGGGGAAGGGTTGGCGGTAAACCATACCGTAAGGAAGGCCAAGCGCGGTACCTACCACGCGAACTTCGTCCTTATACAAGAACTTTAAGGGTTCAACAAGCTTAAATTGCAAATCTTCGGGAAGACCGCCCACGTTGTGGTGCGCCTTTACGCCGTCGCTTTCCAAAATGTCGGGGTAGATGGTGCCTTGCGCCAAATAATCTACGTCCGTTAACTTTCTTGCTTCTTCTTCGAACACGCGAATAAATTCCGCGCCGATAATTTTACGTTTCTTTTCAGGTTCAGCAACCCCTGCAAGTTTATCAAGGAAACGGTCTACCGCGTCCACGTAAACGAGGTTTGCGTTCATTTGGTTTTGGAACACTTCCACAACCTGTTCGGGTTCGCCCTTTCTAAGTAAGCCGTGGTTTACGTGTACGCAAATTAAGTTTTTGCCGATGGCTTGAATTAAAAGCGCGGCAACTACCGAGGAGTCAACGCCCCCCGAAAGCGCCAAAAGGACTTTTTTATCCCCTACTTCTTTGCGAATTTCCGCAATTTGTTCGTCAATAAAGGCTTTTGCAAGTTCGGGCGTGTTGATGCGCGCCATAGATGCGGGTCTAACGTTGTCTGCCATAAAAAATATTTCTCCTTTGCTAATAGCAATGTATCCGAAAAGTAAAGGTGGGCAGAAATCTTCTGCCCAACCGACTTTTCCGTTTAACCGCGAACGCTGTAGTTGGGTGCTTCCTTGGTAATGCTGATATCGTGGGGGTGCGATTCAATTAAGGACGCGCTGGAAATTTTAACGAATTGCGCCTTCTTTCTTAAATCTTCAATAGTTTTCGCGCCGCAGTAACCCATACCTGCGCGAATACCGCCGATCAGCTGGAACAAAATTTCCGCAACCGTTCCACGGTAAGGAACGCGGCCTTCTACCCCTTCGGGAACAAGCTTCTTCGCGTCTTCTTGGAAATAACGGTCCTTACTACCCATAGCCATTGCGCCCAAGGAACCCATACCGCGGTATACCTTAAAGCTTCTGCCTTGGTAAATTTCAATTTCTCCGGGGCTTTCGGAAGTACCTGCAAGAAGGCTACCAAGCATAACTGCGGATGCGCCGCCGCCGATTGCCTTTGCAATATCCCCGCTGTACTTAATACCGCCGTCCGCAATAATGCGTTTGCCCATTTTATCCGCCATTTCCGCGCAGTCCATAACCGCGGTCATTTGGGGAACGCCGATACCCGCAACCACGCGCGTGGTGCAAATAGAGCCGGGGCCGATACCTACCTTTACAACGTCCGCGCCCGCATCAATCAAAGCCTTGGTTGCTTCTGCCGTTGCTACGTTGCCCGCGATAACGGTAAGGTTGGGATAGCGTTTTTTGGTTTCCGCAACTTTATCGATAACGCCCTTGCTGTGGCCGTGCGCGGAGTCCATAACGATGGCGTCTACACGCGCGTTTACCAATGCTTCCAAACGTTCGAAGGTGTCGTGGCCAAAACCTACCGCCGCACCAACTAACAGTCTGCCGTTGCTATCCTTTGCGGAGTTGGGGTATTGAATTGCTTTTTCAATATCCTTAATGGTAATTAAACCCTTTAAGTTCCCTTCGCTATCCACCAAAGGCAGCTTTTCAATGCGATGCTTTGCAAGCAAACGCTTCGCATCTTCTAAAGAAGTGCCAACGGGTGCGGTAACCAAGTTTTCCTTGGTCATCAGGTTATAAATGGGTTGATTATAGTTCGTTTCAAAACGAAGATCGCGGTTGGTTAAAATACCAACTAACTTTCCGTTTTCGGTAACGGGAACACCGCTGATGCGGTAGTGTTCCATCAGTTTTAACGCTTCCGAAACCAAGTGGTTGGGGGAAAGATGGAAGGGGTCGGTAATAACGCCGTGTTCGCTGCGCTTTACGCGGTCTACCTCTTCCGCTTGCTTTTCAATGGACATATTCTTATGAATAATACCCATACCGCCTTCCCTTGCCATAGCGATAGCAAGTCTGCTTTCGGTTACGGTATCCATTGCCGCGGAAATCATGGGGATGTTTAATTTTAAGTTCGGGGTAAGCTGGGTGCCTACGTCCACCATGTTAGGGGTAACGTCGCTTGCCGCAGGAATTAGCAGCACGTCGTCAAAAGTCAGCCCTTCTTTCACAATCTTGTTCATATCCTTTCTCCTATAGTTTTTATTTTTAGCGCTTTTCTTCCCTTACGCGCGGGAAAGCCAAAGCGCGTATTCGGTTTGGTAGTTTTTGCCAAGTTGCTGATACGCGTACGCCGCGTCTAACGCAACGGAGGGCGCAAGCGAAGCGGTTTCGCTTTTAGCAATCAATTCTTCGTACTTGGCGGTGAAATATTCGGTTAAGGAAATCAGGAAGGTTTTATCCTTTTTTTCCGCGCCTTCGTATAAAAGATACTGAACGGCGTTATTTACGGGATATCCGCCGCTAACCGCTTGGGTGGCAACTTCTATCGCCTGGGGTTCCTTTCCGCCGCGGTATAAAGCAACCGCGTACGAACCCGCAACGTACTGCGCGTACGCGCCCGTTACGTTTTCCCCCGCAAGCCCATCCCGATACTGCGCGTATTTGGGAAAGTTTTTAGCGGAAAGCATTTTGGGGCAATGTTTTCTAATCAAAGCGTCGTTTTCCGAAGCAACCGCGTAATCAATCAGCCTTCCTAACCCGTCGATGGAAGGGGCGCGATTGTACGCGATTTCCTGAAAGTTCGCGCTTACGCCGTACATACCCATTTGGGCGGTAGCCCGCGCCGTTTTTTCGGGGAAAAACAACGTGATGGCGCAAATTGCCATAACGCTAACCGAAATAGCGGAAACTAGCGTAATGATTGCCGTTTTCAAAATCAGTTTATTCATAGCCTTCCCCTTGTATTATTGAGTTATTATAACATATTTTCCTACGGAAATGCAACGATTTTTTACAACTTTTCGGTATGTTTTTTCGTTTCGTGGCATAGGATAAAGCAAAAAAGCCCCTTGGGAGAGAATTTTTATGTTAAAACGCTTAATTTTCCCACTTCTTTGCCTATGTTTGCTACCCGTTTTTTGCGGTTGCGAAAAAACCTCCCCCTATCTTGCCGCCACTAGCGAGCTAACCGAAAAAATTTACTTTGGGGAATCCGAAAACTACCAAATTTTCGCCCTTACGGGGAAACGGGAAGATCCGTACGCTTCGGACGGCGTTAAGGGGGAAACCTACCCCTTTTTTAACCTTACCGTACGGGTAAAGGGGGATTGTTCCTTGGGGGAAGAATTCGGCGTTTCCGCCACCGTAAACGGGGAAACGTACGCTTGCGATTTAACCTTTTCCCCCTTGGGTGAAAAACTGACGGGAAGTTTAAAAGTAAAAGCCCCCGCAAAGGACGCTTCGGTTGCTTTAACGGTGTATCGGGGCGGGGAATCCCAAACGGTAACCCTTGCCTGCCCCGCCGCCGTTTGCAAGTACGAGGACGCCCTTTTATCCAGCGTTACCACCTTGGGAAAGGACGTTTCCCGCCACTTAAAAAAGGGGAAATTTCACGGGGAAATCCACGCGCGGCTTACCCGCGTGCAGTCGGTTACCTATTGGTTTATCACCTTTATTCCCCTGGAAGGGGAAAGCTGTTCTGCCTTGGCGGACGCAGCCACGGGGGAAGTTTTAGCGGTGAAAGGCATTACCCCTTCCACCACGCCCCCGCCTTCCAATTAAAAAATAAATAAACGGCAGAGAGCGGTTCTCTGCCGTTTCGTTTTAGCCTACGAACCCCGCGGCAAGGCCTGCGAAGGGGTTGTTTAGATACATAAAGCGTAACACGTAGTTTTTATTTAAGGTGATAATGGATTTTACCCCGAATTCGGTGGAAGCGTTCGCTTGCACTACGCCAAGCGCAATCCACGTTACGAACAAAAGAAGGGCGATCATCACGATAATCCCAAGAATTCCGTCTATCTTACGGAACACTTCGTTTTCGTGGCTACGGAGCAGTACCTTTTTCACGATACTAAACAAAACCGCGATAAAGATAAACAAAATAATGAAAGCAACGCCCGTTAAAATCACTTTGGCAAGCAACGCGCCCAAAATTTCCGCAACCGTGCCGTTGATAGAAGAAAGCATAGAAGCGGCAATCGCCGCGCAAGGGGAAGCAAGCAAGGCGGGAACGCCCGCTTCTTTCATGGCTTGGGCAAGTTCGTCCTTTCCGCCCGAAACGGGAAGGAGCATACCACCCCCCTTTTCCGCAAAATTATCCGCAAAGGAGTTCGCCATTAAATTGCCCAGCCCCGTAAGTTCAAACAAACGGGTTAAAGGCGCGGTAAGAAGCGCCGTTGTTGCAATCAAGCAACACGCGAACAGCACGCCACGAACGATCCCCGTAAAACTTTTTGCGTAGCCAATCACCCCAACCACTAGGAGCGCGGCAAAAAACACGATATCTGCAATCATAACCTAAAAATGCGCGGGGCAAAAGCCCCGCTAGTTTATTTCTTTTTGGGGAAATGCCCCGTTAAGGGGAATAGTATCCCCTTTTTCCGCCTTTTATACGGCGTTATTTTTTCGCGTTGAAGTTATCCTTTAAGGATACGATTTCCGAAAGTACGGGGTTTCCTTCCTTATCCGTTGCCTTTTTATAGTAACCCATGCGCATCAGTTGGAAGCGTTCGCCGTCCGTAACGGTATTTAGGTATGCTTCCGCCTTACAAACCGATTCGGTCATAGATTCCTTGTTTAAGCGTTCGGAAAAATCTTGCCCTGCGTATGCGGCGGGCAACAGCAACGAACGGTAGGTGCGCAGTTTCATATCCACGCAAGTTTTCGCGTCTACCCATTGAATTACGCCCTTGCACTTGATCCCGCTTTCGTCGTTACCGCTTTTGCTACCGGGAACAACCGAGCAGATAAGTTCCACGGGGTTGCCTTCCGCATCCAAAACTACGTCCTCGTACTTAATGATGTACGCGTTTTTCAAACGAACGTAGCCGTCCTTTTTCAAACGGTGATATTTGGGGGGAGGATTTAAGGAAAAATCGTCCGCGTCAATGTAAATTTCGTCCGAGAAGGAAATTTCACGGGTTCCCTTTTCGGGGTTGCCGGGGTTATATTCGAACGCAGGCGTTTGCGCTTCCGCGCCCAAAAGTTTTACCTTTAAGGGGTTTTTTACAACCATCGCGCGATCCGCGTGTACGTTTAAGTAATCGCGAACAACCGCATCCAAGTACCCTGCTTCCACTTCGCTATTCGCTTTGCATACGCCCACGCGTTCGCAGAAGTCAATCAACGCTTCGGGGGGAATCCCACGGTTGCGGATACCCGAAAGGGTGGGCATACGGGGGTCCGACCAACCTTCTACGAAGTTTTCTTCCACCATCTTCTTTAAGTAACGCTTACTCATCATGGTGTTTTCAATGTTCAGGCGCGCAAATTCAATTTGGCGGGGGCGTTTTTCAAACCCGCAATTTTCGGTTACCCAGTTATATAAGGGGCGGTGATCTTCAAATTCCAAGGTGCAAAGGCTGTGCGTTACCCCTTGCATCGCGTCGCAAATGGGGTGCGCGTAGTCGTACATGGGATAAATGCACCAAGTATCCCCCGTTCTATGGTGGGTGGCGCGTAAAATACGGTAAATTACGGGGTCGCGCATATTGATGTTGGGGGAAGCCATATCAATTTTCGCGCGAAGCACCTTTTCCCCGTCCGCGTACTTGCCCGCCTTCATTTCTTCAAACAAAGTCAAGTTTTCTTCCACGCTACGGTTTCTAAAGGGGCTTTCTTCCCCGGGCTCGGTTAACGTACCGCGGCGCATACGGATTTCTTCCGCAGTTTCGTCGCTAACGTACGCCTTGCCTTCCTTAATCAGCTTTACCGCCAATTCGTAAATGATGGGGAAAAAGTCCGAAGCGTAGTGAATTTCCGCCCAAGTAAACCCTAACCAATTGATATCTTCCTTAATCGCTTCTACGAATTCGGTTTTTTCCTTGGAAGGGTTGGTATCGTCAAAAAACAGGTTGCACTTACCGCCGTACTTTTTCGCGGTGCCAAAGTTGATGCACATGCTTTTTGCGTGCCCAACGTGTAAGTACCCGTTGGGTTCGGGGGGAAAACGCGTTTGCAAAGCGGTAATTTTACCACTTTCCAAATCGTCGTGAATAATGTTTTCTATAAAGTTGGTAGGTTCGGTCATACGTTTCTCCTAATTCGTATATGAACGATTAAAATTTTCAAAAAGGGATTAGAAACAAGCGATACAAGGCTCGCTTTTTCATTAAGGCGTGTTAGAGGCAAGCAAGACAAGGCTTGCAACAGCGCTCTATAACAGCTAAGATGGATTAGAAACAAGCGATACAAGGCTCTCTCTTTCAATAAGGCGTGTTAGAAGCAAGCAAGACAAGGAAGTCCGAGCCGTTTGGGGCGGAAGTATACTTTTCGTATTCGACGATCCAAACGGCGACGGCTGACACAGTATTGCGCCGCTTATAACGCGCCGTTAGAATAGGCCGTCAATCTTCCCATCCGCATCCACCGTAATCTTTTCGGCTGCAGGATGACGGGAAAGCCCGGGCATTAACATAATTTTTCCGGCTACGGCTACGATAAAGCCGGCGCCGCCTTTTACTACGATATCTTTTACCGTAATGGTGAAATCGGTGGGGCGAGCAAGCAAGGTTTGATCGTCGGACAAGGAATACTGCGTTTTCGCAATGATTACGGGCAAGTTGCCGTATCCTTGTGCTTCCAATTCGGCAATTTTTCTAGATGCCACTTCGCTAAATTCCGCGCCCTTACCCCCGTAAACGCGGGTAACAACGGCGTTGATTTTATCCTTTACGGGCATATCCAATTCGTAAGAATAGCACAGCTTACTTTCCTTTTCGCATGCCGCAACTACCTTTTCGGCAAGTTCCATACCGCCTTCGCCGCCCTTTAAGAATACGTCCGTAAAGGCAACGGGAACGTTCATTTCTTCCGCCGCTTTGGTAAGCAATTCAATTTCCGCTTGGGTATCGCTTGCGAAACGGTTTACCGCAACCACAACGGGCTTACGGTATACGTTCACCATATTTTCCACGTGTTTTGCAAGGTTGGGAATGCCCGCTTGTAAAGCAGCCAAATCTTCGGCGCCCAAATTTTCCTTTAACGCGCCGCCGTGCAATTTTAACGCGCGAACGGTAGCAACCACAACCACGCAAGCAGGTTCAATACCCGCAACGCGGCATTTTACGTCCAAGAACTTTTCCGCGCCAAGGTCCGCGCCAAAGCCCGCTTCGGTTACCGTGTAATCGGATAAGCTCATTGCGGTTTTGGTTGCGCGAATACTGTTACAGCCGTGGGCGATGTTCGCAAAGGGGCCGCCGTGAACGATAGCGGGCGTGCCTTCCAAGGTTTGCACCAAGTTGGGGTTCATTGCTTCCTTTAATAAAGCCGCAACCGCGCCTTCCGCCTTGAAATCGCGGAAGTAAACGTATTCGCCCTTTTCGTTGATACCGATGATGATATTGCCGATGCGCGTTTTCAAATCTTCCATATCTGTAGCAAGGCACAAAATTGCCATAATTTCGCTTGCCGCGGTAATATCAAAGCCCGTTTCGCGTTCTACGCCTTGGCGGTTTCTACCAATTACGATATCGCGAAGGGAACGGTCGTTCATATCCATACAGCGCTTAAAGTAAATTTCCTTTAAGCCAAGTTCGTTGCCGAAATATAAGTGATTATCCACTACGGCGCAAATCAGGTTGTTTGCCGCGGTAATCGCGTGTAAATCCCCCGTAAAATGCAGGTTGATATCTTCCATAGGAAGCACTTGCGCGTAGCCGCCGCCTGCCGCGCCGCCTTTAATGCCGAATACGGGGCCAAGGGAGGGCTCTCTAAGCGCAAGGCACACGTTTTTACCGATACGGCGAAGCCCGTCCGCCAAGCCGATGGAAACGGTGGTTTTCCCTTCCCCGGCAGAGGTGGGGTTGATTGCCGTTACCAAAATCATTTTTGCTTTGGGTTGATTTTGGGCGGGAATTTTCGCCTTATATTTGCCGTATAGGAAGATATCGTCTTCCGCCAAGCCTAAACGCTTTGCAATTTCGCGAATATCCGCAAGTTTTGCTTCTTGTGCAATTTCAATATCCGTTTTCATCTCTTTTCTCCTTCCGCCCTGCAAAAATGGGGCAGTTTCAGTTCTTCTTTTTCCGCTTGCCATACGCCGTTTTTTTCCGTAAACCCAAAAATACGTAGGGGCACGCCGAATTCATCCTTCGCGTACACGGTGGTAAAGGGCCCGTCCATCACCAAATTGATGGTGGCGCGCAGCAATAATTCGCGATACACCCCCGTTCCCTGTTCCAAGGTAAAGGTATAATCGCGGTTTAAGCCGCCCGAAGCGACGACTTCTTCCCCCACGGTTACCACGTAGTAAAGAAAATAATCGGGGTTTAGGTGCAAACTCGCTTTCAGCAAGGGGAACTCCTTTCCTAACGGCAAAAACGCCGTAGGCGTATTTTGATTGTAGTATTATACCACATTTCCCTTTTTTTTCGCAAGTCTTTTCTTGCAAAAATTTACAATCTGTGCTACAATATGCAAAAAAGATGGGGGTAACGCGTATGGACGCCGCCTTTTTGGAGCTGCTTGAAGAGATTCGATGCCCGTTTTTAACCGTACTGATGTGCTTTTTCACCTTGCTTGGGGAAGAATTAATATTGGTTGCCGTGATTGCTTCGGTATATTTTGCGGTGGATAAACGCTTTGGCGAACGCGCCGCGGTTACCGTTTTAACCGCCGCAAGCTTAAACGGAATTATCAAAGAAGGGGTAAAACGCCCCCGCCCGTACACCGTGGGTGTTGTAAGCCGCGTGGAAGTGGATAACTTTTTGGTTTCCACGGATATGAGTACTTCGTACTCCTTCCCCAGCGGGCACAGTATGAATTCCGCCGCCTTTTTCGGTCAATCCGCGCTTACTTTAAAGCGCAAATGGATCAGTTTTACCTGCCTTGCGGTTACCCTTCTTATTATGCTTTCCCGCTTGTATTTGGGGGTGCATTACCCCACGGACGTGCTTGTTGGGGGCGCGCTTGGGCTTGCGGTTGCCATCGGATTTTCCCTTTTATACGGCAAAAACGAAACGCTTGCTTTGTATATTGCCGCCGCCCTTTCGGTGGGATTTTCTCTCGCCTTGTTTTTCATGACGGGGGAAGATACGTTTAGCGCGTGCGGAGCCATGGTTGGCTGCACCTTCGGCATCCTTGCCGAACGCAAATTTATCCGCTTTTCCATGCCCGACAAGTGGTGGAAAGGGGTGATCCGCGTTGCGCTTGGTTTGGTGGTAATTTTGGGGCTTCGGTTTGGGCTAAAACTGATTTTACCTGAGCTACCCTTCTTCCGTTTTTTACGGTACGCGCTGATGATTTTTATCGGTATGGGCGTATACCCCCTATGCTTCAAAAAATTAAAAATTTAATCGCCCAAAAAAACGAACGCCCCGCTTGGAATCATTCCCGGCGGGGTTTTTTCTTTTCGTTCTATTTTGCCCTTTTTCAGCATAGCCTATACCACGAATATCGGAGGTATCAACGCGGTGGAACAAGAACTTAGATACGCGCGCCTACTGGAAATCCCCGTAGACAGCTGCACGGTTATTACCAAAAAAAGCAAAAAACGCACGCCCGTAGTAGAGGAACGGCTGAAAAATAAGGCGATTCAGGAAGTAAACCGCCAAGCGGACGTAGCGGAAGAAATTACACAGGCGCAAGGGATTGCAAGGGCAACGAACGGGCAGGAAAACCCCGCTTGCTTGGTGGCGGAAGGCGAAGAAACTTGCCAAAACACGCCCGTTTTAACAAGCGAACAAGGGGAAGAACAAACCGCGCACGCGCCCGAAATCCCCTTACGCTTCGCCCCCGTTTTGGAAAGCGCGGAAGGGGCGTTAGAGGAAGATCTTTTGGCTTCTTCGGATACGGCTGGGGCGGATTTTAACTTGGATACTTCCCTACCCGTATGCGAAATTATTGAAGAACTTCCCGAAGAACGCGCGGTATTAGACGCGTACCTTCCCCCCCATAAAAAACGGAGCGTAGGGCTTACCCTAACGGCGGTGGTATGCGCGGTGTTATCCTTCGCCTTTCTTTTAAACGCGTTCGTGTTTCGGTTAGATTTGGCGGGGCTGGTTACGGGTTCGGCCACGCTAAAAAAGGAAGCGGATAACCGCCTTAAGGGGGAATTTTCGCTAACCCTACCCACGGCGGGCGCGTACGTGATTGAAAACGGCGTGATGCAGCTATTGGATAAAGGGGGCGTGTACGCTACCGAGGACGGCAAGGTTACTTCCCTAACCGCGGACGAAGCGGGCTGCTATACCATGGAAATTTCGCATAGCGACCTGTTCAAAACGGTAATTACGGGGGTTAGCACGCCCTTTCACAAGGTGGGCGATAGGGTGTACCGCGCGCAACCCGTGGCGTACGGCACGGGCGAAACGGTAAGCGTTAGTTTTTACGAAAACGGGGAGCAACTGATTTGCGCGGTGGAAGAAGGCACGTTAAAAGTATAGGCGCGCGCGTACGCGTGCATCCCACGTATTTTTTGGGGCTACTGATTGCGGTGGCTACGGGGCAAGGGATAAACTTCCTTGCCCTTACTTTATGCGCGCTTTTGCACGAATACGGGCACTATTTAAGCGCGGAAGGGCGTGGGTACGCCTTAAACCGCATTTTGCTTACCCCCTTTGGCGCGGCGGTGGGGGGAAACAATCAAGAAATTTCCGCAAAGGACGAACTTGCGGTGTTTTTTGCAGGGCCCTTGGTCAACTTTTGCCTTTGCGTGGGCACGGTTGCCACTTGGTGGTTACTACCCGACTTATACCCCTATACCGAAACGGTGTTTTGGGCGAACGCTTCCCTTTTTATTTGCAATTTACTGCCCGTTTTCCCCTTGGACGGGGGCAGAATTTTATTCGCCCTGCTAAAACGGAAATTCACCCCCAAAACCGCAAACATTCTTGCGGGAATTACGGGGATATGCACCTTGCTTGGGTATACCCTGCTTGCGGTAAAAGGGGGCGCGCATATTGCGTTCGTTTTGGCGTTTTGGCTGGTAACCCTGCCCTTTTTATTCCGCGCTAACCACGGGGAAGGCTACTATAAATGCCTAACCCACCGCTCCGCCGCAAGAAGGGAAAAGGGTATGCCGCTATCCTTGCTGGCTTTTTCGGTAAATTCCACCCTTTCCACCGCCGTAAAACGAATGCGCGCGGGCGAAAGTTATATTTTATACCTTTACCGTGGGGATATCCCCGTAAAAACGCTTAGCGAAACGCAAGTGTACCGCCTTGCCGAACAAAAAGGCTTATACCTAACCTTTTGGGAAGCGTTAGAAAATGAAAGAAAGTAAAAAAGAAAAGCCTTGCGTTGCCGCAAGGCTTTAAAGTTTCTTATAAGGTGGCGAAAACACTCCGCCGAAAGGTTTGCGCGTTTAATTCGCCTATAAGGTGGTGGAGAACCGAGCAAGACGAGGCAAACGCGGATTTCGGAAAGGCGCGTACCTTGATGGTACGTAACTGCACCGAAAACGCAAGTTTAACAACGTATTGCGATGGTTATACGCCACCGTAAAATTAGATTTCAGAGAAATATTTAATGGTTCTAACCATTTGGCTGGTGTAGCTGTCTTCGTTGTCGTACCAAGATACAACTTGTAC
>JAZUCI010000147.1:0-7728 GCA_045639045.1 Christensenellaceae bacterium
CTTTGCGCGTGCTTCTTGTTCGTTGGGCTTTCGGTGGTGGATAACGTGCGTTTAAGCGAAGTATCTACCCTTTCGCCCAAAACCGAAACTTCGGCTTCCGCTATGCAAGAAATGTGGGATAGCGCCAAGGACGAAAAGGTAATTTCGGTAAACGGCAAAAAAGTTACCCTTTCTTCGGTGATGTCCGAAGAAGAATTTATGCAAATTAACACCTTTACGGATGAAACGCAAAAGGAATTTACGGATGAGTACACCAAATACGTAGTACCCGCCCGCCAGCACTTAGCTTGGCAAAAAACTTGCCAAAGCCCCTTAACGTTGATTTTCTTCGTTGCGGTACTTTTGATGCTACTCGTTTCCATGGCAACCTTCCGTTCGCCCGCCGTGGCCTTGATGCCCGACGTAACTTTGCCCCCCTTACGCAGTAAGGGTAACGCGGTAATCAACCTAATGGGTACCGCAGGGGGCGCGCTTGTGCTACTGCTTGGTATTTTGATGGGTACGGGTAAGGCAACGAACTCTATGATGAGTTATTTGCCCTTCATTTGCGTATGCGCGGGGCTTATGCTTATCGCCCTTTTCGTGTTTATGCTTACCGTAAAGGAACCCAAATGGACCAAGGAACGGGAAGAAGGGGAGGAAGCCTACGGCTTAACCAAACACCAAACGGAAGAAGAAAAAGCGGAAGGAAAGCGTTCCCTTACCAAGGGCGAAAAAATTTCCCTTCTCCTTATTTTAACTTCGGTAGTATTCTGGTTTGCAGGGTACAACGCGGTAATTAGTAAGTATTCGGTATATGCCGAACAAGTGCTTTCGGTAGACTACAACACCACCTTAATGGTGGCAACGGTGGCGGCGATTATTGCGTATTTGCCCATCGGCTTCGTGGCTTCCCGCTTCGGTAGAAAAAAGACCATTTTGGCAGGGGTAATTATGCTGTTTACCGCCTTCCTTTTGGCGAATTTCGTGAAAAAGGGAATGTCCGTAATGGCTATGAACGGCGTGTTCGCTTTGGCGGGCGTTGCTTGGGCAACCATTAACGTAAACTCCTATCCTATGGTGGTAGAACTTGCCCGCGGTAGTACGGTGGGTAAGTTTACGGGCTACTACTACACCGCAAGTATGGCGGCGCAAGCGGCAACCCCCTTGCTTTCGGGCTTGTTGATGGATGTAACGGGTACTATGCGCGTGTTGTTCCCCTACGCGTGCTTCTTCGTTGCGCTTGCCTTCGTAACTATGCTGTTCGTAAAACACGGGGATAGCAGACCTGAAAGAAAGACTGGCATTGAAATGTTCGATGAATAATACAAAAGAGGTGTTTTGATGGCTAATTGTCAAATTTGTGGAGAGTATAGCGGTTATTTCCCTTTATGCAAAAAATGCAATGCGTTAAAGGAAGAAGGCAAAATTGTCAAATGTGCGAACTGCGGAAACTACCACTTTGTAAATAAAAAATGTGCTTGTGACTCTATTAAAAAAGACATTGCTACTTGTATTGTTTGTGGCGAAAATGCGCCCAACGGTTCTCTTTGTAGGGATTGTTATTATGAAATGCGCGATTTTAAGGATTCTTTTGATAAAAATGCAAAAGTGTTCGATTTGAAAGACTATTATTTCAATTTGCGCTCGAATATTTATCGAATGAAAAATTTCGAATATATTCAATCAAATTGCAACAAATTGCTTGCTTTAGCAAATCTGACGAAGGAATTGTTTGGGGATGAAAGCCTTACAGACCGCGCGGAAGAAGACGTGAAAGAGATTATTGAAAAAAAGAAACCAGAGCAAAAGCAAACTGTTTCCGAGTATTCTAAAACACAAGATTCGCGCAAGGAAGAATTCTTACGAACGGCAGACGGGCATTATGTAAAAAGTAACCCTGAAAGCATTATTGATGATATTCTTTACGATGTAAGAATTGTGCATTGCTATGAAAAAAAAGTGCCCATTTCTTCTGATGAATCAACCATTAAGGCTGACTGGTTTATTCCTGTTACCGATGGTAGACACGGTATTTATATTGAATACTGGGGAATGAACACGAAAGAATATTTGGAAAATAAAGAAAGAAAAAGAAAGGCATATAAAGAACACGATATTCCGTTGATTGAAATTGAAAAAGACGATTATAAAGATAGACAAGGTCTTACGGATAGGATTATTTCCGAGATAAATACTTTAGCCTATAAATATTTTAGATTGAAGGACTTTATCAAGTAAAAAATCTTCGTTTAAGGCACCGCGGTATTCCGCGGTGCTTTATTTTTATCCCCTAAAAGGGGAAGGAAGAAAAACAACAAGAAAAAAACCGAAAAAACACGAATTTTTTTATCGTAAACAGTTGACATATGCATATAGATTTCTTATAATAAAATCCTATTAAAGTTTAGTTTTAGTAAACAAAAGGTTTACAATCTTTAACTTTCGCGCCAAGCGAAAACTTTGGGGCGTAGCCCCGTGGGAGAACGCAAATGAAAATCGGCAGAAAAATTAAAGACCGAAGGCACCAGCTTGGGCTAACCCAAAAGGAGCTTGCCGATCGGTGCGAACTGACCAAAGGGTACATTTCGCAACTGGAAAACGACCTAACCAGCCCTTCCATCGCCACCTTAAACGACATCGTTTCGGCATTAGGCATTACCTTGCAGGAATTTTTCCAGCAAGAAAGCGCGGAAAAGCTGGTGTATAAAAAGGGCGATTACATCCTAAAGGAGCAGGAAGGCATGCTGTTTACTTGGCTAATTCCTTCCGCGCAAAAAAATGAAATGGAGCCCGCTTTGGTAGAACTTGCCCCGGGTAGCGCAACCGAACAGGATATTCCGCACGAAGGGGAGGAGTTCGGCTACGTTTTAGAAGGGAAAATTCTACTAACGCACGGCAACCGTAAACTTACCGTGGCAAAGGGGGAAAGCTTTTACTTTGCTTCGGATAAAACGCACCATTTAAGCAATCCTTCCAAGGATAAAACGGCGAAGGTCCTTTGGATTTCTTCCCCCCCTAATTTTTAATTTAGCAAACGAGGAGTAATAGTATGGCTGAAAAAATTATCGAACTGAAAAACGTGGTAAAGGCGTACGGCGGCGCGCCCGTCGTAAGCGACGTAAACTTATATATTAGAAAAGGGGAATTCGTAACCCTTTTGGGCCCTTCGGGTTGCGGTAAAACCACCACCCTTCGTATGATTGCGGGCTTTGAGCTGCCCGATAGCGGGGAAATTTTATTCAACGGCAAAAGCATCGTGGATATCCCCCCCCACCTTCGCCCCGTAAACACGGTATTCCAACGCTATGCGTTGTTCCCCCACTTAAACGTGTTTGATAACGTTGCTTTTGGGCTTAGATTAAAGCGCGTGGAAAAAACGGTTACGGATAAAAAGGGCAACACCAAAATTAAAAAGGTGAAGTTAGGGGAGGACGTAATTGAAAAGAAGGTATTCAACGCATTAAAAATGGTTGGCCTTACGGACTACGATTTCCGCGACGTAAACACCCTGTCGGGCGGTCAGCAACAACGCGTTGCCATCGCGCGCGCTATCGTAAACGAACCCGAAGTGTTGCTTTTAGACGAACCTTTGGGCGCGTTAGACTTAAAAATGCGTAAGGAAATGCAGCTGGAATTAAAGGAAATGCACAAAAAGTTGGGCATCACCTTTATTTACGTAACGCACGACCAAGAAGAAGCGCTTACCATGAGCGATACGGTAGTGGTTATGAAAAACGGGGTTATCCAACAAATCGGCACCCCCACGGATATTTATAACGAGCCCGAAAACGCCTTCGTTGCCAACTTTATTGGGGAAAGCAATATCTTTGACGGGGTAATGGTAAAGGATAAGCTGGTTGCCTTTGACGGCGCCGAAGTCCCTTGCGTGGACGAAGGCTTTGGGGAAAACGTACCCGTAGACGTGGTAATTCGCCCCGAAGATATTTATCTGCTTGAAGAAGACGCGCCCAGCGCGTTTACCTCTGGCACCGTGGTTAGCAAGGTGTTTAAGGGTATGCACTACGCTTTGGAAATCCGCGCGAAAAGCGGTTACGAATACACCGTTCAAACCACGCAAGATTGGGATATTGGGGAAAAGGCAGGCTTATACATCAAGCCGCAAGATATCCACATTATGAAAAAGGCGCGCGTGTATAACGAATACGAAGGGGAAGTGGTGGAAGAAGGCGTTGTTTCCTTCGGCCCCTTTACCAAAGTAGAAGTGAACACGGATTCCCTTCTTCCTTTAAACTACACCGAAGAAGACGGGGTAAAATATACCGCGGACGGGGAAGCGATTGATTTATCGGGCAAAAAGGTAAAAGTAATCGTGCCTTTGGATGCAATCGATATGCGGGACGACCTTGACGAAGGGGAAGGGCAAGCCGAAGTGGTTTCCCTTTTATACCGCGGCAACCACTACGAAGTGGAACTAGTAACGGAGGACGGCTACCCCTTGTACGCAAACTCCGTATATCCCTGGGATGACGGCGACCAAGTGGGTATTGCCTTCCACCCCGAAATGATTACACTAATCCCCGTGGAGGATGAAGAATGAAAAAGTTGCGCTTTCAAAGAAGATATATCGGGATTCCGTACTATCTGTTTTTGATTATGTTCGTGATATTGCCCATTCTTATCATTTGCGTGTACGCGTTTACGGATAAGGATTGGAATTTCACGTTAGAAAACTTCGGTATGATTTTCACCCGCGCGGAAGCAATGACCGCCGTGGTAAAATCTTTGGGGGTAGGGCTGGTTGCAACCGCTTTTTGCCTTGTTATCGGCTATCCCGTGGCGTATTTCCTTTCCAAACTGAAAGGCAAGCGCGGGCTTACTTTAATGACGTTGTTTATCCTTCCCATGTGGATGAACTTTTTGCTTCGCACCCTGGCTATGCGCGGTATTTTCGATTATTTGCGCTTAACCCCCGGGTATTTTACCACCATGTTCGGTATGATTTACAACTTTTTGCCCTTCATGATTTTACCCATCTACAATCAACTGTGTAAAATTGATCCTTCGCTGCTTGAAGCGTCAAAGGATTTAGGCGCAAACGATCGCCGCGTATTTTTGAAAACGGTAATTCCCCTTTCTATGCCCGGCGTAATGAGTGGGATTACCATGGTGTTCATGCCCTGCATTTCCACCTTCGTTATTTCGGATATGCTGTCTAGAAACACCATTCAGCTATTCGGTAACTTAATTAACCAGGCGTACAAAATGGACCAATGGAACTACGCCGCATCCCTTTCCACGCTAATGCTTGTGGTGATCTTTATTTCCACCGTGATACAAGGGAAACTTTCTAAAGGGGAGGAGCAAAACGCGTTATGGTAAAAAGAATTTTATCCGCAAGCTATCTTGCCCTTGTGCTTTTGTTTATTTACACGCCCATTATGTTCGTAATGGTGTTCTCCTTTACCGAAAGCGGGGTAATGGGGGATTGGCAAGGATTTTCCCTTTCGCTGTATAAAAACCTGTTTGCAGGCCCCAAGGGAAAGCAGATTTTAGAAGTATTTTTAAACACTTTGGAAGTAGGTTTAATTTCCGCTTTGTTCGCTACCTTGCTGGGTACGGCGGGGGCTATCGGCATCTTCTTTTCCAAAAAGAAAATGAAGCGAACCTTCTCCTTTATCAACCAAATTCCCGTTGTTAACGCGGAAATCGTAACGGGTATTTCCTTGTTGCTTTTATTCTTGGTGTTCGCGTTGCCCCGTGGGGAAGTAACCGTAATTTTGGCGCATATCACCTTCTCCGCGCCCTACGTGGTGCTTTCGGTACTGCCCAAGTTAAAGCAAATGAACAACAATATTTACGAAGCGTGCTTAGACCTTGGCGCAACCCCTTGGCGGGCGCTTAGAACGGTTATTTTACCCGAAATTTTACCCGGTATGGTAAGCGGCTTTATTATGGCGTTTACCCTTTCCATCGACGATTTCGTGGTAACCAACTACACCACCAGCACTTCCTTCGATACCCTTTCCACCTTTATTTATAAGGATGCGGTAAAGGGCGGTTTAACCCCCTCCCTCCGCGCGCTTTCCACCTTGATTTTCATCGTGGTATTAACGCTGTTATTCGTTATGAATCTTAGAACGGGCAAACAAAAGCAAAAGGAGAATAAACGATGAAAAAACGTATCATTGCGGTTTTTGCCGCCCTCCTTTTGGCGTTTTCCGCCCTGCCCCTTACCTTGGGGAATAACCAACCCACGGCAAAGGCGGCGGAAGATAGGGAAAGCATCTTAAAAGTTTGTAACTGGGAAGATTATATCGACGAATCCTTATTAGAAGATTTTGAAGATTACTACTACGAAAAAACGGGTAAAAAGGTAACCGTGGAATACAGTACCTTTGATACCAACGAAACCTTGCTTACCAAAATTGAAACGGCAAAGGAAGATTACGACGTAGTTTGCCCTTCGGAATACGCAATTCAAAAACTGTACGAAAAGAATTTGTTAAAGAAAATCCCCAAAGCGCAAATGGAAAACTTTAACAACGTTTCCCCCTACGCAAGGGAGCAATTTGAAATTTTAGCGCCCGGGGATGGGGACAACGTATACGCCATCGGCTACTGCTGGGGAACGCTTGGCGTTTTGTACAACAAGGATAAAGTGGAAGCCGTTACGGGGGAAGAACCCTTTGGTTGGGACGTTCTGTGGAACCCCGCATTTTCCAACAAAATTTTAATGAAGGATAGCGTACGCGATAGCGTGGTTGCCGCGGCAATTTACGCGCACCGCGAAGAACTTTCCACGATTACCGATCCCGAAGCGTACAACGCGCGCTTGTTTGAAATCATCAACCCCGAAACCGAAAAAGAGATGCTTCCCATTCAGGACGCGCTCATTTCGCAAAAAACGGACGTAGGCGTGTTCTACGAAGTGGACGACGGGAAAGGGGATATGGTTATCGGCACCTACTACCTGAACTTGGCGTGGAGCGGGGACGCGTGGTGGGCGATTGACGAAGCGGCTTTGGGTGGCGTTACCCTGGATTACGCCGTTCCCACCGAAGGCGGAAACGTTTGGTTTGACGGTTGGTGTATTCCCAAATACGCGAAAAACGTGGATGCCGCCATCGCTTTTATGGATTTCTTAAATAGCGGGGATGCGGCAATTCGCAATATGGACGCCACGGGGTATATCAGCGTGGTTGCCACCCCCGAAACGTTGGAATATCATATGGGGCTGGGGGAAGATTATCCCGAATACGCGGAGGAGATGGACGTAAGTTACTTCTTTACCGAAGGCAATTACGAAATTAACGGGGAAGCGGTGGATACTTCCGCCGTAACCGTAAACCGCGTAATGCTTGCGGATAAATCCAGCATTGACCGCTGCGCGATAATGAATAACTTCAAAGATTATAAAGCGGCGATGAATATGTGGAACACGGTAAAGGGCGATACCTTATCCCCCCTTGCCATGGCGCTGATTTTGGGCGCGATTTTCGGCATCATCGCAGGCGCGATTGCCTACCGTGTGGTAAAGGATAAACGCCAAAAGGCGCGCCGCCGCGCGGTAAAAGAACGCCAAGCAAAAGAAATGCAGTTAGAACGCGCGGAAAAACTGAAAGAACGCGAAGAAAAACTGATGAAAGCGGAAACCGTTGCGCGTGAAAAGGGCGCGGCAAAGCAAGCCGAAAGGGAAAAGGCGCAAGCCGAAGAATCCCAAGAATAACGGCAAAGAATAACGGAAAACGAAAACCCCCGAACCGATTTGCGGTTCGGGGGTTTATG
>JAZUCI010000148.1:0-8490 GCA_045639045.1 Christensenellaceae bacterium
CAACCCAGCCCCGCAAACACCAATCCCACGGGCGCAAGATAGGTGCAGAAGGGTGAAAGGGTAACGGTTAGCGCGCCGAATAGCATAACGGCGGTGCCAATGCGAATCATATTTCTATCCCCTAATTTATCCGAAACGAAACCGCTGATAATCCGCCCAACGGTAAGCCCCAAACACCCAAAGGAAGCCAAACTTGCGGCGGTTTCCACGTTAAAACCACGCGCGGTTACGTAGTAACTTGCCGCCCAGGTACTTGCCGTTCCTTCCACCGAACAGTAGGCGAAAAAGGCAAGCATTACCCACGGCACGCCGGGGATCCGCACGGCGTTTTTTAGGGATAAGGGTTTTACTTGCGCTTCCCCTTCCCCCGTGGATTTTTTCCACAAAAACAGGGTGCAAAACAACGCGATACAAAGTAGGCATTGCAGGGCGGAAACGAACCCGTATCCCGCGCGGTAGCCCATGCCCTTGGCAAGCGCAAAGCCCATAATATTGGGGCTAACGGTTGCGCCGATGCCCCAGCACGCGTGTAACCAATTCATGTGGCGGGAAGCGTAATGCAAAGCAACGTAGTTATTCAAAGCCGCGTCCACCGCGCCCGCGCCCAAGCCGTACGGAACCGCCAATAAGCAAAGCATCCAAAACCGGGTAGCAAGGGCAAAGCCCAAAAGGGCAAGGGCGGTCATCCCCACGCTAATCGCCGTGGTAAGCCCCGTGCCTAAACGTTGCACCGCTTTATCCGTAAACAAACTGCTAACCACCGTTCCAAGCGAGATGATTACGGTGATAATTCCCATATAGGAAAGGGGAACGTGGAACGCCCCTTGCATTACGGGCCAACCCGCGCCAAGCAAGGTATCGGGAAGCCCCAAACTGATAAAGGAAAGGTATATTACGGCAAGCAAAAGGGAAAACATTGTAAGGCATCCTTAAAAGGTAAGTTAATGCAAGCATTATACCACAAAGTGGTATGCTTGGCAACCGAAAAGGCTTTTGCCATAGCATAATTTTATGAAAAATTGCAATTCGTATTGACTTTTTTCCTTCCTATGCTATAATGATAACCAAGAAAATACGGGGCTTTCCCCAAAAGGAGTAACATATGGGATTTTTAACGGGTAAAACTGCAATTATCACGGGGGCGGGCTACGCCGTTCTTTCGGACGGCAGATGCGGCTCTATCGGCTACGGCATCGCCACCGCGTACGCAAAAGAAGGCGCGAATTTGGTGATTACGGGTAGAAACGTACCCAAATTAGAAAAAGCGAAGGAAGAATTAGAAAGCAAGTACGGAATTAAAGTTCTTGCTTTGCAAGCGGATATTTCGGCGGGCGCGGATAACGAAGCCACCGCCAAAATGGTTGCCGAAGAAACGGTAAAAGCCTTCGGTAGCATTGACGTACTGATTAACAACGCGCAAGCTTCCGCTTCGGGCGTTCCCATTCAAGACCACACCACCGAACAGTTTGACCTTGCGATGTATTCGGGGCTGTACGCAACCTTCTATTACATGAAGGCGTGCTACCCTTACTTAAAGGAAAGCAAAGGCAGTATCATCAACTTTGCTTCGGGCGCGGGATTGTTTGGCAATTACGGGCAATGCTCTTACGCGGCGGCGAAGGAAGGAATTCGCGGTTTATCCCGCGTGGCGGCAACCGAATGGGCGAAGGACGGCATCAACACCAACGTAATTTGCCCCTTGGCGTGGACGGCGCAGCTGGAAAAATTTGAACAAGCCTACCCCGAAGCGTTTAAGGCAAACGTAAAAATGCCCCCTGTAGGGCATTTTGGCGATCCCGAAACGGAAATCGGTAGGGTTTGCGTGCAACTTGCCAACCCCGACTTTAAGTATTTGAACGGCGAAACCTTAACCTTGGAAGGGGGTATGGGATTACGCCCGTAAAAAAGAATTTTTTCGCCCCACGGCACTTCGTGGGGCGATTTTTTTGCGTCTTGGGGCGCCTTGGGGCATATTTCCCCCGTGTTTAGGCAATGATTAGGGTATGAAAAAAAGCGTATTTTTGAAAGTGATTACCTGCATCTTTGCCTTTTACGGGGTTTTCCTTTCTTTGCTTACCGCGCAGAAAGAAGGCTATTCCCCACCCTTTAGCAGACTGTTATATTTTACCGCGCAGTCCAACCTGCTTTTGGGGATTAGCAAGGGAACGGAAGGGGCGGTTTTGCTACGTAAAAAACGGATGGGATATGGGCTTTACGTTCTTTCCTTTATCAGTACGGTTGGGGTGGTTTTAACCGGGGTTACCTTTTGTTTTTTCCTTGCGCCCTTTTCCCCCAAAGATTACGCCCCGTGGACGGTTTGCAATCTGTTTACCCATATTTTCACCCCGATATTGGGCGCGGTGGATTTTTTTATCAATTCCCCCGAACTTCGCTTGCCCAAAAAGGCGGTTTTTTCGTGCTTAATCCCCCCCGCCGTGTATTGCCTACTAATTAGCCTTCTTTCCTTGCGCGGGGTAAATTTTGGCAGGGGCGTGCCGTACCCGTATTTCTTTTTTCATTACCGCTCCCCCGCGGGCGTTTGGGGATTTTCGCACGTTGCCCCCTTTTACGTGGGAAGCGGTTATTTTTTAGTGGCGTTAGGGCTTTTCACCCTTGCCGTTGCCCTTATTTTTCGCGCGCTACGCAATAAAAAAGAGGGAGTGAAAAACTAGACTCCCTCTCTTTTTCTTAATTTTTTATTTACGGAAGGTTACCCCAAAAACGTCCATTCGTGTTGCACGTAAAATCCCGTTAAGTTTATTGCGTTTTGTTCGGGGTTCGTTACGTACATATTTTTGGAGTGCGTTCCGCCGTAAGCAATATCCCGCGCCCACCAATGTACGCCCCCCGTAAACACGACTCGCTGTACCGAAGTATTTGCGAAAGCGTAAGGGTACAGCTTGGTAAGGGTGGAAGGCAACACCGCTTCGGCAAGCGAAGCGCAATAGGAAAAGGCAAATTTTTCTATTTCCGTAACCCCTTCGGGTAAAACGATACGCGTAATGCTTTCCGCGTATTGCAACGCGTATTCCTTTACCCCCACGACGGGCAAGCCTTGATAGGTTGCGGGAACGATAATTTCGGTATCCGCGCAATCCCCGATACCGCTTAATACGTATCCCGTTTCTTCGGCGTTTAGGGTAAACGAAAGCCCCGCGCTTTCGGCAGGTACGGAAGGAATTACGGTGGGGGAAACGCTGGGCGTTACCGAAGGCGCGATACTAGGCGCAACGCTAGGGATTACGCTGGGCGTAACCGAAGGGGTTACGCTTGGGGTGGGATTGGGCGGCGTTTTACCGCAAGCGCAAAGCAAAAGCGCGGCGCATAGGCATATACATAGGATTACAGGCTTTTTCATCGTTCGCATCCTTCTATTTTTCATCATTATAACACTTCCCCCCTTTTTTGACAAGCCTTTCCGCCAATTCCTTGGGAATTTCGGCAAAAACGGGTTTTAAGGTTGACTAATCCCCCGTTTTTTGGTACAATAGGCAAGTACACAAACAAAGGAGCATAAAAAATGCAACAAGAACAAACCAAAAAGGGCGGATTTACCAGCGGTATCGGCTTCGTTTTAGCGGCGGCAGGTTCTGCCGTAGGGCTGGGCAACTTATGGGCGTTCCCCTACAAAACGGCGGAAAACGGCGGGGCGGCTTTCGTATTTTTATACGTAGCGTGCGTTCTGTTTATCGGCGCCATTACCATGATTTGCGAAATGTTTATAGGAAAACGCGCGCAAGCGAACCCCGTTACCGCGTTTAAAAGTATCAGCAAAAAATTAGGCTGGGTGGGGTTACTTGCCATTGCCGTTCCCACCGTTATTTGTATTTATTATTCGGTGCTTGGCGGTTATACCGTACGCTTTACCGCAAATTCGTTTGCGGGTAACGCCAACAACTTTGCCGCGTTTGCGGGCAGCGGTTGGAAAGTGATTTTGTTTACCGCCTTATTTTTGGCGTTTGCCCTTGTGGTGGTTATGGCAGGGGTAAAGGGGGGTATTGAAAAAGCAAGTAAGGTGCTTATGCCCGCTTTATTCGCGCTGTTGGTTGCGGTTGTCGTTTTCGTTTTATTTTTGGGCGAAGGCGTTGCGGAAGGATTAAAATTCTTCCTTGTTCCCGATTTTTCCAAAATCACCTTCCATTCGGTACTGGCCGCTATGGGGCAAGCCTTTTATTCCCTTTCGCTTGGTATGGGAACTATGATCGTTTACGGTTCTTATACGGGCAAAGAAATCAACATGGTTAAATCCACGGCGATGATTTGCGTGTTCGACACCTTCGTTGCCCTTTTGGCGGGGCTTGCCATCTTCCCCGCGGTGTTCCACTTTGCGGCAAAGGAAAGCGTGGTGTTAGACCCCAACCAACTGCAAGGCATGACGTTGATGTTCGATACCCTGCCCAAGGTTTTTGAAAGCATTGGGTTTATCGGCAACGTAATTGAATTTCTATTCTTTGCCATGATCGTAATTGCGGCGGTTACTTCGGTAATTTCCATTATGGAAGTATCCAGCCAGTTTATCATACAAAAATACGGCATCAGCAGAAAAAAGGTAACGGCTTGCGTTGCGGTTATCCTTTTCGCTTTATCCATCCCCGTGGGCTATTCCATCGGTTATAGTTTAAACGGCGTGGATAAAATGCGGATATTCGGTTTGGATTGGCTATCCTTTTTAGACGTAGTTACCAACACCGTTCTTATGCCCGTATGCGCGTTGCTTTCTTGCGTGGCGGTGGGTTGGATTATGGGCCCCAAGCGCGCCATTAACGAACTGGGCGAACACGGCGCGCGCTTTGGTAAGTTTGGCAAGGTGATTGCGTTTATGTTGCGCTTTGTGGTTCCCGTTTTAATTGCAGTTATCGAAGTGTTCGGCGTAATCGGCTTAATCTTCCCCCAAGGGAAATTTAGCGCAAACAATTTGGGCGTTGTTTTGGTTGCTTACGGTATTTTGGGCATCGCTATTGGCGCGTACTTCCTTTTCTATCACAAAACCGAAACGGGTACGAACGCGGACGAACTGTTAAAACCGTAAATTATTAAAGATAAAAAATAGGAACTTTTCTAAAAAAGAAAAGTGCCGAAAGGAGAAATATAATGCGTTATAAAAAGTTTCAAAATGCAGGCGTAGAAGTTTCCGAACTTGCCGTTGGCACCTGGGCAATTGGGGGCGCAAGATACGGCGAAACGGATGAAAAGGAATCCATCAAAGCCATCCACGCGATGATTGATAACGGTGTAAATTTAATTGACACCGCACCCGCGTATAACTGTGGTGTTTCCGAACAAATCGTTGGTAGAGCGGTGAAAGGCGGCTACCGCGAAAAGGTGTTCATTTCCACCAAATTTGGGATTGGGGACGGTATGGATAAAGCAGGCGTTATTCCCCGCGATGCTAGCAAAAAAGCGTGCTTTAAAGAATGTGAAGATTCTTTGCGCCGTTTGGACGTAGATTATATTGACTTTTACTTTGTGCATTGGCCGGACGTAAACACCCCCATTGCCGAAACCATGGACGCGCTTTTAGAACTGAAAAAGCAAGGGAAAATCCGCTTTATCGGGGTTTCCAACTTTAACCAAGCAATGATTGAAGATTGCTTGAAAACCACCATGATCGACGTGTTCCAACCCCCGTTTTCTATGGTAAACCAAAGCGAAAAGGATTTAATTACGTGGTGCTACGATAAGGGCATTAACACCTTCTCCTACGGTAGCCTTGGCTCGGGCATCTTGACGGGCGCTATTCGCGAAATCCCCAATTGGGATCCCCTGGATTTCCGCTTTACCTTCTACGATTTTTATAAAGAACCCAAGTTTAGCAAGTGCCAAGAACTTTTGAAAACGATGGACGAAATTTCAGAAAGCCGCGGCGGCGTTCCCCTTTCGCAAATCGCGCTGAATTGGGCAACCCAAAAGCCGTATATCGGCACCGCCCTTTGCGGGGTTAGAAACGTGAAGGAAGCAGAAGAAAACTGCGCCGCGTTTAACTGGAAGTTAACGGATAGAGAAATGCAAATTTTGGATAACAAACTTGCCGAATTGAAAATTTAATTGACCTAAAAAAATAAAACCGCGGAGGCTACGTTGCCCCCGCGGTTTTTAATGCAACTTTTCGTAAATCTTTTATTCCGCACCTTCCCCTATTTGGGAAAGATCGTTTCCTTCTTGATTTTCAAAAGCGGATTCCCCCTTTTTCATCTTTCCGTAAATAAATATGGCAACCGCAACCGCCAAAACGCCCGCAAGCAGTTTTGCAACAATCATGGGGAATAACGCGCTGGGGCTATACGCCAAGGTAAAGGCAAGGTGGCCTGCAAAGGTAAACGCGGCGGATACGGTAAAGGCGGAATTCAGCACCACGCCCTTTTCATCCATGTCGTTCATAATGCCAAAGGTGGTTACGTTGGTTGCAAGCGAAGATAAAAATCCCACGGCGGACGTAGAATTTATCCCCATCTTCTTTCCCAAAGCGGATAAGGGGCGGTTTAACAAGCGGGATATGAGATTGATTAAGGGGAACGCGCCCGCCATAACGCACATGGCGTTAATAATTACGTCCATACCCACGTTAATTTCGGCAATATACGGAATTAATTGCACGCCCGTTAGCATTTTGAACACGCAAACGGTTAAGCCCACGGTAACTAAAATTTTGATGATAACACCCACCACCGCAAACACTTTTATGCACACTTTGGGGAATTTCAAAAGCCCAAAGGCAATCAATGCGGCAAGGAAAATTAGGGGCAACAAATTTACGATAAGCGCCAAAAAGGGCACGCCTAAAATCAACCCACCTACAAAGCATCCCACGGGGATGGTTGCCACCCCGCAAAGCATCCCCAAAAACATGGATTTTTGCTTTTCCTTTGCCACAACACCCACCGCGTAAGGAACGGTAAAGGAAATGGTTGCGCCCATTGTGGCGGCAACGATTAGCCCGTTAAACGTACCAACGACCTCGCTGTTTGCAATTTCGCCGGAAAGGGAAGCCCCACCCATATCGTTGGCAAATAGCATAGCGGGGATTACCGAAGGATCTAACAGCCCCTTCATAGTATTCGTAAGCGGTTCAATCAGTTTAGCAATTAAGGGGGCGATTACAATCATACCCACCATAGTAAGCGCCATTTCGCCAAGAAGCCGAATTCCCTTTTCAAACTCGTTTCCTAACCCAAATTTATTACCGATGATGCGGTCTAACGCGCCAATTACCGCAAACACCGCCATAATCCAAGAAATTACCGTCATATCTTTTGCCCTTCAAACTTTCCGTTTTTGAAAATGAGTATTTCGTTAAAGCCGTACGCTTTCGCGTAGTCCACCGTTTCCTTAAAATGGCAATCCAAATATTCCATATCGTGGCAATCCGAAGAAATTACGATTTGCCCGCCCAAACGCTTTAATTCTTTCAGCAAAAAGGGCGCCATATAGGGGGTGGTGCGGTATCCACGGGCAATTGCACCCGTATTGATTTCAAACACGTTTACCTTGGGCACAAGCGCGCGCAAACCTTCTATCGCGTAGCCTTGGTATTCCTTACTTTCGGTATCGAAAAAGGCGTGCTTTTCGGCGTGCTTGGTAATAATATCGTAATGCCCCACGATATCCGTCCTGCCGTAGGAAGGAAGCTGCGCCACCGTTTCGTAGTATTTTTGCGCGTACTTTAAGCCGTTGCCACCGAAATACGTATCAATCGTTCCTTTCACGGATTCCGCCGAACGGTCAAAGCCCACGTACTCATCCCCCATTTTTAGGTAATGCACCGCGCCGATCACGTAATCGTAATCGGTTAAATCCACCTTGGAATACATATCGAATTCCAAACCGCAGTACACGCCGATTTGCCCCGCGTACTTTTCTTTTAAGGCGAAAACTTCCCGTTTATACTCCTCGGTTTGATCCACCTTCATGGACCAACTGGGCGAATAAAACATATACGAATGCCCCGAAAAGCCAATGCTTTCAAACCCAAGCGAAATCGCTTTTTGAATTAACTCCTCTGGTGTGTTTTTTCCATCGCAATACGTGGTATGCGTGTGTAAATTTTGCTTTCGCATATTCCTTCTCCCACCGCATTTTCAGCGTGAATTTTAGAATAAAAACAGTATAGCATTTTCAATTGCGCCTGTCAACGATTTGGGGGCTATAATCCATTTGCTAAAAACCTAAGATTTAGTATTAGGGCTCCCAAAAAGATTTTGCTATGCAAAAGATTTTAGGGAAAAAGGAAAAGCAGGCGAATAAGTCAAGCGTTGCAAAGCAACGATGGACAAAATAGCCTTGCTTTGACGCGGAGATAAGGGGATATTGCCGACACCCCATAGGGGCACCCCTCGGCAACCTTTGCCCATCATAGTATGCCCGTCATATGGCGGCCTGCAAGGAGCGTGTTCGCACGCGACGGATTAGCGAGAGCCGTTAGGCGAAGCGTCACGTTATTTCGCCCCTTCCCTTATCGGAACAAACGGCAAGCCTTTGCAAAATAAAAAGGGG
>JAZUCI010000149.1:0-14490 GCA_045639045.1 Christensenellaceae bacterium
AAAGGTGTATGAAGCCCCTTAAAATCGTGATAGCAATTCCAAAACAAAACAGCACCCAACGGGTGCTGTTTTGTTTTGGAGGTGCCACCCGGATTTGAACCGGGGAATCAGGGTTTTGCAGACCCACGCCTTACCGCTTGGCTATGGCACCAAAAGTTATGAAAAACGGGAACTTTTGACCTTTCAAAAATTCCCGCTTTGAAATGGAGCGGGAAACGAGATTCGAACTCGCGACATTCGCCTTGGCAAGGCGACGCTCTACCACTGAGCCATTCCCGCACACTTGAGAAAGGTTAGATTGGTGGGAGTTATAGGGCTCGAACCTATGACCCCCTGCTTGTAAGGCAGATGCTCTCCCAACTGAGCTAAACTCCCGTAACAAACCTCTCTCAAACGAGTGCTTGTATACTATACCACACCAAATTAAATTTGGCAAGCGTTTTTCATACGTTTTTTAAAAATTTTTTAATTTTTTTTAAATTTTTTTTAAGGCTTGTTTTTTCATATAAAATTAGCGGAAGGAATCCGAATTCGTTTCCTCGGTAAATTCCAGTTTCTTCAAATATTTCCCCGCTTTATAGTGCACCACACACATAATTAGGCAAACCAAAAGCCCCAAAATTCCGAACACTACCCCGCCCACCGATACGTAGAAGGAGGCGTTTTCTTTTTTAATAAGGGAAAACACCGAAACTTGCGCAAGCACGATTGCGGAAAACGCGCTGTGCAAATTCACGCCCGTGATGGAAGAAAGGAGTAAATCCTTCCTACGGAAGGAGTGCACCGCGCCAAACGCCGCGATTACGAATTCGGCAATCGCTACGGCAGCGGTAAACGCCGCCACCCACGTGCGGTAAACAAAATCGGTAGGGATAAAGAATAGACGGATCATATAGGCAACGCTGACTGCGGTTGCGGCAAGCAAAATTAAGATAACCTTACTGTACGTTTCGCGTTGCGAACGCAAATCGTGCTTGGCAATCCCCATCCCGTCCGAAGTTAAAAAACGGGCAAGCCCCAAACACGCCGAATACATTCCGCTTAAAAAGAAGAAAAACGAACTGGAGAATACGCCGATGAAGAACTTAATTACCGCCCAAACGTAGTTAAACCACATCGTGGCGTAGCCCACCATACGGTCCCGTTCCTTTTGCGAGGCGCTATGAAATTGTTGATAAATTTGCTTTAGTTTATTCATAGAAGCCTTTCCGTTCGCGTGCCGCGCGACAAACAAGAATCGTAATAAAAAACCGCGCTTGTGTTACAAACGCGGTTTGTGGAGCGGGAAACGGGATTCGAACCCGCAACATTCGCCTTGGGAAGGCGACGCTCTACCGTTGAACTACTCCCGCACTCCGTACGCAAAACACTATACCATATTTTATTCGTTTTCGCAAGTATTTTGCGCCTATTTTTCTATTTTTTACAAAATTTGACGCGCGCACGCGTACGAAGAAGGGGAAAACTGGGTTTTTGCCCGATTTTCGCATTAGTTTAGCACTACGTCCTTTAACTTTTCGTATTTTTCCACGCACAGGCGCACGTAATCGGTATCGTAGTTGCCGTTTTCCGCTTCTTCCGCCAAAGTTTTGGCAAAGAACACCGTTTCGGCAGAAACGGTAAAGCCGCCTAACGCCGAAAGGGTTTTTCCGCTTTGGCGGGTACCCATAAAATCCCCTGCGCCACGAATTTCAAAATCGTATTCCGCAATTTTGAACCCATCCGAATTTTCTTTTAAAACGCGTAAGCGTTCTTGCGCTTTTTCGGTGGTGGAATCGGACAGTAAATAGCAGTAGCTTTGCTTATCGCTTCTTCCCACGCGGCCACGCAACTGATGTAATTGCGAAAGCCCAAAGCGTTCGGCATTATACACCACCATAAGGGTGGCGTCGGGCACGTCTACACCTACTTCTACGATCGTCGTAGAAACAAGGGCGTGATACTTTTTATTCTTAAAGTCCCGCATAATTTCCGCTTTTTGGCTATCCTTCATTTTGCCGTGCAAAAGCGCGATATTTAACGTGGGGAAAAGGGCGGTCAATTCTTCAAAAAGTTCGGTTACGCAAAGCACCGTACTTTCTTCCTCCCCTTCAATTTTGGGGCAAACGAAATACACTTGATTACCCGCTTCCGTTTGGGTTTTTACCGCGCGGTACATATCGTGAATTTCGTGCGAAGCAAGAACAAACGTTTGCACTTCCTTGCGCTTTACGGGCTTATCGGGAATATTGGATACCTCCAAATCTCCGTACATAACCAAAGAAAGGGTGCGGGGGATGGGGGTGGCGCTCATTACGAGAACGTCCACCAAAGTTCCCTTTTCCACAAGCGCGTTTCTTTGGGCAACGCCAAAACGCTGCTGCTCGTCGCACACGCAAAGGGATAGGTTTTTGAATACCACGTCCTGTTGCAAAACCGCGTGCGTACCGCACACCGCGCGAATTTTTCCGCTTTTGATTCCTTCCTTTACTTCCCTTCTTTCCTTCGCCGTCATACTGCCCGATAAAAAGGCGATTTCGTATTCGGGGAAATAGGTTTGCAAAATGTGCAAATCTTGCTCTGCCAACACTTCGGTGGGCGCGATAAACGCCACTTGATAACCCGAAGAAAGCGCCATATACACCGCGCAAAGGGCAACGGCGGTTTTTCCGCTGCCTACGTCCCCTTGCAAGATACGGTTCATACGGCGGGAGGAGCGCATATCCTTTACGATATCGTTTACCGCGTTTTTTTGCCCTTGCGTAAAGGTGAAGGGAAAGCGTGAAACGAAGGATAGAAAATCCGCTTTATCGTACTGATAATCAAACACGCGTACGCCTTGCGTTTCCCCTTTTAAGTAGTGGAACGCCGAAATCAAAGAAAAATATTCTTCAATAGCAACGCGCTTAACCGCAAGCGAAGCCCCGTCCATAGTGGTGGGGAAATGTAGTTCCTTATAGCTTTCGGATAGGGGCGCTAAATCGTATTTTTCCGCAAGTTCCTCGGGGATTACGCTTTCCGCTTTGGTAAAATTTAATGCGGTTTTTACGCAATCTCGCATAATTTTTTGCGTAATACACCCTTTTACGGCGTAAACGGGTAAAATTCCCTTCAGGCGGTTGTTTTGGTTTAACGGCTCGAACACAGGGTTTATTAAGGTGGGCGCGCCTAATTTATTTTGCACCCTGCCGTAAAAAAGCAACTCCCCTTCCTTTAACTGTTTGATAACGTAAGGCTGGTTAAACCATATGATTTGAAAAAATTCGCCGCCCTGTTGCGCAGCCGCCTTTACGAAGGTTCGCCCACCGCGCTTAATCATTACGGGGCGGGAAACGAGTTCCCCCACGGTTAACACGAAGTCGTTATGATACGCGGAAGAAAGGGGTTTGCGCTGGGTTAAATCTAAATAATTTTTGGGCAAATACTTGGGTAGTTCTTCCACCGACGAGATTCCCATTTTCAAAAAATCTTTCATTCTGGCTTCGCTAACGCCGCGCAAAGAAGATAATTCCATAATCCCATTCCTCCTTATAGTATTATACAAAAATTGCTATCGTAAAAAAACGAAAAAAGATAAAAATAGCGGGGAAAACGCAACGTTTTCCCCGCAAAATGGCTTATTCTAAAGAGATGAAGTAGTAATACAGGGGCTGACCACCGAAGTGTAAATCCACTTCCATATCCGGATACGCTTCCGAAACTGCGTCTAAAAGCGCTTCCGCATCCGCCTGATCTACGTCCTGACCGCTATAAAGGGTGATAATTTCGTGATCGTCCGTTTTCAGTTTTTCAATCAATGCCAAGGTTACTTCCGCAACCGAATCGCCCTTGGTTAAAATCTTTTTGTTATCTAAACCGATGATATCCCCCGTTTTTAATTCGTGCCCGTCGATATTCGCATCTCTTACCGCGGTGGTAACCTGACC
Organism: Christensenellaceae bacterium; assembly: GCA_045639045.1. Taxonomy (GTDB): domain Bacteria; phylum Bacillota; class Clostridia; order Christensenellales; family Borkfalkiaceae; genus SIG402. Next base: position 3,906 of record JAZUCI010000149.1, read on the forward strand.
TGCGGTTACGTTATCGATGGCGTGCAGTAAATTAAATACGTTTTCTTCAACGTCCGCATCCGGATCGAACGCAAGCGCCGCCGCAAACCCTTGGGGAATATTTCTGGTGGGAACTACGTGAATTCTTCTGTTATCCACAAGCGCTTTTGCTTGTTCGGCAGCAAGAATAATATTTTTGTTGTTGGGGAACACGAACACATGTTCTGCATTTACGCGTTGTACCGCGCTTGCAATATCGTCCGCGCTGGGGTTCATGGTTTGACCGCCTTCGATAACGCGATCCACGTTCAAACTCTTGAAAATATCCGAAAGCCCTGCGCCCGCGCTGATGGCAAGCATGCCTTGTTCTTTCTTTTCTGCTTCTACCTTTGCAAGCAGTTGGCGGTACTGTTCTAACATATTTTCAATTTTCAAACGGTCCAGTTCACCAAGTTCCAAAGCGTGCGAAAGGGCAACGCCGGGCGTGTTGGTGTGAACGTGTACTTTTACCATTTCAAGGTCGCCGATAACGATAACCGAATCACCGATTGCCATCAGTTTTTCGCGAAGTTTATCAATATCCGCAAGCGTGGTCTTTTTATACAAATTGATAATAAAGAATTCGGTGCAGTAGGCAAATTCGATTTCATCCAAGCTTGCGTAATCCGCAAGTTCGGCATCCGTAGCCATTTCTACTTCGCCCGCTTCTTCTTCCTGTTGGGCAGAGCCTTCTACCTCTTCGCCCATCATGGCCTTTAACATGCCCTTGTAAACGAAAAGTAAGCCCTTACCGCCGGCATCCACAACCCCGGCCTTCTTTAATACGGGCAACAGTTCGGGGGTGGAAGCAAGCGCTTCTTCCCCTGCCTGAATTACGGCGGGCAAGAACACTTCAAAATCCTTCATTTTACCCGCGTTGGCAACGGCGAATTCACTCATCAACCGCGCAACGGTTAAAATGGTACCTTCCTTGGGTTTGGAAACCGCGCCGTACGCAATTTCGGTTGCAACCTTCATTGCCTTGGCAAAATCCTTGGTTTCCACTTGGTCCATTTCCTTCATTACTTGGAAAAGACCGCGGAAAATTTGCGATAAAATTACGCCCGAGTTACCGCGCGCGCCGCGAAGAGCGCCCCTTGCAACTGCATCCGCAATATCCGACATATTGTTGGTTTTGCAAGCATTTACTTCCTTTACCGCAGATTGAATGGTAAGCGACATATTCGTACCCGTATCTCCGTCGGGCACGGGGAACACGTTCAACGCGTCTACCGCTACTCTATTTATTTCAAGCATCTTGGAGCCAGAAAGAATCATCTTTCTAAGCAAGATGGCATTAATCGTTTTTTGCATTTGATACCCCTTTAAATTCTATCCTGGGTGGGTTACAGTTTAACCCCTACGATATTTACGTTTACGGTATCCACAAGCATACCCGTGAAGTTTTCTACACGGTATTTTACGCTTTCCTTTAAGCTTTCCGCAACGGCGGTAATGGATACGCCGTATTTTAACACTACGTAAATATCAATGTAAATACGATCGCCCACGGTGGCAACTTTTACCCCGCGGGTTCCCGAACCTCTTTTAAATAATTCGCGCAAGGAATCGGCAAAGCCACGCGAAACCAATTCCACCACGCCGTAGCATTCCATAGCTACGCTGGCCGCAACCTTTGCAATGGCTTCGTCCGAAATGGATATTCTTCCGTGACTGTTTTTCGTTGTTACCGACATAATGCTCCTTTTTTCAGTTGTATTTTTTATACCTTTTAACGGCACAATACAACTTTCCTTTTACTATTGTACACCAAAAGCAAGAAAAAGGCAAGAATTTTTTCTTAATTTCCCCATATTTTTTCCTAAGAATAAAAATTTTCGCCGAAAGGCGCATTTTTATATGCAAAATAAGTTGCATTTTTTTGCGCATTATGATATATTATATAGGCATTTTAAGTATTTTACGGAGGTGTTACACCATGTCCAGAGTTTGTAGTGTTTGCGGTAAGGGTAAAATCGCAGGTAATAACGTATCCCACTCGGTTCGCAGAACCAGAAGAACTTTTTCTGCTAACGTTCAAAAAGTTTCGGTTGTGGAAGACGGCGTTGTGAAAAGCGAATACGTTTGCGCACGTTGTTTAAAAAGCGGCAAGGTAGAAAGAGCGTAAGTTTTTAATTTGCGCTTTCTTTTGCTACGACTGTGTTCGGGCGGCAGCGTATTGGGATCCACAATCTTTTATAAGGGAGAGAAATCCCCTATGCCCAAGCGGTGCCTGCGCAATTGGATGATTGCATTTACTAGTAGGATGCAGAGGGTATAGAGCATCTCACCCACCTGCACAAAGCGGGTTTTCAAATCTTTGCTTTATCGGCACAGTGGTAGTATTTTTACAAAAAGAAGAAAGGCAGGGGCAACCCTGCCATTCCTATTTACGATTTTTTATACCATCTCGCTCGCACGCGCGCGTACTAATTTATGTTAGATCGTCCTTCCTTAATTCTTAGCGAAGCCAAGCAGATAGAAAACGAATTGATTTCTATACGGCGCAATTTACACAGGTATCCTGAATTCGGTGATTCCTTGCCCAAAACAAAGGCAATTGTGTGCGCGTATCTTGATAATCTTGGCATCCCCTACCGTGAGGTTCACGGTGGCGACGGCGTGATTGCTGAAATTGTTGGCAACCTAAGTGGGAAAACCATTGCTTTTCGCGCGGATATGGACGGGCTTAAGGTTCAAGAGGAAACGAACGTCCCCTTTTCATCCGAAATTCCCGGTCAAATGCACGCTTGTGCGCACGACGCGCACACCGCCATATTACTACTAACCGCTAAAATTTTGCAACGAAATAAGCACTTGTTAAACGGAACGGTTCGGCTTCTTTTCCAAACGGGGGAAGAAACCAGCACGGGCGCAAAGCAAATGCTTGCGGATGGCGCTACCTACGGGGTAAGCAACGTTTTTGCTATCCACGCAGGAAGCCTTGCGGGAGATATGCTTTCGGCGGGTGATTTTGCAATTCTTGGCGGCTACGTAAGCGCAGGGAAAACTAAATTTTCCATTCACGTAAAGGGAAAAGGAACGCATTCCGCTTTCCCCGAAAAAGGAAACAATTCGCTACTCATCGCGGCGAAAATCGTGCTTGCTATTAACGAAATTACGGGTAGAGAGCTTCCGTTAGATACTGCCGCAGTTTTAGCAACCACGGCAATCCACGCGGGTGCCGATCAAAACACCATACCCGAGAACACGTTGGTTTTGGGAAGTATTCGCGCGCAGGATCCTGCCGTTCGCGAGTTTTTAGCGAAAAGGGTAACCGAAATTACCGAAGAAATTACGAAAAGCGCGGGCGCAACGTACACGATAGATTTAGTGCGTAGCTCGCGATCGGTAAAAAATGACGAGCAAGCTGCTGCTACTGCGGCAGATGCAGTTGCTAGAGTTTTGGGTGCGGACTGTGTAAAAACGCAATTACCTAAACCCTTAATGGCTTCGGACGACTTTGTTTTTTACGCCGAGCAAGTTCCTTCGGTATACTTTATGCTTCATACCAACAACCCCGATAAGGGCATTACCGAAGCAAACCACAACCCCCGCTTTGACGTTGACGAAGCAGTTTTATACAAAGGGGTTGCCGCGTATTTAGCTATCGCCCTTCGTTTTCTAAACGAACAATCATAATTTTGTTTTTTCCGTTGCGTTAGGCAAGCCCTTGATGCAACGTAAGATACGCCCTCATGGTCAAGCGGTCAAGACGTCGCCCTCTCACGGCGGAGTCAGGGGTTCGACCCCCCTTGAGGGTACCAAAAATTAAGCCCAAGCCTTATAGCTTGGGCTTAAACTTTACTATTGACGAAACGAAAAAACCGTGCTACAATAATAGTAGGAAGAAAATTTTCGAATTACGGGAGGTATTCTATGAATAAGCGTGAAAGAGATAGCGCGTACGCGCGTATTAAAAAGGAAATACTTGCCCTGCTTTCGCACAAAAAAAGCGCTTCCGTAAGCGAAATTATGGACCGCGCGCTTGCGGTGTTCAACCTTACCCCAACCGAGCGCACGGATAAATCTCCCAACGGGCGAAAAAACGTTTTGCGCGGTTTGATAGGCACCGCCATTGCGGATATGACGAAGGACGCGGTGCTATCCGATTTAGGCAGCGAAGTAACCTTATTAAAAAGCGAAACGGTGGTAATTACCGAAGAAAAATGCAAAACTGCCCTGCTTACCCTTTTGCGCGGCGGGGCGTATACCAAAGGGGAAATATTTAACTTTTTGGAACGGACGCTGGGCACGGATAAAACCCTTTCGGTTAAGGATGACCAAACGGTACACTCTATTGCAGGGCAACTGCTTAGCCGTTTTACGCAAGAAGGGATAGTGCTTTTAGAAGAGGGCAAATACAAAAAAGCGGAAAAACCCTTTACCACCCCAACGGCAGATGAGCAATTAAAGGTTGCCTTTTTACAAAAAATGCACGGTATGGGGGGCGCGTTTTTGGAGCGGTTTACGGTAAATTTGCTTTCCAAATACTTCCCCTTAATGAAAAAATCCGTAACCCTTTGCCACGTAACGGGGGGCGCGACGGATGGCGGTATTGACGGCATCGTAGACACGGTAGACGACCTTGGCTTTGCCGAACGTATGATGATTCAAACCAAAAACCGCAACCCCAAAAGTCAGGTTACCGAAAAGGAAGTACGCGAATTTTACGGGGCGGTGAACGCCCAAAAAGGTAGCCGTGGGGCGTACGTTACCACATCCACCTTCCACAGTGGGGCTACCAAACTGCTAACCTCCCTACCCGATTGCATCGGGATAGACGGCAACCGCTTGTTTGAACTTGCCGTTCTTACGGGTTACGGCATCAAGAAAACGCGCGACGGCTACACGATTGACGAATCGGTTTTCGTGAAATAATACAAAAATAAACCACCTTTTCATTTTACGTTACGGAGGCATACTATGAAATCTTTCAAAGTTTTATTCGTTGGCAACAGTTTTGCGGAAGATACCATGCAATACGCGGCGGAAGTTGCCCTTTCCTTAGGTATCCCTTCCGTAACGCTTGGCGTTTTATATAAAGGCGGTTGCCCGATTGACTATCATTACGACCACGCGGTAAACGACGACGCCGAATACGAATACCGAACCAACGACGGAACGGGTTGGGACTGCACGCCGGATTACACCATAAGCCGCGCCGTAAAAAGCAAGGATTGGGATTGGATTGCCATTCAGCACGGTACCCGTGACGGGCGCAGATACACTTCCCCCGAATGCTACGAAAAATTATCCCCGCTTGTTGAATTCTTAAAAACGATTGCGCCTTCCAAAACGAAATTTGCTTTTAATTTAACTTGGCTAGGGGAACCCGACCATCCCCACCACGAAATTCTTTCCTACGGCAAGGATACCGCTTTGATGCGAAAAAAATTAGAAGAAGTTACGAAAGCCGCAGTTTTGAACAACCCCCAAATAGACCTGCTTGTTCCCACGGGCACCGCGATAGAAAACGCGCGCACTTCCCACATTGGTATTTTAACGCGGGACGGATATCACTTAAGTGTGGATAACGGGCGGTTTATTGCAGCGCTTGCGTTTATCAGCACGGTTACGGGCATAGATGCGGCAACCATTACTTGGGCGCCCGAAGGCGTGGACGATTATGCCAAAAAAGTTGCCGTTGCCGCAGTAAAACACGCGCAAGAACACCCACTTCAAATTACGAAAATAGATTTTTAACAACCCATAAAAACACAAAAAACGCCGCCCCTTGCGCACTTACGCAAGGGGCGGTGTTCTTATGATTCCACGGATACAACGAAGGATTCGTTTTGGTAATCTACGGTTAGTGTATCGCCCGCGCGTACGCTACCTTCCACTATTTTTCTAGCCACGGCGGTTTCTACCGCTTGGGTTAAATAGCGTTTTAAGGGGCGCGCGCCGTAAACGGGATCGTACCCCCCTTCCACCACGGCGGAAAGCGCGCTTGGGGTAAGGGTTAATTTTAGGTTTTGGGAAGAAAGGCGTTTTTGTAAATCTTGCACCAAAAGGCGTACGATGTTTTCGGTTTCTTCCTTTTTTAGGGGTTTATAGAACACCGTTTCATCCAAACGGTTCAAAAATTCGGGGCGGAACTGCGTTTTAAGAAGGCGACTGACTTCTGCTTTTGCGGTTTCCTTAATTTCCCCGCTTTCGGTAATCCCTTCCAAAATAATTTGAGAGCCAAGGTTGGAAGTTAAAATAATTACGGTGTTTTTGAAATCTACCGTACGGCCTTGCGAATCGGTTACCCGCCCGTCGTCCAAAATTTGCAGTAGAATATTGAACACGTCCAGATGCGCCTTTTCAATTTCGTCAAACAGCACTACGGAGTAGGGCTTGCGGCGTACCGCTTCGGTAAGCTGACCGCCTTCTTCGTACCCCACGTATCCCGGGGGCGCGCCGATTAAACGGGATACGGCAAATTTTTCCATATACTCCGTCATATCTATGCGGATTAGGTTCTTTTCGTCGTCGAATAAAGTTTTTGCAAGCGTTTTGGCAAGTTCGGTTTTGCCCACACCCGTGGGGCCGAGGAATAAGAAGGAACCAATGGGGCGGTTGCCATCCTGAATCCCTGCGCGGCTACGCAAAATAGCAAGGGATACCGCTTGCACGGCTTCCTCCTGCCCAATCACGCGCGCGTGCAAAATTTCGGGTAGGCGGAGTAGTTTATCCCGTTCCCCTTCCATCAGTTTGCTTACGGGGATCCCCGTCCAACGCGCAACAACTTTGGCAATTTCGTCCTCGGTTACACGGTCGCGCAAAAGAGTGTTTTCTTCGGTTTTTGCGGCGGTTTTTTCCGCTTCGGCAAGCGCGGCGGTCAGTTCGGGTAGTTTACCGTGTTGCAAACGGGCAAGCACGTCCAAATCGTAATCCCGTTCGGCTTGCTCGATTTCGCGGTTGACCTCCCCAATTTCCTCCCTTAACTTTTGCACCTTCGCAATGGCGTCCTTTTCCTTTAGCCATTTGGCTTTCATTTCGTTTAAGGTTTCTTCGCGTTCGGCTAAATCCTTACGGATTACCGCAAGACGGTCTTGCGATAGGGGGTCGCTTTCCTTTTTCAGGGCGGCTTCTTCAATTTTCAGTTGCATAATTTTGCGCGAAATTTCATCAACTTCTTGGGGGCTACTATCAATTTCGGTACGGATGGAAGCGCACGCTTCGTCCACCAAATCTATGGCTTTATCGGGCAAGAACCGATCCGAAATATAGCGGTTGGAAAGGGTGGCAGCGGCAACCAACGCGCCGTCCTGAATTTTTACACCGTGGAACACTTCGTACCGTTCCTTTAATCCGCGAAGGATAGAAACGGTATCTTCCACCGTGGGTTCGCCAATCAAAACGGGTTGAAAACGACGTTCTAAGGCAGGGTCCTTTTCAATGTATTTGCGGTATTCATCCAGCGTGGTTGCGCCGATACAATGCAGTTCCCCACGCGCAAGCATGGGCTTAAGTAAGTTGCCCGCATCCATAGCGCCGTCCGTTTTTCCCGCGCCAACCACGGTATGCAATTCATCGATAAACAGTAAAATTTTGCCTTCGCTTTTCTTAATTTCCGCAAGTACGGCTTTTAGGCGTTCTTCAAACTCCCCACGGAATTTTGCGCCCGCAATTAAAGCGCCCATATCCAAGGAAAACACCTTTCTATCCTTTAAGGATGCGGGGACGTCCCCTTTCAAAATGCGGATGGCAAGCCCTTCGGCAATGGCGGTTTTACCCACGCCCGGTTCCCCAATCAACACGGGGTTATTTTTGGTTTTGCGGGATAAAATGCGGATTACGCTACGAATTTCCGCATCTCTGCCGATAACGGGGTCAATTTTATGCGCACGCGCAAGTTCCACCAAATCCTGGCCGTATTTTGACAGTACGTCGTACGTATCTTCGGGGTTTTCCCCCGTTACGCGGGTATTACCGCGCACCTTAGATAGGGCGGAAAGAAAGGCGGATTCTTCCACCCCGTGGGCGGAAAATACCTTTTTTAACCCTTCCGCCTTGATTAGCGCAAGGAATACGTGTTCTACCGAAACGTACTCGTCCTTCATTTCTTGCGCCTTTTTTTCGGCTTGATCCAAGGTTTTCTGCATGGAGGGGGATAGATACTGCGTACCTGCCCCCGAAACGCGGGGTAGCTTTTCCACTTCTTCTTTTAAGGCTGTGGAAAGCGCGGTTTCGTTTACCCCCGCGCGGGTTAAAAGGGTGGGAATTAACCCCCCTTCCGCCGAAACAAGCGCGTAGGCAAGGTGTACCTCCTTAATTTCGGGATTTCCGTATTCGCGCGCCAATTTTTCGCACGATTGTAATGCTTCTAAACTTTTTTGTGTAAAACGATTTGCGTTCATTTTTGCTACCTCCTATTCGGTATTACCAAGGGCGAATATACGCCCCTTTTACGCTTTTTGCGGCAAGTAAGCCGTTTTCCCCACGGGCTTCGGCGCTAAAATACACGTCCAAAAGCGCCTTAATGCCTTTCACGTACGCGGAAAGTTTTTCGCTAACCGCTTGCGTATCCCCCACGGGGTATGGAAGCACGCGCACGTACCTGCCTTCTTCTATGGAAGAAGTGATATTCCCTTGCTTTTTTTCTTCCCCGTCGAACCAAAGGAAAAAGCGAGCAAAATGGTTTAACAAGCCTTCGTTTTGGGTGCGAAGGGAAACGCGCAATTCCCCTAAATCCTCCCCCCGTTCGTATAACACAAGGGCAAACCGCACGCTGGGGTTATAGCGGTAGGTAATGGCGGATTGCAAGTCTATCGCGCCCGCGCTTCGCCCCGTAAGGCGCAAGGCGGTATCCTGAAACATACTTTCCAATGCGGAAAATAAACTTTGCATGCGCATATGTGGGGTTGTGCAAGCCAAATGCTCTGCCAAAATTTCGTTAATTAAGTGGCTGCGCGAAACACCCTTTAAGTAGGCGGTGTTATCCACCGCGCGCACCACCTCGTCGGATAAAACTAAACTGTAAACGCTTTTCATACGTAGTACCTCACTTCCCTTTTATTATACCCCATTTTCAAAACTTGTCAAGCAAATTATATAATTTTATTTGCAAATTATGAATAATTTTTTACGAGAATTAAAAACGCCTTCCGCAAAGCGGAAGGCGTAAGTATATATTTTTAACTATTTAACTTAAAAAACATCTTTTTCTGGTTTGTTTATAACATGATCTAATATAACCATAAAATTGAAATCATCTACCACTTGAAATAAATATGTCTTTTTTTCGGTTTGAATTTGAAGCATATTTTCAGCGACATTTAAATTTATAATCTCCTCATACTTAATAACTGAGGAATTTTTAATTGCGCTAAAAATAATTTTTTTATTTGTTAAGTAGATTACACCATCAGTCCTTTCCGTTATATCTTGCTTAACATAATGTCCACGGTAATTTCCAACCCTAAAACTTACCCCCTTTGCAACCCTAAGAGAAACACCACGACTACCGCCCTCATAGCCAACAGTTTGTTGTTTTACACGGCAAAAACACGCATTACCCATAAAATGGCAAAGTTCATTTTGGGTTAATTGAAGGTTACTACAATTTATAATTGGCAAGCCATTTTCCAAAAATTCTTTTGTCTTTCTATCCCACTTTTCCTTTAACTCCGCCTCTTCTATCCTCCTAGTTTCTTCCCTCCTTACCTGTTCGTTCTGTTTTTCTTCTTTTCGCTTATTTGTATAATAAACGATGATCGCAATAATGCCACCAAGCATCAATAAACCCAACAACCCTTCCATAATAATTTCCTCCTAAAAATAAAAAGTGCGCCAACCGAAGTTAACGCACCGAAAAACGCAAACTCCGATTGTCGCCAAACAAATTTCAAGCATACGAAAGGGATTCCCGTTCACAATAACCTGATGGAATTTGCGATTTTACCAAATCACATGATTATTGTGAGCGCGAAAATAAGGAACTATTCTTCCCAAAAAAAGAAAAACATCCCCTCGCTTGCTTATGAAATTTGTTTGGCATACTTATCATAGCACACTATTAGTAATTTTGCAAGTGGTTTATATAAAAAAATAAAACTCGGCTTATCAAAGCCGAGTTTTATTCATCTTCTTACACACGCGTGTGCGCGCGACATTATAAGTAAAGGATTTTGTGGCAGTTTTTGCAAGCGCCTACCTTTTCCTTTTTGATTTCGCCCAATTCTTGCAAGGAAAATTCCATACCGCAAGCGGGGCAGTTTTTGCTACCTTCGGGGAATTCGCAAACGATGGGGAAGGGCACCTTATCGTTACGGCGTTCTTCGTACATTTGCATTACCTTTTCGGGTACGGATTTTTTCAAATCTTCCAATTCCTTTGCCAAAGCTTCCCTTTCTTCCTTCACTTCGGCGCGGGCTTGGTTATATAAGGGCGCATTTTCCTTATACATTGCTTGCGCTTGTTGGGTTTTCTTTTTCAAATCTTCGTAAGAGGCAACGATTTCGGAAATTGCATCTTCCAAATTTTTCAACTCTTGCGCCATAGCAAGGATGCTGCCTTCCACTTCCTTCGCCTTTTTTTGCACGTAGGAAATTTCGTCCTCCCCCGTTTCTTCTAC
>JAZUCI010000150.1:0-2251 GCA_045639045.1 Christensenellaceae bacterium
AAAAAACAAGTAGCAGCGCCCCCGACCTAACGGGTGGATATAGCCATAGCGAGGGGTGTTACGTGGCAACTTGCGTTTACGGTTCTTACGATTGCCCCGAGGTATGGACGCTTCGCCGTTACCGTGACCAAACGCTGGGCGCAACTTGGTACGGGCGCGCGTTTATCAAACTGTATTACGCGGTTAGCCCCACCTTGGTAAAATGGTTTGGCAAAACCAAGTGGTTCAAAAAAATGTGGAAAGGAAAGCTGGACCGTATGGTAAAAAAATTAAAAGAAAAGGGGGTAGCAGATACCCCTTACAAGGATAAACGATGGAGAAAATAACCGAAATGGGTTGACGAAGAGAGGGGGGCTAATTTTGCGTTCGGAAAATCAAAGGCAAAGCAAATTGCGGAATTTTATTTCAGCGTTGCGGATAAGGTGGATACCTTTATTTGTCAATGCGAATACGGGCAATCAAGAAGCGCCGCCGTTGCAGCCGCGATATTAGAGTTTCGTTCAAAAAGGGGCATTGAAGTGTTTTCAAAAGATAAATACTCCCCGAATAAATTTGTTTTTAGAAAGGTTTATAAGGCGTTAAAAGGAGAAGAAATATGATAGGTGCAATCGTTGGGGATATCGTGGGTTCTATTTACGAATTTGATAATATAAAAACCAAAGATTTTGAACTTTTCAACAAAGACTGTATGTTTACGGACGATACGGTAATGACCGTTGCCGTACACAAAGCGTTAAAGGTGTGGAATCGCCAAGGCGACGTGGAAAACTATAAGAATATTTTAATTGACGTTATGCACGATTATGGCAATCGGTACGAAGATTGTGGCTTTGGCGGAAGGTTCCTTACGTGGATATTACAAAAAAGAAGAACGCCCTATCGCAGTTACGGAAACGGCTCTGCAATGCGGGTTTCCCCCGTGGCGTGGTTCGCTGATACTTTGGGGGAGGTGCAAACGCTGGCGAAAGCAACCGCCGAAATTACGCATAATCACCCTGAAGGCATCAAAGGCGCCCTTGCAACGGCAGAAGCAATTTATCTTGCAAGAATAGGCTTAAGTAAAGAAGAAATTAAACGGCATATTACCAAAAATTATTATAAAATAGATTTTACCTTGGACGAGATTCGCTTTCAGTATCAGTTTGACGAAAGTTGTCAAGGAACGGTGCCACAAGCAATGCAATCCTTTTTTGAGTCTGAAAGTTTTGAAGATTGTATTCGCAACGCTGTTTCTATTGGGGGGGATAGTGATACCGTTGCCGCAATCGCAGGTTCTATTGCAGAAGCGTATTACGGCGTGGACGAAGATATTAAAGGAACGGCTTTGTCCTTTTTGGATGATTTTTTGTTGGACGAAATAACGCAATTAAAATAGCGGAAACAACCAAGCATTCTTGATATGCGCCCCTACCTGCGGCGCATATTTTTTACGCGAAAAAACCAAAAAAGCGGTACTAAACCTTGCAATTCGCGTTTTTGGGTGGTAGGATGGTAGTACGCTCGATTGCAAGCGGGTAAACATAGGGGGGAAAGCAGAAAAATGGTGCAACGGTTTTATATCAAGAAGGACCACAAGCGCGTTCGGTTTAGCGCCTACCGAAAAGCGAATAGTTTTTCCGCGCTTTTTTAGCCGTACCCGTCCGCTTTCCCCTAGGAGGAAGCATGACGGTATATCAAATGCTGGAAAAGTTAGTTAAAAGCGACCTTATCACCTTGCTTTTGGGTGGCATTGCCTTCGTTTTAACGGCAGCGGTTAAGCGCTACGTGCCAAACAAAAAGGCGCGTACGTTTTTGCCCTTTCTTTTGGGGCTTGCCATTGCCTTTATTTACGGGCTGTTTACCCAAACGGCACTTACCCTGCTAACGCCAAAACGCGCCCTTTCGGTGGGAACCTGCGCCACCGTTTACTACGTGTTTTACAAGCGATTTTTTACGGGGGAAAACCGAAACAAAACGGAAGCCGCCTTACAGTCTGCCGCCGCAGAACTGGTAAAGGACGTGGTGGAAGGCAAGGAAGAAACCACCGCGGTAAAGGATGCCATTCTTTCGCTTACCGAACGCTTGGAAGAAAGCGTAATCATTAGCGAAAAACACGAATATTCCATTACCGAGCGGGAGAAAAAGGAATAACTTTTACCCCAAAACGGGAAATCGGGGCAAATTTTACCCACAACGGAAAATTTTTCACCCCAAAAGGGAGGAATTTTTACGAAAAAAAGGAAAGAAAACCCCAAATCCCACAAAAAAGCCC
>JAZUCI010000151.1:0-3391 GCA_045639045.1 Christensenellaceae bacterium
GTTTGCCCGTGTGGAAGGGGATAATGCGGTCATAGTTGCGTTTAACGGGGAGGATTCACCTTTCGGCGTGGACTTTAAAACGCCCGTTAAGGAGTGGATTAGCGGTAAAACCGCTACCCGTCATACCGTGAAGCGGAATTCGGTATCCGTTTTTTATCGTGAATAACGATTAGATTTAGACAAATTTTAGGAGAAAATTATGAGCGATTTTAGAAAGATGCAAGAAAAGCCCGTTGGTGGGGAAGGCTTCTTTAAAAAAGGAGAAAACGGCGTTCGCGGTATTTACGTACCTAAGGATGGTAAAACCGAATTCGTTGATTACGGTGATCACGTGCTTTGCTACGTAAAAAGTGAATTAGGGCTTCCCGTTATCTATCCCTTTAAGGAAGTGGAATATCAACCCAAAGCGGAAGTTCTTTTAATGGATTTGGACGGAACAACCGTTACTAGCGAAGAGTTTTGGATTTATATTATTGAACAAACGGTAGTAAAACTGTTGGGTAACCCCAAATTTTCCTTGGAAAATGCGGACGTTCCCTTCGTAAGCGGTCACACCACGGCGGATCACTTACAATACTGCATTAATAAATACGCCCAAGGCAAAACCCTTGCGGAAGCAATGGAACACTATCACGCGATTACTAAATTTGAAATGAACGAAATTATGCAAGGTCGCGGCAACGTAGATGCGTTTACGCCCGCACCCCACTTAAAAGAATTTTTAAGTGAAGTGAAAGCGAACGGCATTAAAATCGGTTTGGTTACCAGCGGTTTGGATTATAAGGCAATGCCCGAAATCGTTTCCGCCTTCCGTAAATTAAATATGGGTGCGCCCGAAAATTATTACGATGGTATTATCAATGCGGGGTTCCAAAAAAGCGGTAGAGTGGGTACGCTTGGCGAAGTTTGCGCAAAGCCCCATCCTTGGCTGTTCTTCGAACTTGCGCGCATCGGCTTAAACGCTACCGATCCTTCCAAAGTCGTGGGTATTGAAGATTCTTCTGCGGGCGTTTTATCCTTAAAGCTTGCGGGTTATAACGTAATCGGTTTAACGACGGGTAATATTGACCAAAGCGGCGTTGCGCCTTTGTGTTCTTCGCGCGCTACCGATCTAACGGACGCGTTGCCTTACATTTTAAGGGGCGAAGTAAGAAATTAAGCGTAAGTTACGCGTAAAATCGCATATAAATTACGGCAAGCGGGGCGGGCGCCTTGCTTGTCGTTTTTTTTGTTCTTTTGCCGAAAGAGTAGGGGAATAATCTCCGTGCGTATTTCTTTCAAGGAAAATGAATATTCTATTACTGCGTTTTGCTCTTCTTTTTGCATTATTTTGTGATAAATTTACAAAAAAGCGAAGGATAATTGATATAAAAGGGTGGAAAATTGCAAAATCTGGTACTATTTCGCAGTTTTTTGGCAAAAAAATGTTGGACGGCGTATTGACATGGGAAAAGTATTATGATATAATAAATCCGTATTTGAATCAGTTTTCCGTCCGCAAACAACAACTTTGTTGTGGCGCTAAATCAATTCAAAATAAAATTTTAAGATAGGGAGAAAATTGACATGGCTAAAAAGATCTTATCCATCGGTCTGGTTGTGGCACTAATCTTGTCTATTGGCGCGTTCACTACGCACGGGTTTACCCCGAACGATAATGCGCCGTTGCCAACACCTAGTGTTATACAATCCGTTCAGCCTTCCACCAGCATAACACCTTCGGTTGCACCTAGCGTAGCACCCTCGGTTGCGCCTTCGGTAGCGCCCAGCGTTGCGCCTTCGGTTGTACCTAGCGTTGCGCCTTCGGTAGCGCCCAGCGTTGCGCCTTCGGTTGCACCTAGCGTTGTGCCTTCGGTAGCGCCCAGCGTTGCGCCTTCGGTTGCACCCAGCGTTGCGCCCTCGGTAACGCCCAGCGTTGCGCCTTCGGTTGCGCCCACGTTACCCCCTGCGCCTAAAACCTACACGGTAACCCTTATGAACGGTACCGAAGCGGTAGACTTTGATGCAGGCGTTGAAGTTAAGGAAGGGGAATCCGTTGTTCTTCCTACTTTACAAGATACCGATAACGATCTGTTCAAAGGTTGGAAGTTGAATAACGCAGGCGCTGTTGTTACGGGTGAAGTTCAAGTAACGGCAAACGCAACTTATTACGCAGTTTGGGAAGAAAAACCATTATTCGCTTCGGAAGAGGAACTGATTGCTTACTGTGAAGCAAATCTGCCCGCGTTTACCGTTGTTTACGATGGCGATTTGCATAAGCCCGCAGATCCCGTTTGGGATAGCAGAATTGAATGGGCATGGGAATCTGACGACGAAGAAACCGAAGCAGGTTCTTACCTCTACAACATTCTCGTAACTTACCGTGATTTTGTAGAAATTCCCATAGAAATTGAATTCATCATCGAAAAAGCAACCCCCGTTTGGGTTGGTGAAGACGTTCAAACCAAAGAAAAAGGTGTAGACGCCTTAAAGTTGGACGTATCGGTTGAAGGGGAACAACAACACTTAATCGTTGGCAACAACGAATACGTTGAAGTTGGCACCCATCAAGTACTTCTTTCCGTTCCCGAAACGGCAAACTACAAAGCAAGCGAAAAAACCTTTACGTTAATCATTAAAGGTCTTACGGATGAACAGGCAACGCCCGTAATTGTAAACCAAAACGGCAATAGCGGTTCTACCGAACAAAATCGCATCGTCGTTACGATGAAAGACCCCATCGACTTAAACGGCTACGTAAAAGCGTATAACATCGCCGATGAAGTAGACGGTATCAGCATTGTTAAGGAAGAAATTACCGAAGACGTGAAGGTAACCGTGTTCTCTGACAGTACCGGGGACTACGTTATCGGTCTTGCAGACAACGTTTCCTTGATTGATTTACCCAACGGTTCCTTGTGGGATGCTTCGGGTAACTACACCGTAACCTTTATAGCGACCAACAACGTATATAGCGGATACAGCGCGGAAATGGTTATGTACTTTGCGGCAGAAGGTGGCGAAGCCGTACAAAAGGGCAACTTGGTTGCTAACGGCGATTTCGCTACGGATGATATCGCAGATTGGTACGGATGGCACGCACACAAATCCGTTGGCGTTTCCAAAGATGAAAACTATATGACGGACGATGGCTCTGGCGCGCTTGCAGTAACTGGTGCAGCAGATAAATCCAACGGCTGGTATGCTAGAGATCTTGGTACGTTACAAGGCGGTTACAACTACACCTTCAGCGTAAGATATAAAACCTCCGCGGATGCTACTTGGATTCCCTCGGGTGTGGATGCAAGCATTATCTTAATCGATAAGGTAGATGCGTTTAAGGCTGATAATAAAGCAATGGATAACGTTGGTCAGTACAGCGCATGGCGTCAGTCGGTTGGCTCTAACTCCG
>JAZUCI010000152.1:0-2686 GCA_045639045.1 Christensenellaceae bacterium
GCATATTATCCGTAAAGCAAAGTGTTCGGAAGGTTGTAATCCTTCTTGCGATTGCGGTGCGTTTATGGAAATTTGGAACGACGTATTCATGCAATACTTCAAAAATGCGGAAGGCAAGTTCGAACCCTTAAAGCAAAGAAACGTAGATACGGGCATGGGTTTAGAACGTACCCTTTGCATCTTAACGGGCAAAAACTCCGTGTACGAAACGGATTTGTTTGCGGATGCCCGCGCTAAAATTGAAAGCCTTACGGGCAAAGCCTACGGGGAAAATGAAGAAATTACCAAGGCGTTCCGTATCGTATTAGACCATATGCGCACCGCTACCTTTATTTTAGGGGATAGAAAGGGCGTTACCCCTTCCAACGTGGACCAAGGCTACGTTTTGCGCCGTTTAATTCGCCGCGCCGTTCGTTACGGACGTCAGTTGGATTTACCCGAAGGTTCTTTGGGTGAAATCGCTTCGGTTTACGTGGAAAAATACGCGAACGTATACCCCGAACTTGTGGAAAACAAGCAAAAAATCTTGGAAGAACTTGCCAAGGAAGAACAAAAATTCGGCCGTACTTTAAAAAGCGGCTTAAAGGAATTTGAACGTACCGTTTCCCGTTTGCAAGGCGCGGAAATCGACGGGCAAACCGCATTCCGTTTGTACGATACTTTCGGTTTCCCCGTGGAAATCACCCAAGAACTTGCAAAGGAAAAGGGATTAACCGTGGATATCGAAGGGTTTAAGGGGTGCTTCCAACAACACCAAGCCAAATCCGCCGCAGGTAGCGAACAGCACTTTAAGTGCGGTTTGGCGGATAATCAGGAAGCAACCACCCGTTTGCACACCGCAACCCACCTTTTGCACGCGGCTTTACGTAAAATTTTAAGCCCCGACTGCGCGCAACGCGGTAGCAACATCACCGCAGAACGCTTGCGCTTTGACTTTAACTTCGGCCGCCCCATGACCAAGGAAGAAATTACCGCGGTAGAAGCCTTCGTAAACGAAGCAATTCAAGCAAAAGTACCCGTAACCATGGAAGAAATGACGGTGGAAGAAGCGAAAGCCGCAGGCGCTATCGGGCTTTTCGAAAGCAAGTACGGCGACAAGGTAAAAGTGTACACCATGGGCGCTTACAGTAAGGAAATTTGCGGTGGCCCCCACGCAGAAAACACGGGCGATTTAGGCACTTTCGTAATTACGAAGGAACAATCCTCCTCGTCGGGGGTTCGTCGTATTAAGGCCGAACTTAAATAACGAAACCGTATAAACTGCGTTCTGCTGCGTTTACTGTTGGCAAAGTGCAACCGCAATAACCAAATATTTGCGTTTGTGAGTAATGCAAAACTGATCAAGCGTAGCGATAAAATTACAAAACTTAAAAAAGAAAACCATTTCCGCCGTGGCGGAAAGGGGTTTTTGTTGCTTTTTTAACTTGACGGGGAATTTTTATTATGTTATAATAAAAAATGGAAATAATATAAGGGGGTGTGCGCGGCTTTCCGGGCATTTAAAAAGTTATGAAGATTCGCACCTGTTGTTTGGTATTATGTATTATTTTGGTATCGGTATGTTCCTTCGTTGGTTGTGGGAAAGGGGGGAACACAAAACCTTCCACATTGCCTTCGTCTACGCCCAGCGTTTCGGTAGCGCCATCCGTTTCTCCCAGCGTAACGCCCTCGGTAACCCCTAGCGTAGCGCCTTCGATAACGCCTAGCGTAGCGCCCTCGGCAACGCCTAGCGTAACGCCTTCGGCAACGCCTAGCGTAACGCCTTCGGCAACGCCTAGCGTAACGCCTTCGGCAACCCCCAGCGTAGCGCCTTCGGTAACGCCTAGCGTAACGCCCACGGTAATTCCTTCCGTTCTTCCTTCGCTTTCGGAAGAAGAAAAGCTCAACGCCATCGTGTTCGAGAGCCAATCGTTTACTTACGACGGCACGAATCATTCCTTAACGTGGGAAAACGTTCCCGAAGGATATAGCGTGCGTTATTCGGGGAACTCCCTTCGTAACGTGGGCGAAAAAACGGTTAGTATTTCCATTTATCGCGGAAATGAAAAAGTAAAAACTTTAACCGCGACCCTTACGGTAACGCCCGCCCAATTCCAAGGCGTATCCTTCCCCTCCCTTTGCGTACCTTTCGACGGCGCCCCCCACGGCGTATATTTAAGTGGCGTTGCATCCTACCCCTCGGCAAAAATTACTTATACGAATAACCGCATAACCGAACCCGGCAAAGTAACGGCAACCGCGGTAATTACCGATCCCAACTATATTACCCAAACTTTTACCACCACGTTAGAAGTAACCCCCTTAACTTTTACGGGTATTACGTTTGCGGACGTAACCGCTACCTATAATGGGAAAGAACACGCTGCCACGGCTTTGGGGCTAGAAGCCTATCCCGAAGCGGCCGTTACGTTAAGCAACACGGCGCGCGTAAACGCGGGCGAACAAACCGCAACGTTAACCCTAACCCAACACGGATATCTGGATTTAACGCTAACGGCAACGGTTTTGGTAAAACCTGCGTCTTTAGCAAACAGGGTGCAGTTTCCGGATACGGTATTCGTATATAACGGGAAGGAACAAACCTTGTTTGCCAAGTGGCTACCCGCAGACGTCCTTTTCTCATACGAAAACAACAGCGTAACCATGGTAGGGGAAAGCAAAACGGCAACCCTATCCATTTTAGACC
>JAZUCI010000153.1:0-7174 GCA_045639045.1 Christensenellaceae bacterium
AAATTAAAGATTTCTTTATGGAAAGAATACGAGCATAATCGAGATGCTTATACAAACGCAAAGACCGAGTTCGTAAAGAAATATACTGAAAAAGCGAAATCAATTTATGGTAATAGATACTAACAAATTCTAATTTATCGAGATGTTAATCCTTACGGGGAATTTTCAAAAGTGTAGCACACACTATACTTTGCAAGCAACGTCGTGTGTTTTGCAAAGCAAAAATGAAAAGACTAACGAAAATTTCGTTAGTCTTTTATCTTGTCTAAAAAATCCCTATGGGAAGAGCGCTTTTCAGACGGTTTTTTTTGGTTAAAAAGACTATCTGCCAATTTTTTTCAGTAGCAGTTTTTCAATTCCCGCCACCAAAAAATACATACCGCCCGCCAAGGCGCAAAGGGTAACGGTTGCCGCCATTACAAGGTCTAACTTAAACACCTGCCCGCCGTAAACGATTAGGTATCCAAGCCCCGCGCGGCTTGCCAAATATTCCCCCATGATGGAGCCAATCCAACTCATCCCCACGTTAATTTTTAGCATGGAAATAAAGGAAGGAAGGGCGGCGGGCGCCACTAATTTGGTAAAAATTTGCCCCTTTTTCGCCCCAAGGGAACGCATTAAAAACACCTTCCCTTCTTCCACTTCGCTAAAGCCGTTTTGCATGGTCATAATCGTAACGATAACCGTTACTAAAACGGTCATAAACACGATGGATTTCATGCCCGTGCCAAACCATACGATAATCACGGGGCCAAGCGCAATTTTGGGTAAACTGTTCAGCACCACAAGGTAGGGTTCGAATACGCGTTTTAGGGCGGTAGACCACCAAAGCCCTACGGCAATCAAAGTGCCAAGCAGGGTGGCAACCGCAAAGCCCAACAGCGTTTCGTACAAGGTAACGCCGATGTGTTTTAGGTACCCTTGCTCCGAAAACAAACTTTTCATTGTGGATAAAATCCGCGTGGGGCTACTGGTAATAAACGCGTCCATCACGTGGGCGCGCGTAAGCGCTTCCCAAATGACCAAAAGAAAAAGCAGAATACCTATACGGCAAAGGGTGACTAGCGCGCTTTTCTTTTTTTGCGCCCTTAAAAAGGCGGCGTGCTGTTTGCTTACGTTTTTTCTTTTTTCTTTCATCCTTCGTGTAACTCCTTCCAAATAAGGTCGAACCACCGCTTGTTCAGGGGATTTTCCCGCCTAGCAAGCGGGGATAGATTTAAGGGTTGATTTAGCGTATACGCGTTTTTGATGCGCGCGGGCCTACCCGAAAGCACGATTACGCGGTCTGCGGTAGAAATTGCCTCCCCAATATCGTGCGTAACCAAAAGGGCGGTTTTTTTCTCGCTTTTGATAATCGCGTACACGTCGTCGCATACGCTTAAGCGCGTTTGGTAGTCCAAAGCGGAAAAAGGCTCGTCTAACAGCAAAAGTTCGGGGCGCAAGGAAAGGGTGCGAATTAGGGCGGCCCGTTGCTTCATCCCACCCGAAAGTTGGGAAGGGAAGTAGTTCCTAAAATCGTAAAGCCCGTATTTTTTCAGTAAAAGGGAAACGTAATTTAAGTTTTCTTCGGTTTTCGCGCCGCGAATTTCCAAAGGCAAAATCACGTTTTTCCATATGGTGCGCCAAGGGAAAAGTTCGTCTTTTTGCAACATATAGCCGATATAATTTTTGCTTTCCCCTTTTAGGGGAAAAGTAACCTTTCCTTCGGTGGGGGCAAGTAGCCCCGCAATCACCGAAAGAACGGAAGTTTTTCCACAGCCCGAAGGTCCTACGATTGCCACGAATTCCCCTTCAAACAGGGAAAACCGCAAGTCTTTTAACGCCTCCGTTTCGCTGGTTTTCGTGTGGTAGGTTAGGGAAATCCCCTCCATCTTCATCAGTTCTTTCATACTTTTTCCCCTGTGTTTTTCTTTTTCGTTCGTTTACGCGGGGAAGAACTCCGCGTACAGTTTTTCAGCCAGCGCGTTATTCGCGATGGCGGTGTAGGAAGTGTATTCTTCCAGTTCCCCCGCGCTCATCATAACCGTTTGCAAGCGAATAAAGGAAGATTCGGTCATCGCCATATTTTTACACCACGCGTCAATGGCAAGGTAACTTTCTACCGCCGTTTTTAGGGATTCTACGTCCGTTCCCGCAAAGGAAGGCAACAGTTTTTGCGCGATTTCCAGGGAGGACTTGGTTTGCATATCGTAAATGGCGCGGTAAATTGCGCGTAGGAATTTTTCCGCCGTTTTTTCTTGCTTTTTCAGCCAACTTTTCTTGGCGATAAAGCAAGTATAGGGGATTTCCCCGCTTTCCGCCCCCACGCTTGCCACGATATGCCCTTTCCCCGCGGCTTCAAATTCGCTTGCGGTGGGTTCGAACAGGGTAACGTAATCCCCTTGCCCCCCTTCAAACGCGCCCGCCATCATATTAAAGGCTACGTCCAAATTTAAGTTTACATTACTGCCGTTAATCAGCCCGTTGTTTTTGCATACGTATTCAAAGGTCATGGCGGGCACGCCTCCGCGCCGCCCCGCGATTACCGTTTTGCCCGCTAAATCCGTCCACTTAAAATTGGGTTCCGCCTTGCGGGAAACCAAAAAACTGCCGTCCCGTTTGGTCAGTTGCCCAAACACTTGCGCGTAGTCGCTTTTGCCCGCTTCGTACACGTAAATGGCGCTTTCGGGCCCCATAAAACCAACGTCCGCATCCCCCGAAAGTAGGGCGGTCATACATTTATCCGCGCCACCCCCGTTGGTTAGCTCAATTTGAATGCCTTCTTGGGTAAAATAGCCCGCGTTTACGGCGTAATAAAGGGGCGCGTAGAATACCGAGTGGGTTACTTCGCACACCTTCACGGTGGTCGTATTTCCCGTTTTTCCGCAAGCGGAAAGGGGAAGAACCAGCATAAAAAGGGTTAACGCAATTACGAAAAATCGTTTCATGATAGTGTCACTCCAAAAAAAATTGATAATATATTCTATGTTCGCTGCAAGGCGGTTGACAACAAAAGGAAAAAATGCTATACTTTTTGGTACACGCATTTTTAATTGGTCAACTTATGTTTTTACCGAAATTTTAGGAGAGAAAGCACTATGGATATGGCAAAAACCTATACCCCTTCGGAATTTGAAGAACGCATTTACCGCGAGTGGGAAGAAAAGGGATATTTTACGGCAAAACCCGATAAAAACAAACTGCCGTACACCATCGTTATGCCCCCGCCAAACATCACGGGGCAATTACACATGGGGCACGCGTTAAACCAAACCGTGCAAGACGCGTTAATTCGTTTTAAACGCATGCAAGGTTACGCTTGCTTGTGGCTTCCCGGGGTGGACCACGCTTCCATCGCTACCGAAGTAAAGGTAGTGCAAAAAATTAAGGAAGAAGAAGGCTTAACCAAGGAAGAAGTAGGCCGCGAAGGGTTTTTACAGCGCGCTTGGGATTGGAAAAATAAGTACGGCAACCGTATTGAAGAACAAATTCGCCATTTAGGCTCTTCTTGCGATTGGTCCAGAAAAGCCTTCACGATGGACGACCGTTGCAGTAGGGCGGTAAGGGAAGTTTTCGTAAACCTTTACGAAAAGGGCTTAATTTACCAAGGCAACCGCATCATCAACTGGTGTCCGGACTGTAAAACCGCCCTTTCGGATGCGGAAGTAGAATATAGCGAGGACGCGTCTAATTTCTGGCACCTTCGTTACGCTTACGAAGACGGCAGCGGTTATTTGGTGGTAGCCACCACCCGTCCCGAAACGTATTTCGGGGATACGGCGGTTGCGGTAAACCCCAAGGACCCCAGATATAAGGACGTAGTGGGCAAAAACGTAATTCTGCCCTTAATCAATAAACCCATCCCCGTGGTTGCGGATTCTTACGTAGATATGGAATTCGGTACGGGCGCGGTAAAAATTACCCCCGCGCACGATCCGAACGACTTTGAAGTGGGGCTTCGCCACCGCTTGGAAATGATTCGCGTTATGAACGACGACGGCACGATGAACGAAAAATGCGGCGCATACCAAGGTATGGACCGTTACGAATGCCGTAAAAAGCTGGTAGAAGATTTCAAAGCCGCAGGCGCGTTAGAAAAAATCGAACCGCACGTACACAACGTTGGGCATTGCTACCGTTGTAACAGTAGCGTAGAACCCCTTGTAAGTAAGCAATGGTTCGTAAAAATGCAACCCCTTGCCACCCCCGCAATTTCGGTGGTTAAGAAAAAAAGCTTGAAATTCGTTCCCGACCGTTTCACCAAAATTTACTATAACTGGATGGAAAACATCAAGGATTGGTGTATTTCCCGTCAACTTTGGTGGGGGCACCGTATCCCCGCGTTCACATGCGAAACCTGTGGGGAAATGACCGTTTCCAAGGAAGATATCACCGTATGCCCCAAGTGTGGCGGTACGCATATCAAGCAGGACGAGGACGTGTTGGATACCTGGTTCAGCTCCGCGCTTTGGCCCTTCTCCACGCTG
Source organism: Christensenellaceae bacterium (assembly GCA_045639045.1). Classification (GTDB taxonomy): domain Bacteria; phylum Bacillota; class Clostridia; order Christensenellales; family Borkfalkiaceae; genus SIG402. The sequence continues at coordinate 4,467 of JAZUCI010000153.1, forward strand.
GGCTTCCCCGAAGAAACGGAAGATTTAAAATATTTCTATCCCACCACCGTTTTAGTTACCGCGTACGACATTATCTTCTTCTGGGTAGCGCGTATGATTTTTAGCGGTATCGAACATATGGGGCATATTCCCTTTAAGGACGTACTGATTCACGGCATCGTTCGCGACGAGCAGGGTAGAAAGATGAGTAAATCCCTTGGCAACGGTATCGACCCCTTGGAAGTAATTTCCAAATACGGCGCGGATACCTTGCGTTTCTCCCTTCTAAACGGCATTGCCGCGGGCGGCGACACCCGTGTTTCCGAAAAGAAGCTGGAAGGCTGCCGTAACTTCATGAACAAAATTTGGAACGCTTCGCGTTTCGTAATGATGAACGCCGAAAAGGTGAAGCTGAAGGATATTGCGGATATCAAACTTTCCATGGCGGATAAATGGATTTTGCAACGCTTAAACGAAACCGCAAAAACCGTAATTTTGAACATGAACAAGTACGAACTTGGAAACGCTTGCGCGAAACTTTACGATTTCATGTGGAGTGATTTCTGCGATTGGTACATTGAACTTACCAAGTCCGCTTTGTACGGGGACGATAACGAAAAACGCGTTGCAACTTGCAGCGTACTCGTTCACGTTTTGCGCGAAACTTTAAAACTGTTGCACCCCTTTATTCCCTTCGTTACCGAAGAAATTTATCAAAATCTTCCCAAAACCAAGGGAACGATTATGCTTCAGGAATATCCCAAGTACGTTGCAAAGCCCGCCTTGAAAAAGGATGCCGCAACGATGGAAAGCGTAATGGATATGATTCGCGGTATTCGCGATCTTCGCGCGCGCTACAACGTAGTTCCTTCCAAAAAACTGAACGTATTCATCGTAACGGATAAAAAACGCGCGATGGAAAACGCCAAGGAATACTTAATCCGCTTGGCAGGCGTTGGGGAAGTATCCTATATCGCAAGTAAGGAAGCGCTTACCGAACGTACCGCGTCCATGGTAACCCCCTTAGCAGAACTGTATATTTCCATGGGTGATTTGGTGGACGTAGAACAGGAACGCGCCCGCATTACTGCCGAACTTACCCGCGCGGAAGGGGAAATTGCCCGCGCTAACGGTAAGCTGAACAACGCAGGCTTTATGGCAAAAGCGCCCAAGAATTTGGTAGACGCCGAAAAGCAAAAAATTGAAAAGTACACCGAATTGGTGGAAAAATTAAAGGCAAGCCTTTTAGAACTGTAATCGTATTTTTTACCGCCCTTTGCCAAAAGCATCGGGCGGTTTTTTTATAAAAAATCGGGAAAATTCCCATATAAAAAAAGTCTTTTTTCTATTTTTTGAAAAAAGGTGGAAAATTCGTTGACTTATTTTATAAAATAAAATATACTTTCAGTTGTGCCACACCAAAAACGGTGGGGCAGGGAGAAAAACGTTATGATCAATTACGTAATCGCGGTTTTGGCGGCGCTTGGCTTTGCCGGTCAGTTCTGCATGATGAAACTGTATCAAAAGCACACCAAAAAGAATATGACTTCCAGCATGGCTTTTTCCATTTGCATGGGAACGACGTCCTTTTTGTTGTTCCTCGTTATGTCCGGCTTTACGTTGGAATTCACCTTGGTTTCCTTCTTGGTATCCTTGGCGGTAGCAATCGTAGGGGTTCTTTCCACCATTAACTCCATTGCGATTCTTTCTTACGGTAAAGTGTCTTTTTACAGCGTATTTATGATGCTGGGCGGTATGATGCTTCCCTATATTTTCGGCATCATTATGTACAGCGAAGTGCTTTCGGACTTAAAGCTGTTAGGCCTTATCATTTTAACGGGTTCGCTGATTATGTCCTCCTTTGATAAATCTTCCGCGCACGAAGAAAAGGAAGAAGGGCAAGTGAAAGCGGAAAAACGTCTTAGAAGCGCCCTCGTGGCTTTATTAATTCTTTCGTTTATCGCGTTCTTCTTAAACGGCTTAACCAGCGTGCTTGGCTCTATTCAAGGCAACGCGCCCAAGGTTTGGGGTTGGAAAGTTTCCCCGTTGTACGATTATATGGCGTTGCAAGGGCTTTGTACCGCAGGCGTTGCTTCCTTGGTGTTCCTTAGCGTGTTCTTTAGAAAGAAGGAAGTTAGAAACGAAGAACTCGGCTCGCTCAAACTCATTGGTAAAAAATGGGCGCTGATTGCTTTGTTCGGCTACGCCGTTATTTCGCGCGTTGCAAACCTGATGCAACAATACTGCGCGGATAAAGTTCCTTCTTCGGTGCTTTACCCCATCACGTCGGGCGGTACTATCGTATTTTCCACCTTGCTTGCTTTGTTTATTTACAAGGAAAAGCCCAGCCGCTTTATGTGGACGTGCATCGGCATTACCGTATTTGCAACCGTACTGTTTATGTTGGGGGATATGTTCCCGACCACGTACGTAAAGGATTTCTTCGTAAATCTGTTTTCTTAAACTTACTTAATCTTGCGCCCGTGCTTTGCCACGGGCGTCTTTTATTGCAAATGAACGTTTACAAACAAAAAGGGGCTTTTTTCCCCTTTTTTTTCTTTTTTCCACCCTTTCTGCATATGATAGGATAACCCTACGAAAATTTCGCGGGGGAAGGTATGGTCGTATACGCAGAAACGGTGTTTTTTAATAATTTCGTAATAGACGCGGCGGTGTTATCCGCAAGCGCGCGTTCGGTTCACGCCCAAAAAAGTATATTGCGCCTATGT
>JAZUCI010000154.1:0-5003 GCA_045639045.1 Christensenellaceae bacterium
GATTCGAACCCCTGACCCTCGGCTTAGAAGGCCGATGCTCTATCCAACTGAGCTACAGACACATTTGGCATTTTCCACACCCTTTTTAAAAGTGGAGCGGGTGATGGGAATCGGACCCACGCAGCCAGCTTGGAAGGCTGGAATTCTACCATTGAACTACACCCGCAAACACTAACTCAACGCTCGGCTATTATATCAAATTACAAGGGTAATGTCAAACGTTTTTTAGTCATTTTTTAAAATATTTCAACGATTTGTGCAGTTATTTTTCCTTGATGCAAAACTAAATAGCAATACGAAGGTTTTGCGGTGAACTTCGTCATGCTGCCGGGGTTGATTAAGGTAACGCCGTCCATCCTATCAATACGGGCTTCGTGCGTGTGTCCGTAAAGGGCTAAGGCGCAGTTTTCTTCCTTTGCGCGGGCAAGAAGATCGGTTAAACCCCGTTTTACCCCGTAGCGGTGCCCGTGGCAAAACATCAGTTTTACCCCTTCCACTTCCATAAAGCCTTCCTTTTCCCCCGAAGAAAAGAAATCGCAATTCCCTTCCGCAAGGCGGAATTTATCCTTTTGCCCCAAAGCAAAGCGGGATAAATCGCGAAGGCCATCCCCCAAAAAGATGACGTAATCCGCTTCCGCCATAATGGGGGCAAGCTTTTCCACGGCGGCAATATTGCCGTGGGTATCCGAAAGAAGAAGGAACGTTTTCATAATTGCACCTTTTGTTTTAAGTTCATAAGCGCGCGGTATCTGTGGCTAACCGCGTTTTTTTCTTCCGCCGTGGCAAGGGCGAAACTTTTGCCCAAATCGTAACTGTAAAAAATGGGGTCGTAGCCAAAGCCGTTTTCCCCTTCGGGGGCGAACAAAATTTCCCCTTCGGTTTGCCCAAGCGCCGTAACCGTTTTGCCATCGGGATAGCAAAGGGCAACCACCGTGCAAAAACGGGCGGTGCGGTCTTTTTTTTCTACGCTTGCAAGGTCTAACAGCAGTTTTTGGTTGTTTGCTTTATCGTTGCCGTGCACACCGCTATATCGCGCGCTATACACCCCGGGCGCGCCATTAAGGGCATCTACCATCAAGCCGCTATCATCCGCTAACGCGGGCAAGTTTAGGGCTTTTGCCACCGTACTTGCCTTTAAGATTGCGTTTTCTTCAAAGGTTTGCCCCGTTTCTTCTACGTCCGCGGTAAAACCTGCGTTTTTCATAGATAAAATTTCGTATTCGGTTAAAATTTCCGCAATTTCTTGTAATTTATGCGCGTTTGCGCTGGCAACCACCAGCGTTGGTTTATTGAAATTCATATTTTTCCACCTGTAATTTTACTTCTCCCTCCGCGCTAAACAGCACTTGGGGTTTTTCCGGGCAATTAAAGGACATTGTGGACATAGCCACTTTGCCGTCCTGCGTGAACACTTCTACCGTATTTACGTCCAAAAACACGTCTATCGCCAGCGTGTTGCCATTGCAAGCCACGGGAACGGTACGAACCCCTTCCCTTACGCGTTCGCGGTTTTCCCCCTTCGTTGGGTAATCGCTTTTGGAATTATCCACGGTGAAAACACCCGTAATTTTATCGTACGAAAGGATAGTTTCGGTTTCCCCGCCCGCAAACACTTTTAGGGTGAACGCGGTTGCGTTTTTCATATCCGCTTGCAATTTTAAGCGTTGCACGGTGCCGAAAAAGTCTGCATCCGCCTTACTTTCACCGTTTACGGTGAACGTTTTTACCTTCGTTCGGCGGAAAGCGTTTTCCACCCCTTGCGTGGGGAATTGCAATAGTTCGTCCTTTTTAATTTCCAAACGGCGGGGCAAGGTAAAGTTGTTGGCAAAACCCACGAAAGGCCGTTCGGTTTTGTATTCCCTTTCCCAGTTCGCCATCCACGCGATTAAGGTGGGGGTTCCATCTATCCCACGGGTTACTTGCGCGGCGTAAAAATCCTTGCCGTGGTCAATTTCCCCTATCTTACGGGGGGTGAACTTACCCGTTTCGTAGTTCAGTTTGCCGATTAGATATACCGTACTGCGGCTGTTGTGATAATCGTGCCCACTAACGGGTACGTCTATGGGGGACATTACAAGTAAATCCGTGTTTTCATCCACGGGGCAGAAGGAAGGGCATTCCCACATTGCGCCAAGGTTGGGGTTTTCGTACATAACGCCCACGTATTGCCAGTGGATTAAATCGCTGGAAGTAAACAGTTGCGCTTGCCCCTTCCACGCGCTGTTTTTGCTATTCCCCACCACCGCGTAGTAGTTTTCCCCACGTTTCCATACCGAAGGATCGCGAAAATCCGCGCCGGAAGCATCCCCCGTAAGCAGTTCGGGGGGAATTACGGGGTTTTCTTTCACTTTCGTAAAGGTTACGCCCCCGTCCGTGGAAAGGGCCAAGCATTGCGCCTCCCTTTGGGGTTTAAGATCGGTTGCGTTGTTTTGCCCCGTGTAAAGTAGGTATAAGTTGCCATCTTTTTCTATCGCTCCACCCGACCAGCACCCATCCTTATCGTACGACTCGCTGGGAAAAATAGCCAGGGGCAAGTGTGTAAAATGCACCAAATCCGCGCTTTCCGCATGCCCCCAACCCACACAGTTTTCATACCTTGCTTGGTAAAACAGTTGATACTTACCGTTATAAACGGTAAAGCCGTTGGGATCGTTGATAAAACCCGCGGGCGCGGTAAAGTGATAGCGGGGGCGCATACTTTCATCTACCCACGTTTTCATTTCGTTTTGCACGTTTTGGTAATGTTGTAAGGGTTTCATAGCCACTCCCCCATTTTCGTTTTTTCTTACGTTTGGCGTACGCGGTGCGAACGCTTTATTATTATACAATAAAACGCGCGGTTTTTCAATACTTTTTTTATTTTTTGGCAAGAAAAAAGCCCACCTTAGTTCGGTAGGCTTTACCAATAGCTCCCCTATTAGGTAGAGCCAAGAATAAGGACAACATCAATTCCTATTTTTTATTAAAAAAGCGTAGAAACGAGTTATGCACGGCTCGCTGGGAATTTGGGATGATATACACTTTCTTAAAGAAGGATGCAAAGCACGCCGCCTTTGCCTTCGTTTACGATGCGCGATACCGTTTTTTGCATTTTTTTGCGAGTATCAAAGGGCATGGCGGTAATTTTCCCTTCCATCCCTTCCGCCATCATAGAGTGTAACGTTTTGCCAAACAGTTTGGTTTCCCACACGGCGGAAGGATCGCTTTCCAGCCGTTCGGTTAAATATTGCACCATTTCGCGGGATTGTTCTTCCGTGCCAACGATGGGGCTAATTTCGGTGGATACGTCCACCTTCATAACGTGCAAACTGGGGGCGGTTGCTTTCAGTTTTACGCCGTATCCCCCGCCGCGTTTTACAATTTCGGGGGGTTGCAAGGTAAGTTCTTCCACCCCGGGAACCACCACGCCGTAGCCTTCCGCTTCCACTTCGGTAAGGGCGTATTTTAATTTTTCATATTCCCGTTTTGCCACCGATAAATTTTTACAGTAGGTAAGCAAATCAAATTCGTTCGTTAAATCTTCCCCGCACGTTTCGCTTAACACTTGGTAGAAATAGCCTTCCTTTGCGGAAAGGGCGAAAACGGCGCTACCCGTAGATGGGCTTACTTCCCGAATTGCGGGGGAACATAGCGGGCAATCGCCCCCTAAAACGCTTTCAAATACGGTATAATCCTTCATCTTTTCCACGCGTTCCGCCACCCCTTTTACCGAAGAAATCAGTTCCGCAATTACGGGATGATCCTGAGGCAACGCTTGTAACCACGCGGGCAGGGTGAATTCCACTTGGGTAAGCGGAAATTCGTATAAAAGCCGTTGTAAAATTTGTGTAAAATCCTCCTTCCCCGCGCTTAAAACCGCGCTTACCAAAACGGGAACCCCGTATTTTTGCGCGAGTTCGGCTTGCAAGGAACGGGCGCTTTCCCCTTCGGGGAACTGTGTATTCAAAAGGATGACGAAGGGCTTCCCCGCCGCCTGTAATTCGCGCGCAACGGCTTCCTCGCTTTCTTGATACGCGCTGCGGGGAATATCCGTAAAAGTGCCGTCCGTAGTAACCAAAACCGCCACGGTGGAATGCTCTGCAATCACCTTGCGCGTACCCATTTCCGCCGCCGTAGTAAAGGGTAATTCCTGCTCCTGCCACGGGGTTTTGACCATGCGGGGGGCGCCCTCCTCCTCGCTACCCAGCGCGCCGTTTACCAAGTAGCCGACGCAGTCGATCATACGCACCTTCGCCCTACCGCCGTTACCAAAGGAAATATGTGCCCCTTCGGTAGGCACGAACTTGGGTTCGGTAGTAGTTACGGTTTTACCCGTACCGCTTTGGGGAAGGAAATCTTCCGCCATCTTCTTTTTTTCGCTTTCTTCCATATTCGGAAGCACCATACTTTGCATAAAACGGGAAATAAAGGTGGATTTGCCCGTTCTTACGGGCCCCACAACACCGATATAAAGTTCCCCACCCGTGCGGTGAGCGATATCCCCGTATAAATCAAATTCTTGCATATAGAAACCTCCCCTTTCTGCCTACGGTATTGTATGGCGGGGAAAAGAAATATATGCCGATTTATCGCGAAAAAAGAAAACAAACAAGCCGTGGAACGAAAGATGAAAGCCAAAAGGTAAAGAGCAAAAAAAAGAACGCGGATAATTTCCGCGTTCATAAAAAGTTGTTTTTACTGTTGATTTTCGGTTTCTTCCTTGGGCTTCTTTTTCAGCATCGCCTTAATGGAAGTGGGATGTTCTTGCCCGTGGAATAAACGGTATAGGTTTTGGTGGTGCGCCCCGTAAACCAACACCATAGAAAGCATAACGCACGCATACGCAACGATGAGCGCCACCAAAGGAGCGTTATACGCGCCGTACGAAACGATTAAACGCACCGCGTACAAAATTGCGGGGGGCGTGATGGCGATAAACGACCCCACCGAGCCAAGTTCGGTAAAGTACACGAAGGTTACCGCCGCAATAACGAACACGATACTAAACACGGGGGAAGAAACCA
>JAZUCI010000155.1:0-1558 GCA_045639045.1 Christensenellaceae bacterium
ACATGAGCGGCGTAACCGTTGAATACTACTACAAGGGCGCGCTTTTAACCGAAAGCTTCTCCACTTCTACGTTAGGTTCGTACGAATTAGAAATCCGCTTCGTAAAAGAAGGATATAAATCGTACAAGGTAACCGCAACCATTGAAGTAATCGAACTTTTGGCTGAAGACGTAACCTTTACCGCAACGGGCGTATCCAAGGCAACCATCGGTACCGCGTTTACCCTTCCCACGGCAACCGCAACGCACAAGGTTACGGGTGAAAACTTAACTGCGCACCTTGTTCGTTCTGCAAGCTACGGCGCGTATGCAGTAACCGATATTACCAATGATACCGCTTCTTACACCGCTACCGTATTCGGTACGATGACCTTAACCTACAAGGTAAACGGCGTAAAAGTTGGCGCGAAGGATATTGAAATCGGCACTACGGATAACTTGGTACAAACGGGTACTTGGAATAAACGCATCTTACAAAACTACACCGTATACAACGCGCGTGTAAACGTAACCTTCAAGATTAACGCGGCTTCGGATCAAATGTTCTTCGTTCCCTTGCGCGGTACTTCTACCAACAACACTTGGTGGGGTGCCGATAGGGGTGCAATGTCCTTCCGTGTTCCCGCTAAACGTGGTGGCGAAATGTGGTGGATTCACAACAGCGGTAACGGCCTTGGCAGAGTAAGCACCGACGTGTTCCTTATCCATAACGACTGGTTAACGGGTACCGAACACACCTTCTCCTACCAAGTGAAGGACGTATTGAACGAAGACGGCTCCATTAAGGAACTTCGCGTATACGTTTGGGTGGATAACGTGGCAATTTGCCCCGCAACCCAATCTAGCGATATCGTTCACGTAGACGATAATATGGGTACCTTAACCGGTTACTTCGTTGTTAAACCTTCCCACGCAGGTTGGCAAACTTGGTTCACCGAACCTGCTAACTTGTTGCAATTCGCTTTAACGGACGGAACTCTGCTCAATCCTTCCTCCATTACCATCGGCTAATTTATCCTAACGGATAAAAGGTTATAGGTAAAACCTGCCCGCCCCGCACGAATTTTCGTGTGGGGCGGGTTTTTGTTTTCCGTTTGATTGACATTTCCTTCACGCGCGTGATATAATTACGGAAAAAGAAAAAATAGGGGGCAAACCATGGCGGAAAACATCATTTTATCTTCCTTTGGCAAATACGTGTTCGGGGATGCGGTTATGCAGCAGCGCTTGCCCCGTGAAACCTATTTAGCGCTTAAGGATTGCATTAAAAACAATCAACCCTTAACCTTGGAAATCGCTAACGTGGTAGCAAACGAAATGAAGGATTGGGCGGTGGAACTTGGCGCAACGCACTTTACCCATTGGTTTCAACCCTTAACGGGCGTTACCGCCGAAAAGCACGATAGTTTTTTAGAAAACAACGAAGGCGCGCCCATTTTAAAATTTTCGGGCAAAACCTTAATTAAAGGGGAAACGGATGGCAGCAGCTTTCCCAGCGGGGGGCTTCGCGCTACCTTTGAAGCGCGCGGATATACCGCTTGGGACCCCACGTCCTACGC
>JAZUCI010000156.1:0-3752 GCA_045639045.1 Christensenellaceae bacterium
CATCACTTAAACGTAAACGTATTAAACCGCGATAAACTCATCGACGCAATGGAACATCCCGAAAAATATCCTTCGCTTACCATTCGCGTTAGCGGTTACGCGGTAAACTTTAATAAACTGACCAAAGATAAGCAGTTGGAAGTAATTTCGCGTACCTTCCACGAAAAAATGTAATGGTTGGATACGTTCATTCGTTTGAAAGTTTGGCGGCGGTGGACGGGGCAGGGCTTCGCTACGGAATTTTCTTCGTGGGGTGTCCCTTGCGTTGCGCCTACTGTCATAACCCCGATACGTGGAACGCCAAAGGCGCGCCCTATACGGCGGCGGAGCTGCTGAATAAAATTACCCGTTACCTTCCTTACTTTAAGGAAACGGGGGGTGTTACCTTTAGCGGTGGCGAACCCCTTTTGCAAGCGGACTTTCTAAAAGAACTTACCGAACTGTTGCGCCCGCGTAATATCCGTTACGTGGTGGATACTTCGGGTTCCGCGCCCTTAACCGCTTCCGCAAAGCAAGTGTTAAAAGGCGCGCAAGCCGTGCTTTTGGACGTAAAATTTGCAAGCGAAAAGGAATATCAAGCCTATGCGGGCGGTTCTATTTCCCCCGTAATGGAAACCTTGCGCTTTTTAGAAAAAGAAAGCGTACCCACCGTGGTACGTACCGTGGTGGTTCCACACGTCAACGATAGCAAGGAACATCTTGCGCCCTACGTGGATCTTCTTCGTGGGTTTACTTGCATAAAGGAATACGAACTGTTGGCGTTTCACACCATGGGCTTTCAAAAATACGAAAAATTGGGGATACAAAACCCCCTGGCGGGTACGCCCGCCTTACCCCCCGAACGCTTAACCGAATTACAAGCTTTCGTAAACGGAAAAATGAAAGGGGAGTAAAGGAGAATATTATGGTACAACACGTAGTATGTTTTAAATTAAAACAAGGCGAAAGTGTGGAAAAGGCGAAGGAAGTGCTTCTTTCCATGCAGGGCAACGTGCCTATGCTTCGCGGCATTCAAGTGGGTGTGGACGAATTGCATTCCCACCGCTCGTACGATATTCATTTAACCGTTTTATTGGATGATTTCGCCGCGCTGGATGCTTACCAAGCGGATGAATACCACGTTTCGGTGGTGAAAAAACATATGCACGCGGTGGTAGAAAGCAGCGTGGCCGTAGATTTTACCGTTTAATCTAACTTTTTAAGGAGAATATAGCTATGGAAAAGAAAGGTATCGGTACCGTATGCGTACAAGGGGGCTACACGCCCGGGAACGGCGAACCTCGTCAAATTCCCATTATTCAAAGCACCACCTTCCGCTATGAAAGTAGCGAGGAGATGGGGAAACTGTTTGATTTGGAGGCAAGCGGATATTTCTATTCGCGCTTGCAAAACCCCACGGTAGATACCGTTGCGGCTAAAATTTGCGCGCTTGAAGGGGGCTCTGCGGCAATGATGACCTCCTCGGGTATGGCGGCAAACTTCCTTGCGGTATTTAATATTTGCACGGCGGGCGATCACTTTATTTCCTGTTCGGCAATTTACGGGGGCACCTTTAACCTGTTTAACGTAACCATGCGTAAAATGGGGATTGACGTAACCTTCGTTTCCCCCGAAGCAAGCGAAGAAGAATTGCAAAAAGCGTTCCGCCCCAACACCAAGCTCGTGTTTGGGGAAACCATTGCAAACCCCGCGCTTATCACTTTGGATATTGAAAAATTCGCGCGCGTGGCGCATAAAAACGGTGTTCCTTTGATTATCGATAACACCTTCCCCACGCCCGTGCATTGCCGCCCCTTTGATTTTGGCGCGGATATCGTAACGCACGCAACCACCAAATATATGGACGGCCACGGCAGTTCGGTTGGCGGCGCTATCGTAGATAGCGGTAATTTTAACTGGCTTGCTTACGCGGATAAATTCCCCGGCCTTTGCACGCCCGACGAAAGCTATCACGGTATCACCTACGCGGAAAAATTTGGGCAGGCGGGCGCATATATTACTAAGGCTACCGCACAGCTCATGCGCGATTTAGGCGTTACTTGCGCCCCCATGACGGCGTACTACGTAAACTTAGGCTTAGAAAGTTTGCACGTTCGTATGAAGCGCCATGCGGAAAACGGTATGGCGGTTGCTACTTTCCTTGAAAGCCATCCCAAAATCGGTTGGGTAAACTATCCCGGCCTTGCTTCGTATAAGGATAAGGCTTTGGTGGATAAATATATGCCCAACGGCACTTGCGGTGTTATTTCCTTTGGCGTAAAAGGCGGCAGGGAAGCGGCTTCCCGCTTTATGGCGGCGCTTAAAATGATTGCCATTGAAACGCACGTTGCAGACGCGCGCAGTTGCTGTTTGCACCCCGCAACCGCAACCCACCGTCAGTTAAGTGACGAGGAATTGGTTGCTTGCGGCGTTCTTCCCGATATGGTAAGAATGTCTTTAGGCTTGGAAGATGCTTCCGACTTGATTGCGGACGTAGCCCAAGCGTTAGAAAACGTATAAGCGGATTATTACTTGAAAAAACAAAAAATTTAAAGGAGGTGCGGTATGCCCATTAAAATTCCCAACGACTTACCTGCGGTGCAAACCTTGGCGGGGGAGAATATTTTCGTGATGACCGAAACGCGCGCAATGACGCAGGACATCCGACCCCTTCGCATTGTTCTTTTGAACTTAATGCCCAAAAAAATTGAAACGGAAACGCAAATTTCCCGCATTTTGGGGAATACTCCGTTGCAAATTGAACTTACCTTAATGCGTATTCAATCGCACGAAACCAAAAATACCAGTAAGGACCACTTACTTTCCTTCTACAAAACCTTTGACGAGGTGAAGAACGAGAAGTACGACGGGCTTATCATCACGGGCGCGCCCGTGGAACAAATCCCCTTTGAAGAGGTGGACTACTGGCAAGAACTGTGCGAAATTATGGATTGGAGCGCATCCAACGTGCATAGCACCTTCCATATTTGCTGGGGCGCGCAAGCGGGGTTATATTACCATTACGGCGTTCCCAAATACGCAATGGATAAAAAGGTGTTCGGCGTGTTCCCCCACAAGGCGGATTACGCCCAATCTATGCTCCTTCGCGGGTTTGACGACGTGTTCTATGCCCCCCATTCCCGCCATACCGAAGTAAGAAGGGAGGACGTAGAGAAGGTGGAAAACCTACGCGTTTTGGCTTCTTCTAAGGAAGCGGGGCTGCATATCGTTGCCGAAAAAGGGGGTAGAAGATTCTTCGTGTTCGGGCATACCGAATACGATCCTTACACCTTGGATGCGGAATATAAACGCGATTTAGCGGCGGGGCTTCCCATTGAAAAACCCGTAAACTATTACGAAGGGGATAATCCCGATCTTCCCCCCGTGGTTACTTGGCGCGGACACGGTAACTTACTGTTTACCAACTGGCTAAACTATTTCGTTTACCAGTCCACTCCGTACGATTTAACCAAATTAGAAAAAGCAAAAAAGTAAGGTAAACCCGTGGGAATTCCCACGGGTTTTCAAGGAGAAATAATGAAAATACTCATCATCCGTCACGCAGATCCGAATTATGAAATCGATGGGTTAACCCCCCAAGGGGAAGTGGAAGCGGAATTGCTTGCCAAATATATGGTAAACCGCCCCTTAGACTTTGCGTATATGTCCCCCATGGGTAGGGCGCAACGCACCGCGGAATACACCCTAAAAGCAAAGGGAATGCAAGGGGAAACCATGCCGTGGCTTGCGGAATTAAGTCGGAGGCCAAGCGG
>JAZUCI010000157.1:0-2200 GCA_045639045.1 Christensenellaceae bacterium
AAGAAAAAATAAAAAACCCTTCGGCGAAAGCCGAAAAGGGGTACAAGCATAAAACGAAAGGGGGAAATTTTTATGGCTTACAGAATTGAATATGAAAATTGGTTAAACCATCCTTTGCTTACCGCAGAAGGTGTGGAAGAACTTACCGCAATCGCGGATAACGAAAAGGAAATTGAATACCGCTTTGGCGCAGAAATGGAATTCGGCACCGCAGGTATGCGCGGGCTTCTTGGCTACGGCACGAATATGATGAATATTTACACCGTTCGCCGCGCAACGCAAGGTTTGGCGGAATACATCAAATCTCTTGGGGAACACGCTAAAAATCAAGGCGTAGTGATTTCTTACGATACGCGTAAGAATTCCGAACTGTTCGCAAGGGAATCCGCGGGCGTACTTGCCGCAAACGGAATCAACGTACATTTGTTTGGGGACGTGCATCCCGTTCCTATGCTTTCTTTCGCGGTTCGTTATATGAACGCCGCCGCAGGTATTATGATTACCGCCAGCCACAATCCCAAGGAATATAACGGGTACAAGGTGTACGGTCCGGACGGGGCGCAAATGTCCCCCGAAGCTACCAAGGAAGTGGTTGCCTATATCGAAAAAATTACGGATTACTTCTCCGTACAAAGCGAAACTTTGAAAAACGCAACCAAAGGCGCTCTGCATCCTTTAGTTAATATTGTTCCCGCGCGCGTAGACAAACGCTATTATAAGGAACTTTCCGCGCTTTCCCTTTCCAAAAAAGCGGTTAAGAAAATCGGCGGTAAAATTAAATTGGTTTACACTCCCGTTCACGGTAGCGGTTACGTTCCCGTAACGCATATGATGAAAAAACTGGGCATCAAGGCAACCCTCGTTGAAGAACAAATTTGCAAGGATCCCGCTTTCTCCACCGTACAAGTTCCCAACCCCGAACTTACCGAAACCCTTTCCAAGGGCATTGCGCTTGCAAACTCCATCGGCGCGGACGTAGTATTCGGTACGGACCCCGACTGCGACCGTTTGGGCGTAGCAATCAGGGATGATAAAAACGAATTCTTACAACTTAGCGGTAACCAAGTTGGTATTTTGCTTTTGGATTACGTGCTTCGCCGTTTGCAAGAAGACGGCAAACTGCCCCAGGACGGCTTCGTTGTAAAAAGTTTCGTAACCACGGGTATGGCAAAGGCGATTGCCGAAGACTACGGTGTAAAACTGATGGAAACTCCCGTTGGCTTTAAGTTCATCGGTGAAAAAATTAAGGAAAGCGAAATTTCCAAGCGCGGAACCTTCCTCTTTGGTTTTGAAGAAAGCTGCGGATACCTTCGCGGAACGCACAGCCGTGATAAGGACGCGGTCGTTGCAAGTATGCTGTTTGCCGAATTGGTTTGCTATTATACCCATATCGGTGTAAAGGTTTACGATCGCTTGATGGAAATCTATGCAAAATACGGCTACGTGCTTGATTGCAACAAGAGTTACGCGTTCGACGGGTTGGGCGCGATGGACCGCATGAATAAAGTGGTTTCCGCATTCAAAACCGTTACGGTGGAATCCTTCGGTATTCACAAAGTGGTTGCAACCCGCGATTATTCGGCGGGCGTTCGCAAAACCGCTGCGGGTGAAGTTGAAGAAATGAATATTCCTTTAAATAACGCCGTATACTACGAAATAGAAAACGGAAGCTTCGTTTGTATCCGTCCTTCGGGTACCGAACCCAAGTTAAAGGTTTACTATTCTATTCGCGCGCAAAAGAAGGAACACGCGGAAAAGGCTTTAACCGTAATTTCGGATGCCTTCGGCGAACTTTTAACCTCCGTTCAACAAGCCTAAAAATCTTTTTACAAAAAATTTAAAAAAAGTAGAAAAATTCCTAAAAATCAGCTAAAAAATAGTTGACACCATTTCTTAAATATGATAATATGTAAAAGCTGTCGCAAAAAGGCAGCTTTTCATATCCGCTTTTGCGGATTTCGGTAGATTGACAACTGCATAAAGATCTAGAAAACAAAGTACAGAAAGGCAAAGAGAGATTAGAGAAAAATATCTGTAAAAAGAAATAAGTCTTTAATCCAGACGAAAAAGGTTAATACGAGTAAGTATATAAACTGCATATCGTCGAGAACTTTTAGAGTTTTTAAAAAGGTAGAATTTTTAATTCGACGGAAGGGTAGCAATACCCTAAAAAAAGATTAAGCTACAAAGAGCATACAGG
>JAZUCI010000158.1:0-2563 GCA_045639045.1 Christensenellaceae bacterium
ATGAACGGTAACGTAATCAGCTGGTGCTCCGCCGGTGCGTTAAAGTTCAAAGGTAGCAGAAAAAGCACTCCCTTCGCAGCACAATCCGCAGCAGAAGAAGCAGCTAAGAAAGCAATGGAACACGGTTTAAGAACGGTAGAAGTATACGTAAAAGGCCCCGGTGCCGGCAGAGAAAGCGCAATCCGCGCCCTTGCAACCGTTGGTCTTACGGTTACTTTAATTCAGGACGTATCGCCCATCCCCCACAACGGATGCCGCCCGCCCAAACGCCGTAGAATTTAAGGAGGAACCTAGAAAATGGCTAGATATACCGAATCTAAATGTCGTCAATGCCGTCGTGAAGGCGCAAAGTTATTCTTAAAGGGCGACAAATGCTATAAGGGCACCTGCCCCTTTGAAAAAAGACCCGTGGCTCCCGGTCAACACGGTAGCCGCCGTAAAAAGGTTTCCGAATACGGCTTGCAACTTCGCGAAAAGCAAAAGACCAAGCGTATTTACGGCGTATTAGAAGGTCAGTTCCACCACTACTACGAAATGGCAGATCGCCAAAAGGGTATTACGGGTGAAAACATGCTCGTTCTTTTGGAACGTCGCTTGGATAACGTAATTTTCCGTATGGGCGTAGGCGCAAGCCGTAACGTAGCGCGTCAACTTGTAACGCACGCGCACTTCACCGTAAACGGTAGAACGGTTAACGTTCCTTCCTTCCTTGTAAAAGCAGGGGACGTAATTGCGGTTAAAGAAACCAGAAGAAACAACAAATATTTCACCGAAATCAAACAAATGAAGAAAGGCAACATGCCCAAATGGGTGGACTTCGATCCCGAAAAGTTGGAAGGTAAAGTCCTTGCTCTGCCCACGCGCGAAGATATCGATTCGCAAATCGCAGAACACATGATCGTTGAATTGTATTCTAAGTAATGCAACAACTTACTTCATTTTTGAACAGGAGGTAAATTTCTTATGATGGAAATCGCAATGCCTACCATTGAAGTAGAAGAAAGCGAAGACAGAACCTATGCCAAGGTAACGGTATTCCCCCTTGAACAAGGTTTTGGCAACACGCTGGGCAACTGTTTAAGAAGAACCATTTTATCCGACCTTCCCGGCGCGGCAGCACAAGGCTTCCGCGTTATGGATGGCACGGTTAAGCACGAATTCTCCACCATTAAAGGTGTTAAGGAAGACGTATCCGAAATCGTTCTTAACTTAAAGAGCATGACCGTGAAAACCGCTACGTTAGACCCGGAATTCACCACCACGCTCTCCTTAAAGGCAGAAGGCCCCAAAACGGTTGTAGCCGGCGATATTCAGCTGGATAGTGACGTAACTATCTTAAACCCCGAATTATACCTTTGCACGGTAGAAGACGGCGGCGTTTTAGATATGGAAATCACCATCGGCCGCGGTCGTGGTTACAAAAACGCAAGCTTCAATAAAAGCGATAAAAACCCCGTAGACTATATTGCAATCGACTCCATCTACACCCCCGTGAAACACGTGAACTACGTGGTGGAAAACACCCGCGTAGGTCAAAGCACGGACTTTGATAAGTTAACGATGGAAGTATGGACCAACGGCGCCTTCTCGGGTAGAGAAGTGGTTAGCCTTGCCGCTCAAATCGTAAACGAACATATCGCGCTCTTCGTGGGCTTAAGCGATATGATGGGCGATTTAAGCATTTTAAGCGGTAAAAAGGAAGATGCTCGTACCAAAATTTTGGAAAAGAGCATTGAAGAAATGGATTTCTCCGTTCGTTCCTACAACTGCTTGAAACGCGCTGGCATCCATACCGTAGACGATTTAATTAAGAAAACGGAAGACGATATGCTTAAAGTACGCAACCTTGGTAGAAAGTCTTTGGACGAAGTTATCCAAAAACTTGCAAGCTACGGTTTGGCGTTAAAGGAAAAGGAGGATTAAGGAAATGCGTAAATTAGGTCGCACCACCGAACAAAGACTGGCAGTCCTTAGAAACCAAGCGTCCAACTTGCTTTGGTACGGTAAAATTACCACCACCAAGGAAAACGCGAAAGAATTGCAATCCTACGTAGAAAAAATCATTACGAAAGCAATGAACACCTATATGGATACCGTAGAAGTGCAACAAAATAGAAAGGACGATAACGGTAACGATATTCAAGTAACGGTTATGAACGACGGCGTTAAAAAATTGGCTGCTCGTCGCTTAATCATGACCAAGCTTTACGACTTGCAAGAAGTAAAAGGGCAAGACGAAAGCCGCACCGCTTACAAAGCGCGTATCGGCAACGTAAAGCACCCCTTGATTGAAAAATTGTTCAACGAAATTGCACCCAAATATGCAGAACGCAAAGAAGCGCTTGGCCAAGGTGGCGGTTATACCCGCGTTTACACCGTAGGTCAACGTCGTGGCGATGCTGCTGAAGTTGCGATCATTGAACTTATCTAATAACGGATATTCAGTCAATGAAAAGCCCCGAAGGGAAATCCCTTCGGGGTTTTTGTTTTTGCCGTGTTATAAAGCGGAATTGAGTTCCCCGCCCGCCCACCCCTCCAATCCCCAACTTCCCGTTCTTTCTTG
>JAZUCI010000159.1:0-8572 GCA_045639045.1 Christensenellaceae bacterium
GCGGTGAAAAGTTTGAAGGCTGGATTGCCAACGGATTTTCGGAACCTATTGTAGGTCAGTATACCGTTACGCAAGATATTACTTTAACTGCTGTTTGGGGGTATTTCCCCAGATTTACCGTTACCTTAATGGACGGAAATAGCGAAATAGAATTTGGGGAAGGGGAAGATCGCCTGTATATGGATTACGTTACCCTTCCTACCTTACAAAACACCGCCACCCAGACCTTTGTTGGTTGGAAACTGAATAATCAAGGGGATGTTTTGACGGGTGAAATTGCCGTAACCGAAAGCGTAACTTATTACGCGGTATGGCAAGCGAAAGAAAGTGCGGCAACGGAAGCAATCGTCAACGGTGATTTCGCTAAATCCGTATGGGGAAGCGCAAACGGTACGCATGGTGATATTCCCATAGGAAGTAACTTGAATAATGAAGAAACCCCGAGCTGGGGCGGTTGGAATGCGGCAGATCACACCTTTAAAACTACCGAATCCTACTATGCGGACGGAACTTCTTCCTTATTGCTAAAAAACCCCGATGTGGAGGGGACTGTTTCTGGCGGAAACTTCTTTATTCAAACGAAATTTGCCTTGCAGGCAGGGGTGGAATATCAAGTTTCCTTTATGGTTAAAATCGTAAACGGCTCGATCTTGGGTTCTTCCGCAGGCGTGATCCAATTGCGGGATATTGCTGATGTAACTGCTTCTGCAAGCGAATACGTTACTTTGATGACTGCGCAAGAAATGACAACTTCTACCAACTGGAAAAAAGTTTCTGCAACGTTTACTCCCACTAAGGACGCGGAATATTTCTTGCTTATTCGGGCTTACGGAACCTTCTTTGATGCAATGTATTTGGACGAAATTTCTATTCGTCCCACGACGTTAGCGCCTACCGCAGATAAGTCTCAAAATTTCTTTACGTCTAGCGAAATCGCGAATATGCAAGCTGTGGATCAGGAGTTGGCTTTAAGTGGTGCAACGCCCGGTGGGGTTGTTTACACGGGCGCTACTGCGGTGGCGGGAACCACTCTTTCTTATAAGATTAACGATGGCGTCGCAACTACGGTTGCTTCCTTTACCAAGGCTGGGCCATATGTGGTTGAAGTCATTTGGAAGGCAGGCGCGAAGACGTATAGTAAAACGGTAAACGTAGCCGTATATTCGTCAGAAACAAAATATACCGCCAGCTTTATGGATGGGGAAGTTTTGCTTACTGATTTAACTTTAGAAGTGTTGTCTTCCTCCTTCTATACTTTGCCCACGTTAGAAAACACCTTAACGCATGATTTTAAGGGTTGGCAGCGCGTAGGCGATAACGCCGTGGTAGCCGGCGGCACCCAAATTGAAATGCCGGAAGCGGACGTGCAATGGTATGCCGTTTGGGAAAAGGTCAGCCGAACGAATACGGCGCACAATGCTATCGTTCCCAGCAATTTAACGATTGATGGAAACAGCTTCTTAAGCTGGTATAGTATGACGACCGTTTCTAACGATACCAAAACTTCGCATAGCAACGATGGATCGGGATCGATGAAAGTTGTGTTGAACGAAGGCGCTGTGAACGGTCATACTATGATGAAATTCTACTTTGACGGGGTGGAAGGTGTAAATTATACGTTAGGGTTCTATATCAAAACCCAAAACTTAACTTTCCAAGGCCACGGCGGCGAAGCTTTGATTTACGATTCTAACAATAACGTTTGTGCGAATCAAACCGAACTTCCTTTTTATTCGCAAGAGTATCAAAGCGCGAACACCATATGCGATTGGACGATGGTATCCTTTGATTGGACCGCAACGAAAACGGACGTTTTCCGTTTTGAATGGAAAATGTTTGGTATGACAAGCGGTTGTTTCTGGATTGACGATTTCTTCTGTGCGGATAAAAACGTTTCTTATCCCGAACTAGAAACGGACGATTATACCGAAGGTTTACAATTCAAATTATCGCAAGGCGAATACGAGGTAACGGGGTATACGGGGAGCAGCACCAAGGTTGTAATCCCCGCAAAATACCAAGGCTTGCCCGTAACTGCAATTAGAAGCCAAGCTTTTGCTTACAACGAAACGCTAGAGGAGATTGTAATTCCGAACACGGTAACCAAGATTGGTTCCTATGCGTTTACTTACTGCACGGCTTTAACGCATATTGATATTCCTAGTTCAGTAACTTTAATCGATGAATGGGCATTCTTTGGATGTTCGGTTTTGAGTTCTGTTGAATTTTTAGGAGAAAGCCAATTAGCGGTAATTGGAGAATCAGCATTTTACGCTTGTACCGCGTTAACGCAAATTATAATTCCCAAAAGCGTAACTGAAGTTCACAATTCCGCATTCTCTACGTGCCCCTCTCTAACGATTTACTGTGAAGCCCCCAGTTTACCCAGCGGGTGGTCTTATTTGTGGAAGGAAGGATTCTACGGCTCTGTTGTTTGGGGATACGGAATGACCATTAACACGTACAACGTACAATTATGGAACGGTGAAAACCCCGTTACCTTTACCGAAGGCATAGACGTAGAAGAAGGTGGGGTAATCACCTTGCCCACCCTAGAAAATATTACAGGATACGTCTTTGTGGGGTGGAGATTAAATAATGCAGGTGAAATTATTAAGGGTGAAATTACTGTAACCGAGAATGTAGCTTATTACGCGGTATGGCAAGCGAAGGAAAGTACGGCAACGGAAGCAATCGTCAACGGTGATTTCGCTAAATCCGTATGGGGAAGCGCAAACGGCCCGCACGGTGATATTCCCCTGGGAAGTAACTTGTCCAATGAAGAAACCCCGGGTTGGGGTGGTTGGAACGCGGTATATCACGCTTTTGAAACTACCGAATCTTATTATGCGGACGGAACTTCTTCCTTGTTGCTAAAAAACCCCGCGGATCGGTCCATAGGTGGTGGTAACGGTTACATTGGTACGGCTGTAAACGTATACGGCGGCGTGGAATATCAAATTTCCTTCATGCTGAAAATCGTTAACGGTCAACCTACTGCTAATGGTGCATGCGGTTGGATTGCTTTCCGTGACATCACGAATCCTGATATCACGGCAAATGATTACGTAGTCATTAAAAATACTAGAGAAATGGTTTCCACCAACGGTTGGGAAAAGGTTGTTGTTAACTTTACCCCCGCTCAAAACGGCACCTACTATTTCATGATTAAGATGAATGCTACGTTCTTTGATGAATTGTACGTAGACGAACTTTCTATTCGTCCCGCAGGCGCGCCCGTAACGCCTCCCTCGGTTCCCGAAGATGGATTACCTACGAATTATGACGAATTCTTCTACTTTGTAGAAGAAGTGCTTACCACGCAAACCGTAGTTTACAACGGCGAATACCAAAACTACGTTCCCAACCTTCCCGCAGGATTTGAATGGGAAGTTGAAACGGGCGATAGAATGGACGCTGGTGAAGAATACGTAGTTGTTTACGTTTCTTACTTGGATTGGGAAGAATGGTTTGAACCCTTGTTTATCATTGAACAAGCGGAAGCTAACTGGATTGGTGAAGAAGTTCAAACCTTCGCTGCAGACGGTACCAACAAAACCTTAAACGTTGCCGTTGATAGTGACCAAGTTGTTCTTGGTAACTACGGTAGAATGGAAGTGGGTGAATACAAAATCACCCTTTACGTTGAATCAACTACCAACTACAAGGCATCTTCCAAAGAATTTACCTTAGTTATTACCGGTTTAACGGATGAACAAGCAACCCCCGTATTTATGGATACCTACGGCAACGTTTGGGATTATGCAACCATGGGTGGATCGGAAGACAATATGTTAACGGCAAAGGTTCACGATTACGTTTCCGTTCCCGCTAACTTGGTTGTTATGTCCAACACCAAAGTAGGAAGCGTAGGTCCTGAATTGGACCCCGTTGATATTACCGCTTCCACCAAGGTTACCGTATTCTCCTACGCTTCGGGTGATTACATCATTAAAGCTTCGGATGAAGTGACTATCGGCAGCTTGGTCGACTTCGACGTTATGTTTAACGTCGGTGGCAAATATATGATCACCTTGACCGCGGTGAATAACGTATACAGTGGCTTTAGTAACGAATTAACGTTGTATTACGACGTTTCGTATCCTTCTTACACGCCCACTACCAACTTCATCCCCAACGGCGACTTTGCAAGTGGTAACTTGCAAACAAGTGGCGACTTCCAAAACCCCGGCGCAACCGGTGTTTGGTACGGCTGGACCATGAGGGAAAAATGGAATCAACAAGAAAAGATTAGTTGGGATCCCACCACGTCCTACTACGACGATGGAACCGGCTCCTTAAAGTTCTTTGAACCTGGCAATGGTGAGGCGAAGTACGACTTTACCGTTCAAGGCGGCTACTACTACACCTTAAGCTTAAAGCTGAAGGCTGGTACCGACTACGCTATCGGCGCTGGCTCAGACTGCCATATCTTCTTCACGAATAAGACTGCAACCCCCGCAGGCACTTCTTTCTTCGATGATTATAGAATCGAACTGAAGTCCTTGCAAGGCGTATCTGCAATCGAATGGACTACCGTTTCCTACACCTTCTATGCAGAAACCGATTCTACCATCCAATTGTTCTTCAAGACGAACGGTATCATCGGCGGTACGTTGTGGGTTGACGAACTTACTTGCTACGTTGCAGGTTTGGAACCCGAAAACAAGGTAGTAGATGGCAAAGCGGTTTGGAACGCTAACCAATTCGAAAACTTGGATTACAAGACGATTGACGGCATCCACGCTGTTGACGCTGCAACCGATTACACCTATGCCGCTGCTATTAAGCAAGGTATGGATGGCGATGCAGTTACTGGCGTAACCTATACCTACGCTTACGCATTAACCCCTGAAGAATTAGATGCAGCAGAAGTGGTTGAAACCCTTGTGCTTCCCTTACCTGAAGTTGGTTCTATTAATTATGCCGTACGCGTAATCGCGCACATTGACGGTTTGAAAGATTACGTTAAGGATATCACCGTAACCGTAGCAAACAACAACTCCGCTAAGCTGAACTTGCTCTTTGCTGATAAGGGTGCAGGCGCAAATGGCGCAGACGTATTCTTTGAGGAATTAACTATTTCCAATTACGGAGGTCTATCTGCCACCTTGCCCGAAGAAGCAGAAAAAGCCGGTTACGTGTTAGTTGCCTGGGAAGATGAAAACGGCGTTGTTTACGAACGTGGTGAAAGCGTTGTTATCGGCGATGCTGATAAAACCTTCTACGCAATTTGGGATACCATCGTATACACCAACACGATGTACAACGGCACGTTCACCCTTGATGCTCAAGCGAAAGACTTCATCAACTGGGTAGACGGTGGTTGCCAAATGACCATTGATGCAACCCAATCCTATCTTGCAGATGGCACGGGTTCGTTAAAGGTTGGCAAGAGGGCAGGTGCAACTTCTAACTTCAACGCACAAGCACGCGTTAAATTCGCTGCAGTACGTGGCGTAACTTATAAAATTGGTTTCTATATCAGAACGGAAAACTTCACTACTGGTGGTTCCTTCGGTTCTTCCAACAATATGAAGCTTATCACGGCATCCGCTCCCAATGGTATTGACATTAAGAACAGTAACTGCACTTTCAGTGCAAGCCAATATCAAAGCGCAGATAGCGTGCATGATTGGACGCTTGTAACCTGGACGTGGACTGCAACCGCAACTTCGGACTTCTACTGGTTCTGGCAAATGCACGGTATTAAAACCGGTGCAATTTGGTACGACAACTTCTTCTGCATGGAAGCAGGTGCTTTCAATAATTCTGGGTATGAAGCAGGTGAACAAACTACTTGGACTAGCCAAATGGCTAGCCAAGTGGCATACACCACCGAAGTAGTTGCGGAAGCTGGTGCTACCGAAGCAACCTACGTTGCCCCCGTAACCGATTTACCCGCAACCTTTACATATAAGGTGGGGAATGGCAAATATAGTGCAGAACTTCCCGTACTTGGTCTTGGTGTTCACACCATTACCGTAAAAGGGATGGTAGAAGGCTTCTTGCCTTACGAAAAAACCCTTTCGGTTGCTGTAACTAGTCCCGTTGAGCTTTGCACGGTAACCTTTCAATATTTGAACCCCGATTGGACGGAAAATAGTAACCTTCCCCAATATTTAGCAGAAGACGTAGTATTTGAAAACGTTTTCCAAAACGGTTACGTAACCGCGCCTGCTGAAGATATTGTTTACGAAGGCGAAACCTATCTTTTGCGAGGATGGAAGTTGGTTTCCGAAGGGGAAGAGGAAATCTATGTTCCCGGTGAACAAATCCTTGTTGCTGATAGCTACACCTTAGTTGCTATTTTAGAAGTGGTGGACAAAACCTCTGGATTATTCTTTAAAGTACTCCCCGCGCAAGCGCAAGAACCCGGCACGGTAACCCTTCCCACCTTGGTGGCAAAAAACGATGACAGGGATATCCGCGCAAACGTTGACGTAAAAGTACGTATGGGCGCAAAAGTAATTGCGAACTTGAAAGGGAACGCAACCACTTTAACGCACAACGTGGCTTCCGTTCTTACCTTGGAATACTACTACCAAGGCTCCTTAATGGCAACTTCCGAATTGGAAGTAATTCCTTCGGGCAACTTGCTTGACGACACCGCAAATTGGAATAGTGGCAGATACACCGCTGTGAAACAATATAACGCGCGTGTAAACGTTACTTACTTTGTAAAAGACAATATGGCTGGCGTGATTTCCTTGCCCATCCGTGGCGATAACTTCAACAACGTTACCTATTGGAATGGCTTGGCATTCCGCCCCACCGTGCGCGACTGTTTCTTGATGAACCCCTTGCAAAACGGCGGTCATTCCTACGCTTCCTTCTCGCAACGTTCCACGAATAAGTACCACACTTGGTCCTACCAAGCGGTAGACGTACTCAACGACAACGGCTCTTTGAAGGAAATCCGCGTTTATACTTGGATTGACGGTATTTTGCAAAAGGTTAGCGGTTTTGATTATGCTGTAATTTCGGTTGCAGATACCGCAAACTTCTACGACACCTACTACGAAGTAGCAGGCTTTGTAAAGGATACGAACGCAGGCTTCACCATCGCTGCTATCACCTTTGGTGATAACATGCCCTTGGATTACGTTGTTAACGTTGAAATGAGCGGCGCAACCCTTTCGGGCGCGGAATACGACGTAATTTACGGCACCGAATACGAATTCGTAACCACGGGTATTGATGCAACCGTAGAAAGCGTACAGTACTTCAACCGCGGTTCTTCCACCGCCCTTTCTGAAAAGCCCACCAGACTTGGTAGCTACACCGCTAAAATTACGGTAACCGCACCTGGTTATAACGCTAAAACCTTCGTAATCGACTATAAGATTAGCGAAAACGAAATGAAAGACCTTGATATCTACGGCCAAAGCGTAGATTTCGGCAACACCGCTTCGGTAGTATTTGAAAATCTGCCCAAGGATGCAACGGTAACGTACACCTACGGCACCTTAACGGATACCGCAACCGCACCCGAATTAACCGAATCGGGCGCAAGCCTTGCGGTTACCGTAAAAGTAGTAAAATACGGTTATAAAACGGTTACCGCAACGGTGAACTTAACCGTTTTCCCTGTAGAAATCGGTGAAGAATGGACCGAATCCATGAAGGGAAGCGTTTCCGCGCCTTCGGTAACCACCGCGTACGTTGGCGTTCCCTACGTTTACGAAGCATCCGTTAACATGAGCGGCGTAACCGTTGAATACTACTACAAGGGCGCGCTTTTAACCGAAAGCTTCTCCACTTCTACGTTAGGTTCGTACGAATTAGACGTTCGCTTCGTAAAAGAAGGCTATAAATCGTACAAAGCAACCGTAAATGTTGAAGTGATCGAACTTTTGGCTAAGGACGTAGAATTTACCACAACGGGCGTATCCACGGCAACCGCAGGAACGGCATTCACCCTTCCCACGGCAACCGCAACACACAAGGTTACGGGTGAAGATTTAACATCCTACCTCGTTCGTTCCGCAAGCTACGGTGCGTACGCGGTAACCGACCTTACCAACGAAACGGCTTCTTACACCGCTACCGTATTCGGTACGATGACCTTAACTTATAAGGTAAACGGCGTAAAAGTTGGCGCGAAGGATATTGAAATCGGCACTACGGATAACTTGGTACAAACGGGTACTTGGGCGAAGCGCATTTTACAAGGCTACACCGTATACAACGCGCGTGTAAACGTAACCTTTAAGATTGATGCGCCTTCGGATGCAATGTTCTTCGTTCCCTTGCGCGGAACTTCGAACAACAACACTTGGTACGGCGCAGACGGCGGCGCATTGTCCTTCCGTGTTCCCGCTAAGCGTGGCGTCGACATGTGGTGGATTTACAACAGCGGTAACGGTCTTGGTAGAGTAAGCTCCGATGTGTTCCTTATCCATAACGACTGGTTAACGGGTACCGAACACACCTTCTCCTACCAAGTGAAGGACGTATTGAACGAAGACGGCTCCATTAAGGAACTTCGCGTATACGTTTGGGTGGATAACGTGGCAATTTGCCCCAGTACGCAAACGGGCGGCATCGTCCACGTGGATGACAACATGGG
>JAZUCI010000160.1:0-13965 GCA_045639045.1 Christensenellaceae bacterium
TTTTTCATTTTTTTTGCAAATTATTTTCAAAAACCCCCTTGACAACCCCCCTTTCGTATGGTAACATAATTGTACCATTTCCGATAGGGCTTCGCCCCACGAAAAGGGTGCGGATTAGCCAACACAACCTCTCGTGACTAATTCGAAAGAATATATTTTTAAGGAGAAGAGAGAAATGAAAAAGTTAAACAAAAAAGGCTTTACGATCGTTGAACTTGTAATCGTAATCGCGGTTATCGCAATTCTTTCCGCTGTACTGATTCCCACGTTCTCTAGCGTAATCAAAAAAGCAAACAAATCTAACGCAGACCAAGCTGCAAGAAATGCAGTAAGCGCAGTTCTTACCGAATTTGATCAAGCTACCATTCCCGCAGAAGCTGTATTTATTTACACCGAAGGCGATGGCAAAGCATACTATGAATATCAAATGGTAGACGGCGTATTCACCGAAAAGAAAGATCAAACCACTACGGTTGATGGTAACGATAAGATTTACGGTAAAGCAGCGTTTGATGCAGCAAAAATTAAGGCAGCCTTGAAAGAAGCAAATGACGCCACCTTTGTAACTGGTAACTACGTAGCATTGGAAGATCTTTCCAAAAACGTTTACGTTGTAGTTCCCGTTGCTTAATTATTATAAATAATTAAAGAGAGGCACTTTGCACCCGTATTGGGCGCAAAGTGCCCTAATTTTTTTATGCGCGCGCACGCGCATACGTACGGCGTCGTATTTACTACGCAATTCTTTGTTAAACTTGCGTTTTTGGTGCAGTTACATACCATCAAGGTATGCGCCTTTCCAAAATCCGCGTTTGCCTCGTCTTGCTTGTAACTACACCGCCTTATAAAAAATCACGGTGCGTTATAAACTGCGCGCTACTTGTCATTCTTCGCCTACCTTCTTTGACGGGCATAGCGGAGAATCTAAAACTTCCCCAAGCGGGGGATACTGAAAAAGGGAAACGCGTAATCCCAAAAACGCGAAATAGAAAAGGGGGTAATTAGCCGTATGAACAAGCTTGGCAAAAAGGGCGTAACACTTGCGGAACTTGTGGTTGTTCTTGCAATGCTTGCCATCGTAAGCACTATGGTTACCTCCTTTTGTATTTTGGTAAATAACTATCACGCAATCAATCGCAAGCGCGCGGAAATCACCGAACGGCTTTCGGGGATAGAGCGCACCGTATCCGATTTTATTTTGGAAAGCGAAGGGGAACACCGAACGATTGCGGCAACCCCAAATAAAGTAACCGTTAGGGATACCCAAACGGGCAATACGTACACCCTAACGTTGAGTGGTGAAACGCTGATTGCCGTTAGCCCCCAAGGGGAAACGCGATTATCGGTTAAGGAACTGGAATCCTTCACCTTTCAGTTAAACACCTCCCTAAGCGGAAACGCGCTTTTAATTTGCAAGGCAACGTACTTGCCCCCGCACGTAAAAGCGAACCCCACGCCCCAAACGGTTACGTACGCGTTTTATCCAAAACAAATCAAAACGCCTTAACCTAACCACCGCAAACTGATAGAATCCCAAATCCCTATTCTTGGCTCCACCTGACGGGGGAGCTGTCGGCAAAGCCGACTGAGGGAGAGATTTTCCATAAAAACTACCCCTTCCACCGCGAAAGCGGTCCCCCTCCCCTAACAAGGGGAGGCAAGGGATAAAACAACAAAGCAAAACATTCTCCGCCTTGATGGGCAAAGCGGAGAACCTAAAATAGCATCTGTCATTCTGGAACGAAGCGTAAGCGGAGTGATAGAATCCCAATGAAAAGAGATCCTATCGCTATTGCTCCAGGATGACCCTATCAATTGTCATTCTTCGCCTACCGCCTTGACGGGCAAAGCGGAGAATCTAAAAAAACGAAAAAACAAAAAGGAGGAAGAAAACATGGCGCGTTTACTAAAAAACGGCAAAGCCAAAGCAAATAACCGCAAACGCGGGTTTTCGCTTGCGGAAACCGCCGTTGCGCTTGCTATCGTAGTGGCAATTAGCATTGCAACCACGTCGCTACTCATTTCCTCCTCTAACCTTTCGGCGCAAGGCATCGTGGATAGGGAAGCGCAAATTCGCACCACCGCAATGGTGGAAGCCTTCCGCTTTGCGGAAACCGAAGCCGAACTTACCCAAGCTTTCAACGCGATAGATCCTTCCTACAAGCGCACGCCCACGGGCTTACGGTTTAACTACGAATACAAAAAGGATTCGTACGTAATCTTAGCGATAGCCGTTTACGGGGAGGTGGATTCCTTTTCCATTACGGCGTATCGGGGCGGAGAACTGACCTACGACGGCGCAAATAAAATCACGAACCCCGTGATTTGCTCGTACGATGGGTTTATGAAGGGGGAACAAAAGTGATGAAGCCTTTTATGATTCGCCCCTTGCAAAAAACTTCCAAACCGAAAGGAAAACTTGGAAAACGCGGCGTTGGTATGGAACTTGCCATCGTAACCTTGCTTATCGTAACCGCCCTTTCCATTTTGCTGGTTTCTTCTGCAATGGGGGATACCCTTTCCAGAAAGCAGGAAAATTCTTACACCCAAAGGCGCGTTTACCTAACGTATATGGCGGAAGCGTTCGAACTATCCGTCCGAATCGGTGGAATTTTTTCGGAAGAAGAATTCCGCAATATGCACGTGCGGTTTAGTGAAATCTTCCCCGAAGAAAAAACGTATTCCAAGCAAGGCGTGGAAGGAAGCGCAGAATCGCAAAGCTACTCCCTTACCTTTTACGGTGAAAAAGGGAAAAAACTGTTAGCGGTGCAAATAGATAAAACCAACTCAATCAACCCCACTTGTACGATTCGGCGGTGGGAAATCAACCCTTAAAAGGAGAAATTCGGCATATGGCAAAAAATGAAATGACCACGGTTATCGCGCTAATTCCCAGAAAAGGGAAAATTCGTATTTACGGCAAAAACACGAACGGCGAATACGAAATTGAAGAAAAATCCGTAGCAAGCGACACGTGGTTTGACGAAACTTATTTTAATCATCTCACCACCGCTTTAACCGAATACGCCAAAGATCACCCCCAAGCCATGGGTGGCAAAACGGCGGTGCTTCTTCCCACGCACACGGTGGGTACGGATACGGTAAGCGTGCCTTCTATCCGCAAAAAGCTAATGCAAAACTCCCTTTCGGTTGCGCTTTCCAGCGCGTATAAAAACCGCGATGAACTGATGATTAACACCACCCCCGTGGTGCAAAACCGTCAGTACGCTTCTTACGCGGTAACTTACGTAAAAAAGGACTTGCTTGCATCCGTAAAAGCGGCTTGCGCGGCGGCAAAACTACCCGCAGAGGAAGTAACCTACCGTTCTTCCGCCACCGTAAACGCTATGTTTGCCTTGCATTCGCGCACGAAGAACGCAAACTTTTTGCTTGTGGACGTGAAGGAAGGGGAAACCAACTTTGCCC
This sequence comes from Christensenellaceae bacterium, assembly GCA_045639045.1. Lineage (GTDB taxonomy): Bacteria > Bacillota > Clostridia > Christensenellales > Borkfalkiaceae > SIG402. Next base: position 3,427 of record JAZUCI010000160.1, read on the forward strand.
TTTCGGTAAAGGGTAGAACGGCAGGTTCCTATTCCATTCCCGTCGGCTACGAAATTTTGGATGACACCAAGGTTCTTCCCGAAGACCGTTTGATTGATCACGATTGCGCCCACCTTGCGGTATTAAACGCCAAGGAAAAGGCGCGCGCAAAACAACTTACTATTCTTCTAAACGAACGCGGAGAATTAGGGGAGGACGGCAAACTGACCAAAGAACAGTTGGAAAACACCCGCCTGCCCGAAGAAACCGAAAAAGAAAGCATTGCGGATGAAACCCGAACGCCCACCATTACCGCCCCCGTGGAAGAAGAATACTACGAAGGGGAAGAACAGGAAGCGGCGTTACAAGAAGCAGAACGCCTTGCCGAACAAAACGCGCCCAAAGTAAAGGTAGGGCAACGCAAACCCCGTCGCCTTCCCAAATTTATGCAGCGGCCCCTTCCCGAAACGCCCGAAGGCTTCGTTTACGAAAACTTCCGTTATATCGTAAAATGGGCGCTAAATTTAATTCAGCGTAACGAACGGATCACCGCCCAAGGCGCGCCCGAAACGGTGTACGTAAACCTTCCCAAGGAATACCGCTACGTAATTGATATGGTGAACGCGGAAAAGGAAGAAAACGGCATTTCCTTCCATACGGTGGACGTAAAAGAAGGGCAAGAATCCGTGCTTACGGATTTAGACCTGTTCGGCGGCTTGTACGCGGGGCAGTACAATAAAAATAACAATTTCTAAGTATGATTTATTATATCACGGCAATTATTTTGGCGGCGGTTTTGGGGCTTTGCGTGGGCAGTTTCTTAAACGTGTGCGTGTATCGCATCCCCAACGGCATTTCGCTATCCAAACCCGCGTCGCATTGTCCTAACTGTAAAAACCCCATCCGTTGGTACGATAATATTCCCGTTATCTCCTTTTTGGCGCTTGGGGGTAAGTGTAGGCATTGTAAACAAAAAATCTCCCCCCGTTATATGCTGGTGGAACTTATAAACGGCGTTTTATGGGTGGGCGCGGTGCTATTGTTTTGGAAAACCGAACCCGTGTACGCGGTTCTTGCCGCGTTAGCCGCCTCCGTTGCCCTTTGCGTGTTCTGTACGGATTTGGAATATATGATCATTCCCGATCGCTACTCGCTAATTTTAGCGGGGCTTGGGGTGGTAGCGCTGTTTTTTGATCCCAGCACCGTTTGGTGGTCGCACCTCGTTGGCGGTGCGGTTGCGGGCGGAATGTTTTTGCTCGTTTACTACCTTGCCGCATTTATTTATAAAAAAGAAGCGCTTGGCGGTGGGGACGTAAAGTTTTCCGCTGCGGCGGGCCTGTTTTTAGGCTGGCAAAAGTTCTTGTTTATGCTACTTGTGGCGGCGCTTGTGGCAAGCGTGGTTTTATTAACCGTTCGCCTTGCGAAAAAGCAAGAGCAAGATAAAGAATATCCCTTCGCCCCCTTCCTTTCCGCGGGTTTCGTGCTTGCTTTGGCGGTGGGCGCCCAAGTGATTGCTTGGTACGTGGGATTACTTACTTTTTAACGAAATTTACGCGCCCTAATCGTTAGGGAAAGGAGCGTTATATGCAACAGTATAAATATACTGCCGTAAACTTAGCAAAAGAAAAGTTTACGGGTACGTTTATCGCTAAGGACGAAAAGGATTTAGCCGAACAACTTGCCAAGCAAGATCTGTTTTTGGTGAATTGCGTTCCCTACACGGGGGAAACGCCCAACGCCTTTTTCACCCTTGGTACGGGCAAGGTAAAGCGTTCGGAACTTACCACGTTCTGCCGTCAGTTTTCCATTATGATTAACTCGGGAATCCCCATTTTGGGGTGCTTGGATATTCTAAAAAACCAAGCGTATTCGGGGTACTTCAAAAAACTGCTTTCCATTATTGACGAGGACGTAAAAGCGGGGATTATGCTTTCGGATGCCTTAAACAAGCACAAAAAGGTATTCCCCGAATTCTTCCGCAGTATGATTTTCGTTGGGGAAGCCAGCGGAAAATTGGAAATCGTGTTTAATTCGCTTGCGGATTACTACGAAACTGATTCGGCAATCAAGCGCAAGGTAAAAAGCGCGCTTGCGTATCCCATCACCCTGCTTATTATGACGGTAGGTATCGTAATTTTGATGCTTACGGTGGTTATTCCCACCTTCCGCGAATCGTTAAGTTCTTTGGAAATTACCCCCACGGGGATTACCAAAGTGGTGTACGATATTTCGGACTTTATGCTTGCGAATTGGCGGGTGATGATCCTAATTGCGTTCGCTATTTTCGGTACCCTATTCTTAATCGGAAGATTTGAAAAAGGGAAGTATTTTTACGACTTTTTGAAATTAAAAATGCCCTTAATCGGCAAGGTGCAAACGGCGCTTTTATCCTCCCGCTTCGCGCGTGGCTTCGGTTTACTGCTTAGCAGCGGTATGGATATTACGGATGCAATGGATACCATTGAAATCGTACTTGGCAACCGCTATATGCGTAAGCAATTCCGCGCCGCGGCAGAGGACGTGCGCCACGGTATGCCCCTTGCAATGGCGTTTGAAAAATATAACCTTTTCCCCCCCATCTTAATTCAAATGGTTGCGGTAGGGGAAAAAACGGCGGCGCTAGACGATATTTTGATGCGTTCGTGCAAGTTCTTTGACGAGCAGGTAGAAACCACTTTAACTTCGTTAACCGCAAAAATTCAACCCATTATGATGTGTATTATGGGTGGGGTAATCGGTACCATGTTTATTGCAGTATACTCTCCCATGCTGGCGATTATGGGCGGCTTGGGCTAAGGAAAATCAGGGGAGCGTGAAAAAATGAATATAGATTACGAACTTTTACAATTTTACGTTTACAAAAAACTGATTAAAAAGAAGCAGGCGGAAGCCATTTTGTCCGAATGCAAGCGCTTGCATACCCCCGTTAGGGAATACCTTTTAACCAAAGAATACGTTACCGAGGTAGCCGAACTGGAAGCGCCTTCGGAATACTATTGTATTCCGTGCGCGGAAATCGATATGTTGGACGTAGATAAATCGCTGCTGAATAAATTCTCCTTTGAATTTATGAAACGGCATAAATTTATCCCCGTGAACATTGATAAAAACGGCGTTTTATTGGTTGCGGTAGGGCGCCCCTTGGATATGAACGCCATGTCCGCAATCACCTCGCAATTCTGCACCCCCATCGATACGGTGTTGGCGCCCCCGGGGCAAATTGACCGCTTTATCGATTCGGTAACCGCTACCATATCCACCTCCATGGCCCTTTCGGACTTAAACAACGAAAAGGACGAAAAGCTGTTTGCCGAAAAGGACGAACTTTCGGGCGGCATGTTTAAGCAGGAGGACGTAATCAACAATCCTGCCGTTCGTTTGGTAGACTCGGTAATTAAGGAAGCAATTCCCTTCCGCGCCAGCGATATTCACATCGAACCCTTTGAAAAGAAGGTTCGCGTTCGTTACCGTATTGACGGGGATTTGCAAGAACGCGCGGATTTCCCCATCGAATCCTACCCCGAAATTTGCGCCCGTATGAAGATTATGTCGGGCATGAATATCGCCGAACGCCGCATCCCGCAGGACGGGCGTATCAATATGGTCATCGGGGGTAGGGAATACGATTTCCGTGTATCTTCGCTACCCACCGTGTACGGGGAAAAATTCGTTATCCGTATTTTGGATAAATCCTCCTTCCACTTTACCCGTCAGGAACTTGGTTTTACCGAATACGAAAATACGGTGATTGATAAAATGCTTGCCCGCCCGCACGGTATTATCCTGCTTACGGGCCCCACGGGTTGCGGTAAAAGTACCACCTTATATTCCTTCTTAAAGGAAATTAACGATCCCACCATCAACATCGTAACGGTAGAAGACCCCGTGGAATACACTATGGCGGGCATCAACCAAACCCAAGTAAATGCCAAGGCGCATATGACCTTTGCCGCCGCCCTTCGTTCTATTCTTCGTCAAGACCCCGACGTAATTATGATTGGGGAAATTCGTGACGAGGAAACGGCGGAAATTGCCGTTCGTTCGGCAATTACGGGGCACTTGGTATTCAGCACCTTGCACACCAACGACGCGCCCGGCGCGGTAATTCGTTTGGAAGATATGGGTGTTCCCGATTACTTGGTTGCGGATGCTTTGGCTGGCGTTATCGCGCAACGTTTAGTTAAACGCCTTTGCCCCGCTTGTAAAAAGCGCGGTAAAACCAACGCCCGCGAAATGCAAATTTTAGGCATTGAAGAACCCGTAAGCATTTTCCGCCCGCAAGGCTGTCAATACTGCAACAACACGGGGTATAAGGACCGTATCGCCGTGCACGAAATTATGCACATCAACGACAAGATGAAAGGCATCGTTGCGCACGAAAAGAACTTGGAAGTTTTAAGAAAACTTGCCGTGGAGGACGGCATGGTAACCTTGGTTGCTTCGTGTAAAGAACTTGTGTTAAAGGGCATTACCAGTATTCAAGAAATGGTAACGTTAAGCGCGGAATAGTATATTTGCTTTGCTCTTTCGCTCAGTTGCTTTTTTAAGGGCAAAACGGAAAAAATTTCATCGTATAGGGTTTCGGTTTCATACGCTTTCGGGTATGCGCCCTTACCCTCTACGCGACCTTTTCCCCGTTTTTCTCCTTAAAATCACGGTTATTAAGCAACTGCGCTCTTTCGCAAAGCTGAAAAGCGAAAAAAACTCTTTCGCTCAGTTGCTTTTTAAGGGTAAAACGGAAAATTCATTTTAATTCAAACAGAAAATCCGCAGAAAAAAGCTGCGGATTTTTTTGTAAAACTATTGAAAATAGTTTTTTTTCGTTGTATAATATCACATATCATAAAAAAGGAGCGTTCTTATGCGCAAATATCTTTTACCCAAGGAAGGGCAGTTTTACAAAGCAAATATGCACACGCACACCACCGTTTCGGACGGGGCAATGTCTCCCGAAGAAGTAAAAAAGGTGTACCAAGAACACGGATATTCCATCGTGGCGTTTACCGATCACGAAGTGTTTGTTCCGCATAACGAATTATCGGACGATAAGTTCCTTGCAATTTCGGGGGTAGAAGTTTCGGTGAACGAGGATGTTCCCCCCGTGGACTTCGCTTCTATAAAAACCTATCATATCAATTTTTACGCGAAAAACGCGGATATTACCGAATTCCCCTTGTTTTCGGAAAGTAGGGTGGGCGGTGTTACCCGCAATTCCATCACCCCCGAAATGCTAAAGTACGATTACCGCATTCCGTACGGCCCCAAAGGGGTAAACGAAGCCATATTAAAAGGGCAGGATTTGGGATTTTTCGTCAGCTACAACCACCCCGTGTGGTCCATGCAAACGTATAAGGACTACGGAGATTTGGAAAACGTTTGGGGTGTAGAAGTATTCAATTCGGGTTGCTTTATTACGGGTAGGGACGAAACGATAATTCCTTGGGAAGATCTTCTTCGTCAAGGCAAAAAGTTCTATCCCTTGGCAACGGACGACGCACACACGTTGCGCGATTGCTGTGGTGGGTTCATTATGCTAAAAGCAAAGGAATTAACCTATCCCACGGTAATCGAAGCCATGGCAAAGGGGGATTTCTACGCCACTACGGGCCCCAGAATTTACGATTTATGGCTAGAAGGCACTACTTTGCATCTTTCTTGCTCGCCCGCGCAACAAGTGGATTTAACCGCCGAAAACCGTTGGACGTACAATCGCTTTGCCGCGCCCGATTTGATTACCGAAATCAATATGGATATTTCCACTTGGTTTAGAATTGCAAAGGAAGCCAAGGAAAAACTGAATAGAAACAGTTACTTCCGTATTACGGTAAAGGACCAAGCAGGCAAAGCCGCCTATACCAGGGCGTATTTCTACGATGAACTTGTGGGGGATGAAGAATAATGAAAAAATACCTTTTGCCCAAGGAAGGGCAGTTTTATAAGGCAAATTTACATATGCACACCACCATTTCGGATGGGCGCATGACGCTTGCCGAAACCAAGGAAGAATACCAAAAGCGCGGATATTCCATCGTGGCGTTTACCGATCACGAAGTGCTTTTACCGCACGAAGATTTAACGGACGATAAATTCCTTGCCATTACTTCGGTAGAATACGCTTGTAACCGTCAAACGCGCGTCAACGATTTTTCGGACGTAACCGCCGTGCATATCAACTTCTATTCGCCCGAACCTAACCGCACGCTTTCCCCCGTGTTCTCCGAACCGCGCTTTTGGATTGAACACACCAAGCAGTACGTAACGGACGAAATGCGGAAAACGGACTATAAAATGTACTACGGCGTGGATCATATCAACCATATGATTCGTTTAGGGAACGAAGCAGGCTTTTTGGTAAGTTACAACCATCCCGCTTGGTCGTTGCAAAACTATCCCGAATACGCGGGGCTTAACGGCGTTTGGGGGGTGGAAGTATACAACACGGGATGCGCGATTAGCGGCTATCCCGATACCACCGTTCCGTTGGACGATTTGCTTCGCCAAGGCAAACGCGTAGTGCCACTCGCTACGGACGACGCGCACTCCTTTAAGCATTGCTTCGGCGGTTTTACCATGATAAAGGCAAAAGAATTAACCTATTCCACCGTGTTTGAGGCAATGAAGAAGGGGGATTTGTACGCTTCCACAGGCCCCGAAATTTACGAACTCTACGTGGAGGACGGGGAAGTGCATATCACCTGCTCGCCCGCCGCGGAAATTACCCTTACCACGGATAGAAGATACGCCGGCCGCGTAAAGGCAACCGACGGCCCCTTAACCGAGGCTTCGTTTGGAATTAAAGGCTTCTTCCACCAAAACGAAGAAATCCTTGCAAAAACCGACCATCAGCCCTATATCCGCATCACCGTAAAGGACGCTTCGGGGGCTTGCGCCTACACCCGCGCTTACTTCTACGACGAACTGCAGTAATTTGCTTAAATAAATACGGTTAAATACAAAAACCGCCCCGATTTCAAAACGCAATCGGGGCGGTTTTATCTTTCAATGCCAAATAAAGAATTTGGCTCAACTCCAAATTTTTGATATAAAAGCATGATGCTATCATACCCCGGTTTTTTCTTGCCTAAAATCCATTGACTAACCGTGGTTTGATTTACTCCCAAAACATCAGCTAACTGCTGTTGCGAAAAGTTATTTTCTATCATAATTTGTTTGATAATATCGATGTAAGGCATGAAAAAATTATACACCATTTTAGGTCAAAAGGCTTGACTTAGGTCAAAAGACCTATTATAATTAATAAAATGGATAGATTATCATCTATCAAGGGAAAAATCAACCAAAAGGAAAGTAATTCAACTAATGGTTGCAAGGAATTTATTGCAACCGCAGGTAGAAATCTTTATAATTTTTATATGCGTAATCAATCGCAAAAATATTTTAAGGAGAAAATGATATGGAAGGAAATGGAAAACGGATTGCCGCTTTCAGAAAAGAAAAGGGGTTAACGCAAGCAGAACTGGGGGAGAAGCTAAACGTTTCTTCGCAAGCCGTGTCTAAATGGGAAAACGATTTATCCGAGCCCGATTTGGAAACGGTAAAACGCATGGCAGCGTTGTTTGGCATTAGTACGGACGAATTGCTTTCTGAAGAAGTTGCGGCAACCGCGCAAACGGCAGCGCCTCAAGTAATTGCGGGGTATTGCAACGAGTGTAAAAAGCCCTTGTACTTGGGGGAAGATTACGAAATCGTAACGGCGGAAGGCGGTATGCAAAAAGTATACTGCGCGGAATGCTCCGCAAGGATTAAGGAACGTAATCGTTTGGCTGCTGAACAAGCGGATAGAGAAAGAAAGGACGCGGAAGCGCGTGCGTACGCCGCAAAAGAAAAAGAATACAAAACCAAATTACGCCGTACGTTAATTTGGCCTGCTATCGGTGGGGTTGCGTTGTTTATTTTAGGTATTATTTCGGGTATTTCGAACGGAAACGCGGGCATGAGTATTGCAGGCGGCGCGATTCTTGGCGTACTGTGCTTTACTTACGTTTCCCAACTGTTTTGGGATGGCGCAATTATGGAAATTATGGAAGCCAGCGTAAAAACGATTCAATTTCCCGGATTAATTTTCACGTGGGATTTGGATGGATTTATTTGGGTAATTTGCATGAAGATATTATTTGCCGTACTCGGTTTCTTGTTTACCGCAATTGCTTGGCTTGCAATTACCGCGTTTGCTATTTTGCTTTCGCCTTTCACTTTCTTCTTCGCTTTGCACCGCGTGGCAAGCGATAAAGAATTTCAAGAAATGGAAATCTAATTTTTAGGAGGATAAAAATGAAAAGACTTTTAACTGTACTTATTTTAACCTTAAGCATTTGTATGCTTACTGCTTGCGGTGGCGGATCGGATCCCAAACCCAGCGTAACCCCTTCGCCTACGGTTTCGGTTGCGCCTTCGGTTGCGCCTTCGGTTTCCGTAATCCCTACGTACACCGTAACCTATCATAACGCGCAAATCGCAGCGCAAACGGTAAACCAAGGCACGCAAGTGCAAAAACCGACCGATCCCACGAAAGCTGGGTATATTTTCGGTGGATGGTATACGGATTCCGCTTGCACGGTTCCTGCAAATTTCCCCATCACGGTAAATGCAAACGTAAACTTATACGCAGATTTTTACTCGTATGCAGACGCGTTCGAAAAAGCGCGCGCAAACACGATTGGTTCTTCGGTGGAAGGATACGAATTTACGCATACTACCAGTATTGAAGCAACCGTAAATAATATTCCCGTAATAGGCTCGCAAACCTTATCCGGTACCACCACGGGAAGAACGCAATACAGCAAAAACGGCGCGGTAAATTATTACGATAAATCCGTAAACAGCGGTTTGTTGTTGAATGACGGTACCAACTATCAAATCAGAAGGGCAAACGCTTTACAAAAAATTACGGCAAACGAAAACGGGGAAATGACCAAATACGAAGTAGAAGAAGTAAGCGCTTCTTACACTTTCGATTCCTCTTCCTTTGCTAAGGCGTTGTTTGAATATTCCGAAGATCAATTAAACGAAATCGTTCCCGTTACGGGCAAAGCTAACACGTATCGTTTGGATACCGCAAGAAACTTCTCCTCTATTATGGAAAGGGCTTCGGGGCTTTTGAATAGCGCAATCGTGAAAAAGGCGCTTTCTTTCGTTCCCGAAAACGACGTAGAAACGGAAATGTACGTAACTTTTGCTTCGGGTAAAATTACTTCGTATACGTACGAAATGCACGTCAGCGTTGCGGCAATTCAATTTGATTTGGTTTACGAATTGGATTTTGTAAATCCCGGGCAAGTTCCCTCTATTAACCCCCAAACCTTTGACGTAGCCCTCTCTCCCGAAGAAGTCGGCGAGCTTTCGGCTGAAATCGAAGGTGTGGTAAACGCGTTAAAGGCTGCAGAACATTCCGGCTACGATTATAAGGTAGAAACGGGTGTGGATTTCGGCGCTACCACGGGGGAAATCAACGCCACCGTTCAAGGCTCCGCCCTTCGTAAAGTAAGCGGATCCAACGTGTATTTCCATAACGATATTGAAATTGATACGGACTTAAAAAATGAAGATTTGTACGAAAGCGCAGGCTTAGAAGATATCCACGTAAAACGTACGAAACTTGCAAACGGTGAAGTACATATCATTGAAAAGAAACTTCTTATAGATAGCACGCAATTAGTGGATAACTACGCTCCCAACGCAACGGATTCCTACTTCACCTTGGGTTTAATCAACCAAGTGGGAACGTTGATGTATGTAGATAAAAAAGTAGACGCGCAAAGCGGTGAAACCGTATATCAATTAGGTCTTTCCAATCAAGGCGCTGCTTCGATGCTTTCGTATATCAATGCAGAAGTGAACGTAGATCCCTTAAATCGCGCTTCCGTAGATCCTTTACTTTTTGGCTCCTTCACGGCTTCTTCGGTAGAGCTTGATAAGGCGCTTTGCAAGGTAACGGTAAAGGGTGGCAAAATTCTTTCAATTACGGTTGAATTAAAGGGAACTTTCGTAACGAAGTTTGCCGGTTCCACGGATTTTACGGTGGATAAGGAAGCAGATTTCAAACTGAACTATACCTTATCTGTAAATGAAGAAGGGGAAACCTTTGAACCCTACGAAAAAGTAAAAGACGCAAAATAATCAGCGTATAGAAAAAAGTCTATAACAAACATAAAAAGCCCAAGCAACAGTTTTACGGTTACTTGGGCTTTTAGATTGTTTTTTTATCAAGGGTTACTTCTTTTCCCTGCGGTATTCCTTGGGCGTTACCCCCGTTTTTTGCCTAAACAAACGGCAAAAGCGGTTTAGTTCGGGGAAGCCAACGCGGGCGGCAATTTCGCTAATGCGTAGGCTGGTTTCGGCAAGCAAACGCTTGGCGTGTGATAGCCTTAACGCGGTTAAATACTGCATGGGGGAAACCCCGCATTCTTCCTTAAACGCGTGCGCCAAATAGTATTTGCTTAAGTGAAAGCGTTGCGCAATATCCTCAAGCGCCATGGGCGTTGCGTAATTTTCTTCTAAATATTTGCGGATCTCCGTAAATCTTGCGGGGGTGGATAGGGT
>JAZUCI010000161.1:0-7659 GCA_045639045.1 Christensenellaceae bacterium
CGGTAGCGCCTAGCGTAACCCCTAGCGTTGCGCCGTCGGTAACTCCTTCGGTAGCGCCCAGCGTAACCCCTAGCGTTGCGCCCTCGGTTACCCCTTCGGTAGCGCCCAGCGTAATTCCTTCGGTAACGCCCAGCGTACCCGATGAACCCGTTGGCCCCACGGACGAAGAACTGCTTAATGAAGTTACCTTTAACAACTCCACCAAAACGTATAACGGCGGACAGTTTAAGTTAGAAGTGAAAAATCTGCCCGAAAACGCGGCGGTTTCTTACGCGGTAAACCCCGCAACCACGGGCGCGGATAACGTAGCTGAATACGACGTAGAAACGGGCGCAAGAAAACCCGGTGTATACGGCGTAACGGCAACCGTAACCCTTGGCAACGCTTCGCGCTCCCTTTCGGCGGTATTGACCGTGAAAAAAGCGCGCCTTACTATCAAAGCGAATAACATCCAAAAGGAATTATACGCGCCCCATCCCGAATTTACTTACACGATATCGGGCTTAAAGGGGGACGACGTGTTCTATTTCGGCGCTGAAAACCCCAACCAAGGGATAGAAGGCGGGGAAGCGCGCGCAACCTTTACGGGGGATTTGGTGCTTTCCACCGAGGTAGACCGCTATGCGGAAACGGGCGGCGCGATTACCGTAACCGAATATCCCGATTCCGACTGCTATAACGTATCCGTACAAAACGGCTTTTTAAGTATGGCTCCCTTAACCACCAACTTAATCAAGGGTACGGCGGGCGGCTTAAAAATGAACGGCAACTACGAAATGATTTATAACGGCAAAGTGGTTACTTGGCAGGGTGTAAACTATTTTGGTTTGCTACGCACCAGCTATGACCTTTCCCAAGGAACGGTGCCCGAGGAAAATATTCAAAACGCTTTCCGTGGTTTGGAGGATTTAGCGGCGTATAACGTAAAAGCAATTCGTTTTTCAACCACCTTCTTCTACGAAAACGAGTGGAAAGCTTGCTTAATGCGTTACGATGAAACCTTGGGCGAATACGTAGTGGATAAAGCGAAGGAAGAACAGTATATTTACACCTTAAAACGTTTGTATAACAAGGCGGCTTCCTTAAATATCGGTTTAATTCCTTCGGTGTATTGGACGGCGAAGCACTATTCGTTGTTCCCCGGTGAAACCGAAAGTGATGCCATCGCCAACGAAAACGCAAAAAGTTATCAATTAGGCGTGTACATGCAGGATTTACTGTTAGAACACTTTAACGATCACCCTGCGCTGTTTATGTGGGAATACGGCAACGAATGGAACTTAGCGGTAGACCACGCGGAAATTACTTCGGATACCTTAATTAAGGGTAGAACGGCTTGGGCACAGCAAGTGCAAGCCCAAAACGGGGGATATAATCGCATTATTGCCAGCGGGGATGCAACTTTGCGCGCCGCGCAGTATCACTTGCGCCACGAAGATAGTTGGGCGGAAGATACGATCGAGCAATACGGGCAAGTAATGCGCGAATTAAATGCAGGCATTACCTCGGTTTCCACCCACTTATATCCCAACCTTCCCTTAACGCAATATATTACCATGCAACAAGCAGGCGTGGCAAATTCCGAACAAAAGGAAGAAATCGCTAAAAATATCCGCAAGCAGTATTACGATAATCCCCAAGCGGTTATCGGGGAAATGAAGAAAGTGGGCTTGTTTGATGATAGCGGCGTATATACGGGGAAAACGGATCCGTTCAGTTCCAAAATTGCGGATGCGGATACTTTGGAAGAACAATTCCGTATGGTGGTGGAAAATGCAAAGAATATGAAAGCCACCTGTTACGTTGGGGAATATGCAAACAACCCCGATAACAGCTATTTGGTAGAAACCGCCTTGCAACACAGTAAATACCGCAACAGTACCCTTTCTAACGGAATGGTGATTAACGGGGATGACTATAACCCAGGGCTTTCTTCCACCTTGGTAGAGGAGCAGGAAGTGTATTTGCACGGAACGTACGAGGACGTACTGCAATTCTGCCAAGCAACCGCAATTGCGCAAAAAAATGCAGGGATGCCCTTGTTGCTTTACTGGAACTACGAATATAACGCGAATATTGATAGATTGAACGGGGACGTAAAACGCGCTTTAAGCGGCAAACTTTACGGATGGACGGATTATTCCACGGGCAGTCCGTACAGTATGTCCCTTCAATACCACGCAAAAGCGCGCATTATATTAAGTGTGGTAAAGCAAGTGAATGACGCGTGGGATAACGCATAAAACGCGTATATATCGCGTATTTCATCCTTTTTAGTATGAATTTGAACTTATTATAAGCGCGGTGGGGAAATCTACCGCGCTTTTCTTTTTTCCGTGTCATTTTGGCGCATAGCGATAGAATCCCTTGCCACCCCTTGCATAGGGGAGGCTTGTTTTACTTGCCTTCCCTTGTGAGGGAAGGTGGCTTGCTGGGCAAGACGGATGAGGGGTAAAGCCTCCTCCTATGGGGGAGGTGGATTGCGCTAGCAAGACGGTGGGAGTAAAAAATTCCTCCACCCGCTTTCGCGGGAGCCCCCTCGTAAAGGAAGCTTTTTCTCTCCCTCAGTCGGCTTTGCCGACAGCCCCCTCGTCAGATGGGGCCAAGAAAACCTGTCATTCTTCGCCTACCTACGTGATGGGCAAGGCGGAGAATCTAAAAAGAGCAAAAACTCGGCTTATCCCAAGCCGAGTTTTTTATTTTTTAAAATTGCTTGTAAAAAAGGAAAAAGTGTGATATACTAATTTTGGCGTACAATTTAATAGTTTTGAAAATGGCTAACATAGGGGATATTCTATCCTTTTTTTGGCATACTTCCATTATCATAATTTGTTAAAAATGCAAATTCCGAATGGAAGTGATAGTCATTTCTATTAAATTGTACGCCAACAACGGAGTTTGCGTTTTATGTGCGTTAACTTCGGTTGGCGCACTTTTTTATTTTTAAAGGGTGCGAATTTATAAATAAAGGAGCACTAATGATATGGCAACGAATAGCAATTTGCAAATGTCGCGGGCAGGGAAAACTGATGAGTTTTATACACAATTATCTACTATTGAAGAAGAGTTGAGGCATTATCGCAAATATTTTAAAGATAAGATCATATTTTGTAATTGTGACGACCCGTATGAAAGTAATTTTTTCAAGTATTTTGCCTTAAATTTTAATGTTTTAGGTTTAAAAAAATTGATCACAACCTGTTATGCAACCTCTCCCATTTTCTATACTCAATTAAGTTTTTTGGGTGAGAATAAGCCCACAAAGATGATACAAGAAGGGAAAAAACCTTATAAAATAGAAATTACTGAAGTGAGGGATTCTGATGGGAATGATACGGTTGATATGACCGATGTTTGCGAATTGTTAAAAAATGACAAAAATGCTTTAACGCTATTAAAAGGAGATGGTGATTTTCGTTCAGAAGAGTGTTTGCAACTTTTAAAAGAATCTGATATTGTAGTGACAAACCCACCATTCTCTTTAATGAAAGAATATTTACCATTGCTCGTCAACGCAAAAAAACAGTTTATAATACTAGGAAATATAAATCATGCAACTTGGGCTGAAACATTTCCATATTTTATAGAAAACAAAGTATGGCTTGGTGTTAATAGCGGACATTTTTGGTTTAAAGTGCCTGAATATTATGAGGCGAAGGGAACCGATTATAGGCAAGATGAAAATGGACAAAAATGGCGAAGATTGGGGAATATTTGTTGGTTTACAAATCTTGACCTTGCCGTAAGGCATACCCCCTTAGATTTATATAAAAAATACACGCCCGAAAATTATCCTAAATACGATACATATGAAGCAATAGATTGCGGTTTTGTTCAAGATATTCCTTGCGATACAGATAAAATTATTGGCGTCCCATTAACGTTTTTAGCTAAACACTGCAAAGAACAATTTAGAATTGTTGGAGAGTTGCATACAGGGGCGGGCAATCAATATGATTTCGCTTTTCCTAAGGTAAATGGAAAGAATAAATATATACGAATTTTAATTCAACATATTAATCTACAAAAGGAATGATGCATTATGAAAATCGAGAGAATACAAATTTCAATTAAAGATTTAGTAGAAAACTATGAAGAAAAAGGATTGGATGGAATTGAGGGGATTGTTGCCTACGGGGGGAAATTAGACGTGCGTCCTCCGTATCAAAGAGAATATGTGTATGCACCTAAAGAACGTGATGAAGTAATTCGAACAGTAAAAAAAGGATTCCCTCTCAATATTATGTATTGGGCGAAAAAAGAGGATGGGAATTATGAGTTAATGGACGGACAACAACGAACTATTTCAATTTGCCGTTATGCCGCTGAAAGCGAACGCACCTTTGCCGTTGATGAAAAATATTATTTTAATTTGGAAAAGGATATTCAAAAACAAATTAGCGATTATATATTGGATATTTATGTGTGTGATGGTACTCCTTCGGAAGTTCATGAGTGGTTTAAGGTTATCAATATAGCAGGTAAGCCTTTAACGGCGCAGGAATTAAGAAATACAGCATACACGGGAAGTTGGTTGTCAGATGCAAAACTTCATTTTTCTAAGCCAACTTGTGCGGCCTATAACATGGGGAAAGACTATATTAATGGTTCACCTATTCGACAAGAGTGTTTGGAAACTGCTATTGAATGGATTGCGGCTCGCGATGGACTTCCTTCGGTGGAAGATTATATGGCTCTTCATCAGCACGATGAAAACGCAAATCAAATATGGATTTATTTTAAACGTGTTATTGAATGGGTTGAAACAATTTTCCCGCAAAAAAGAAAAGAAATGAAAGGGATTGAATGGGGTTTATTATACAACACATATAAAGATGTAGAATTAGATCCTACTGCGCTTGAATTGCAAATAAAATCTCTTATGATAGATGACGATGTTACTAATAAAAAAGGGATATATCAATATGTTTTAACAGGAGATGATCGATTTTTAAACATACGTGTGTTTACCGATAACGAAAAAAGGCAAGTTTATGAACGGCAAAAAGGAATTTGTCCGCATTGTGTTGCGGAGCGTCGAGAAAAAACACATTATGAGCTTGAAGAAATGGAAGCCGACCATATTACTCCTTGGTGTGAAGGTGGAAAGACAAACGTAGAAAATTGTCAAATGCTTTGCAAGGAGCATAATAGAAGAAAGTCAAGCAAATAAAACTATCAAAACAAAAAAGGCAAGCCCCGAAGGGTTTGCCTTTTCGTATGTTTATTTTTGCCTTTCACCAAACGGGGAAGCCCCGTAAGGGAAGGGGAAGGAAAATCCCGTTAGGGATTATTCCTTACCTGCCATGTTTTTGTATGCAGCAAGGCGTTTAGCGTTTTCCTTTTCAGCGCGGTCAAACAATTCTTCCGCCATTTCGGGGTTTTGTTTTTTCAGCGCGGTGTATCTTGCTTCGCCAAGGATGAAGTCCTTATAGCTTGCGGTGGGTTCCTTGCTATCCAAGGTGAAGGGATTTACGCCTTCGGGAGCATCGGGGTTGAAGCGGTAGCAATGCCAGTAGCCTGCTTCTACAGCCTTCTTTTCTTCCAACTGAGAATTGCTCATGTTAATACCGTGGTTGATGCAGGGTGCGTAGCAGATAACAAGCGAAGGTCCGTCGTACTTTTCAGCTTCGGTGATAGCGGTTAAGAATTGTTGATCGTTGTAACCCATAGCGCATTGTGCAACGTAAACGTAGCCGTAGCTCATTGCCATCATGCCAAGGTCCTTCTTCTTAACGCGTTTACCGGATGCAGCGAACTTAGCAACCGAACCGGTGGGGGTTGCCTTACTTGCTTGGCCGCCCGTGTTGGAGTAAACTTCGGTATCCAAAACAAGAACGTTTACGTCTTCGCCCATAGCAAGAACGTGGTCTAAGCCGCCGTAACCGATATCGTATGCCCAGCCGTCGCCACCGAAGATCCAAATGGACTTCTTAATTAAGCAATCTTCCGCAGCTTTAATTTTGTTAAGAACTGCTTTCAGTTTGCCCGAAGCAGCAGCGATTGCGCTATCAATGTTAGCCTTAATAACGGCAGCGGTTTCCTTGCTGATTTCCGCGTTCTTGCGGTTTTCGGACCATTTCACGAACGCGTCGCGAATGTCGCCTTCTACGCCAAGGTCAAGCGCGGTTTGAATTTCCGCAGCAAGCTTTGCACGGCGAGCGCCGTAAGCCAAGTTGTAGCCGTAACCGAATTCCGCGTTGTCTTCAAACAAGCTGTTTGCCCAAGCGGGGCCGCAGCCTTCCTTATTGGTGGTGTAGGGGCAGGTGGGTGCAGAACCGCCGTAGATGGAGGAGCAACCCGTTGCGTTAGCAACTAACATTCTATCGCCGAACATTTGGGTGATAACCTTAACGTAGGGGGTTTCGCCACAGCCTGCGCAAGCGCCCGAGAATTCGAACAAGGGTTGGTTGAATTGGCTACCCTTAACCGAAGTTGCTTTGAAGTTGGAAGTATCCACTTTGGGAAGTTGTTCGCTGAATTCGTAGTTTACGGTTTCTTCTGCTACAAGCGAAGCAAGGGGAACCATTTCCAGCGCTTTGTTCTTGCTGGGGCAAACGTTTGCGCAAACGCCGCAACCCATGCAATCCAGGGGAGATACTTGCATACGGAAGGTGTAACCCTTCTTACCGATAGCCGCCTTGGTGGTGAAGGATGCGGGAACTTCCGCAGTTTCTTCTACGAGTACAGGGCGGATACATGCGTGCGGGCACACGAACGCGCACTTGTTACATTGGATACAGTTTTCAGCAATCCACTTGGGAACCTTAACTGCAACGCCGCGTTTTTCAAATTGGGTGGTGCCGGTGGGAACCGAACCGTCCGCATTGAAAGCGGAAACGGGAAGTTTGTCCCCTTCTTGTACCAAAATGGGATGAACAACGTTTTTGAAGTATTCGTTGTTTGCAACTTCCGCCATGGGCGCGCCTTCACCAGCGGTTGCCCAAGATTCGGGATATGCGATTTCCTTTAAGCCTGCGATTGCGTTATCAATAGCGGCGTAGTTCATTTGAACGACTGCGTCACCCTTCTTAGCAAAGGACTTTTTAGCAGCTGCTTTCATGTAGTTTTCCGCATCCTTGTAGGGAAGGATGTTTTGGTTTAAGTAGAAGAACGCCGCTTGCATGATGGTGTTCGTTCTACCGCCAAGGCCGATGCCCGCCGCAATAGAAATTGCGTTGATGTTGTACATCTTCAATTTCTTCTTAGCGATTTGGCGCTTCATTTCAACGGGAAGGTTTGCTTCCAACGCTTCCAAGGTTTCCCAGGGGGAGTTGAGAAGGAAGGTACCGCCTTCGTTGATATCCGAAAGCATATCGTAACGGGTTACGTACGAGGGGTTGTGGCAAGCAATAAAGTCTGCCGCGTCGATAAGGTAGGAAGATTGAATGGGGGTTTTACCAAAACGCAAGTGCGAAATGGTGATACCGCCCGACTTCTTACTGTCGTATACGAAGTAGCCTTGCGCGTAAAGATCGGTGTGGTCACCGATAATTTTGATGGAGTTCTTGTTTGCACCAACCGTACCGTCAGAGCCCAAACCGTAGAACTTACAGCTAACCGTGCCCTTAGGCGCAGCAACGTACTTTTTGCTGAAATCCAAGGAGGTCTTGGTTACGTCGTCGTAAATACCAACGGTGAAGTGGTTCTTGGGGTTCT
>JAZUCI010000162.1:0-1417 GCA_045639045.1 Christensenellaceae bacterium
TTGGGCGAAGAATTAACACGTCCCCCTTGTTTAGCGCGTAGTCGCTTTCGCCCTCTCGAATAAAAACTTGTCCACCCGTAACGAAAATAATTTCGTAAGTGTCAATCACGCGGTCGGGGTGAATCCAATTTTTCTCTCCCACAAAGTAGCCCATATTGGAAAAGGTAATTTTAGTGCCGTCAATTACTATCATGTCGGATTTTTCCACCTATTGTCTATTTTTACCATTGAAAAAAGAAGGGGTATGGTGTTATAATGATAGCATAGATTGACACGGAGGTCAATAAATTATGGAAAAAATTAAAAATTTAGGATTTTCTAACGTGAATTTCGTGGACGGATTTTGGAAATCCAGATACGCATTAAACCGGGACGTAAGCTTGCGCGCGGTATACGAGCGCTTTGAAGAAACGGGGCGGTTTAACGCCCTTCGCTTTCACCACCGCGAAGGGAAATCGGATTTGCATATTTTCTACGATTCGGACGTGGCAAAGTGGATAGAAGCGGTAGGATATTTGATTGAAAACGGGGAAACCCTTCCCGAAGAGGAAAAAATTATCGACGCGCTCCTTTTAGATATGGAAAAAAACCAATTGCCCGATGGCTATCTCAATTCCTATTATATTCAAATTGCGCCCAATCAGCGCTTCACCGACCGAAACTGCCACGAACTGTACTGCGCGGGGCACTTGATTGAAGCCGCGATTGCGTACGATAGGGCAACGGGTAAAAGCAAACTTTTGGATATTATGAAAAGGTACGTGGACTGTATCGAACGGTATTTCGTAACCGAAAAACTTGCCGCGTTCGCAACCTGTGGGCACGAGGAGATTGAAATTGCCCTTGTAAAACTGTTTGAACATACGGGGGATAAAAAATATCTAAACCTTGCGGTTCATTTTATCAACGCGCGTGGCACTAACGGGCAAGATCCCGCTTTAAGCCAGGATTTTAACAAGAAATACGATCAAAGCGAAATTCCCGTTCGCGATCTTTCGCTTGCCGAAGGGCACGCGGTACGCGCCGTATATTTGTATATCGCCATGGCGGAGGTAGGGTTAAAAACCAACGACCAATCCTTGCTTGATGCCTGCCGTAGGCTTTGGCGGGATATCGTGGATAAGAAAATGTACGTAACGGGCGGTATCGGATCGGGCAAAACGGGGGAAGCGTTTACTTCGGCGTACGATTTACCTAATTTAGAAGCGTACAGCGAAAGCTGCGCGGCTATCGGGCTTGCTTTGTTCGCTTTGTCTATGCAAAAAACCGAACTGAACGCCGAATACGGCGCGGTTATCGAACGGATTATGTATAACGGATTACTTTCCTCTACCTCGCTTGACGGGAAAGCGTTTTTCTATGAAAACCCCTTGGAAATTCACCTTGCATCGGTGGATAAGGAAACCTCTATCCAACC
>JAZUCI010000163.1:0-1209 GCA_045639045.1 Christensenellaceae bacterium
ACCGCTTGGCCTCCGACTTAAAGGCGATTTCTTCCGCGTTTACCCCTACGGCGATAATATTGTGCGAATCGTGCGAAACCGAAGTGGCAATCGCCCCCGCTTTTAATCCCATGCCTTGCACGTATCCAAGCCCGATATGCCCCGTTCCGCTATGCCGTTCAACAACCGCAATTTTTAGGACGTCACGGCTGATATCCACCCCGTTCGCTTTGGAACAATCCACGGGAAGGATGCGTTCTTCGGTAATCAGTTCCCCGGGCAAAACGCCGATTACACGGCAATTTTCCCCCTGTTTTTTAACGGTGAAATCTTCCGCAGTAAAAGTTTTTACGTGAAAGGAGGAGCGCACCTTATTTTCCAGATCCGCATCCACCACGGGGGAATCAAATTCCTGTAGTTTTCCGCCCTTTACCACTTGCTTGCCCCTTGCAAACACGTCGGTTACGCGGAAATCGATTAAATCTTCCACAACGGCGATATCCGCGCTGTATCCGGGCGCAACCGCCCCAACGAAGGGGATTCGGAAGCATTGCGCCACCTGTAAAGTTGCCATACGAACCGCGCGCACGGGGGATTTTCCGCCTTTTACGGCTAAACGTAAAATATGATCAATATGCCCTTCGGCAATTAAATCTGCGGGATGGCGGTCGTCCGTAACCAAAACCGCGCGGTAACAGTAGGGGGGATCGAATATGGGAAGCAATGCGTTCAAATTCCTTGCAGCCGTTCCTTGGCGCACCATAATCCATTGCCCTTTGGCAATCTTTTCCTTGGCTTCTTCAATATTACAGCATTCGTGGTCGGTTTGCACCCCTTGGGCGATATACGCGTCTAACTCTTTACCCGTTAAAAAGGGAGCGTGCCCGTCAATGGGTTTTCCCAATTCACGCGCGTCCGCAAGTTTTTTATGTACTTCCGTATCCCCAAACAAAACCCCGGGATAATTCATCATTTCGGCAAGCCCTACCACACGGGAATACGCGTATAAAGGGCGAAGTTTTTCGGCGGTTAACACCGCGCCCGATTCGTCAAAACGGGTGGCAGGCACGCAAGAAGGCAAGTTTACGTATACTTGCATGGGTAAGTTTTCGGATGCTTGCAACATATATTCTATGCCTTGCACACCGCAAACGTTGGCAATTTCGTGGGGGTCTGCCATAATGGCGGTGGTACCGTGGATTAGGCATAATTTCGCCATTTCGTAAGGGG
>JAZUCI010000164.1:0-8584 GCA_045639045.1 Christensenellaceae bacterium
TTCCTAAGACCGCTTGGCCTCCGACTTAGTGTTCGTTCCGCGCACCCCCAAGGAAAAGGCCGAACAACGCGCCCTTTTGCAGTACTTCCGCCCCGAAAACAGAGAAATCGTCCGCGCCGCCCTTGTAAAGGCGGGTAGAAGGGATTTAATCGGTAGCGGTAAGCATTGTTTAATCCCCGAAGAAACCTTCCAAGGAAGGGCAAATTCCGCCCCCGTAAAGGATAGAAACGGAAAACTAGCCATCCCCACCAGAACGGCAGAAGAAGCCAAGGCAAAACAACGCTTTCAAGGAAAACCGCCAACGGAACGCCCCCAAAACGCAAGGGGGAAAGCCGAAAAAGTAAGTTCCACCCACAAACCCGCACGCGCGCTTCCAAAATTTGCAGGCGGTAAGCCAAAAACCAAAAAATAACCGATAAATATAAAAATTTTTATTTACGCCTTAAAAATCCTTGCTTTTTTATAAATTTTGTACTATAATAACAAGGCTCACGTGGAAACGCGGAGCGGCTCAACTACTTTTTGGAGAGATGGTCGAGCGGTTTAAGGCACACGCTTGGAAAGCGTGCAAGGGTAACACCTTCGCAGGTTCAAATCCTGTTCTCTCCGCCAACACAAGTCTTTTGCTATTAGCAGAAGGCTTGTTTTTTTGCTCTTTGGCAAAAAAGCAGGCCTTCCTTTTTTGCAAAGACTTGCTTATTTCTCGCAAGAACACCATCACCGAAATGACGTGACGCTTCGGCATTCGCCTCTCGCTAATCCGTCGCTATCGCTCCTTGCAAATCCTGTTTGGGCTTGTTTTTTTGCTTTTGGCAAAAAATACTACCCTTTCTTTTATTAGCAACGGCTTATTCTTCGCTATAAAAACAGCATCTTCGAAATATCCGACGCTCCGCTTGGCTTTGCCCTCGCTCTCGCTAATCCGTCGCTATCGCTCCTTGCAAATCCTGTTTGGGCTTGTTTTTTCTTTTTTTGCTTCTAGCAAAAGCACTTGCCTTAGCAAAAAAAGTGGCACTTTTTTTGCATTTGGCTACTCCCCCGTGTTACCATGGATATGCAAGGGGGAACCGTATGAAAAATTTTAACGATATACAAAATGAAGCAACAAAATATTTTACCAACCGTTGGATTCGCTGGGTGCACGAAGGCAGCACTCCCGCTAACACCACCGCAGAAAAAACCGCGCACGTACTTATGGGGGAAAACTCCAACCATTGCGCTATGTGCCTAAACCTAAACGGGTGCTGTTTTGTGGTGGATAAATGCCCACCCAAGCCGTTGCACCCCAAGTGCCATTGCTACACGATGGATATTCCACCGATTACGGTAAAATCTGAGTGCGCCATTGAAAAGTTTAGCAAATACGTTTTTGTTCCATCAAATAAAAATGACAAAAAACGGTTGTTTGAACTTTGGGGATATGATATAATGGATTCAGAGTATTTACAGCAAGAATTTATCAAACAAGCAAAACTTGCTTATTCGGTTGGGGATTATGAATTAGGATTACTAAATGATTTTGGGCAAAGAATAAAAATTAAGATTACATTAAAAAAGAAAAATAAAAATGAATATGTTGAGTTTGTTTCGGGATGGATGGTATACCCGAATGGAAGAATAGTTTTAACAACACCATATGGAGGGAAAAAGAAATGAAAGAGTATGATAGAGTTGAACTTATAGTAGAAAAAGAAAAATATGCAAAAGAAGATGTTCATAAAGGAATGGACGGTTGGATTTGCGACCCAAGAAATATCAATGGTCAATGGCTTGTTTGTTTTGACCATGCAGATGATTTGCCAGAATATCCAATTATAGCAGTGAAGGAAGAAGACCTTAAGGTAATTTGGGAATGCCCCGATTAAAACTCAAATACTCGCTCTATAAACGGCGCACGTATTCCACACCATATGGAGATAAATAACATGAAAGAATACGATAAAGTAGAACTAATTTCGGACAAACAAAAATTTAAGGATTTAGGGCTTGAAAAAGGAAGAACAGGAACAATTTTAGGACCGAAAAGAAACGGCTATTGGTACGTTGTTTTTGAGGGGGAAATTTTTCAAGGCGAAGACGGCATTTGGGATTGTACTGATATTAGTGCCGCCGTTCTAGATGAAGACGTTAAAGTAATTTGGGAATGTCCCGACTAAAACTCAAATACTCGCTCTATGAACGGCGAACATATTCCACACCTTATGGAGATAAATAACATGAAAGAATACGATAGAGTGGAACTAATTGTAGAAAAAGAAAAGTATGCAAAAGAAGGCGTTCATAAAGGAATGGACGGTTGGATTTGTGATCCAAGAAAAATTGATGGAACTTGGTTAGTATGCTTTGATCAAGAGTTTGATTTGCCTAATATTGCAACTATCGAAATAGACGAGGAAGATTTAATAGTTGTGAAAGAAAGTATCTAAATTTCCATTCATACTTGCTGAATCTAAACATAGTCATTATTTTACATTGCCTAGGAGAAAATACAATGAAAGAGTATGATAGAGTCGAACTTATTAAAGATAGACAAGAATATTTAGATGCTGGAGTAAAAAAAGGAGATACGGGCACTATTTTAGGTGAAAACCGTTTGGGTTATTGGCTAGTTTATTTCGACGGTGAAATATTTCAAGATGAGGATGGCGTTTGGAGCACAACAGAAATTGATGTTGGCGTATTAGAAGAAGACCTTAAGGTAATTTGGGAATGCCCCAATTAAAACTCAAATACTCGCTCTATAAACGGCGCACACGCTCAAACATAAACTCCGTTACACCTTTGTAACGGAGTTTTTTCTTGCGCTTCGTTATCCCTTGCGCAATATGCAAGGCTTTGGGGCGCAACTTCTATTTTTATTGCATAAAAATAACCCTCACACCGCGCGAACGCTTGCTTTCTTCGTAAAATTAAGCTATAATGCAAGCGAAAAACCTTCGGGGGGCAAACGTATGAACGCAATATTAGAAAAGAAAGGCTTTATTTGCGATATGGACGGCGTAATTTACCACGGAAGCCGTATTTTGGACGGGGTAAAGGATTTTGTAAACTGGATGATTGAAAGCGGTAAAAAATTCGTTTTCCTTACCAACAGCCCCGAACGCACCCCGCACGAACTGAGCATGAAATTAAAGCGCATGGGCTTAACCGTTTCGGCAGACCATTTTTATACCAGCGCCATGGCAACGGCGGAATTTTTAAGTAGCCAAGCCCCCGGTTGCACCGCCTACGTGATTGGGGAAGCGGCGCTTTCTAAAGCCCTTTACGATAAAGGCATTTATATGAACGACGTAAACCCCGAATACGTAGTGATTGGGGAAACGCGCACCTATAACTTTGAAAAATTAGAAAAAGCGATAGAACTTGTGAACAAGGGCGCAAAACTGATCGGCGCAAACCCCGATACGGTGGGCGTTACCGAAAAGGGCATTATGCCCGCAACGGGTTCGCTCATCGCCCCCATTGAAATTGCAACGGGCAAAAAGGCGTACTTCGTGGGCAAGCCCAACCCCTTGATGCTCCGCCACGGCTTGCGCTTTTTGGGTTGCCACAGCGCGGATATCGCGTTTATTGGCGACCGCATGGATACGGATATCATCGCAGGGATTGAATCCAACGTGGATACCGTTTTAGTGTTGACGGGCGTAACCGCGCGCGAAGATATTGATAACTTCCCCTACCGCCCCAAATACGTTTTGGATAGCGTGAAGGATATCCTTTCCGCAATAAAATAACCTTTCGCGCCAAGCAAATCAACCACCCGTTTCCCTTTCTTTGCCCCAAAAACCAAAAGGTAAACCGAAAGAATAGGAAAAATTTTCAAAAAAGTATGGTTTTTTTCTTTTCTTTGTGATATAATGATAAAAAACTACGTTTTCGTAAAGGAGTTTTTATGAAAAAGTATCAAGATTTAACTAAATTTATTGCGCTTTTAGAAAATGAACAAAGTTACGGCGAATGGATTGGCAACGAAGAAATGCTGAAAGAACGCCCCGTAGATGAAAACGGCAAGCGCCTTCCCTACGTTGCGCCCTACGTTCGTTACTCCCCCGTGGTTTCGCAGTTTATTAGCGAAGTGTTGCACTACCAAGTTCCCTCCTCCGGGGATGCGGCAAAGGAAAGCGCCATGGAATACACCGAATATAACCTTTTGCATTTGGACGTATCGGGCGCGCCCGCAAACCTTTTGGTGGCTTTCGTTCGCAAAATCGTTAGAAACGAACGCTATCGCGACGGCGTAGTGTTAGAATACTTGCAAAACGGCAGAATTTTAACCTGGCTGAAACGCTTAAAACAAATTGACGTGTAATCTAAAACGCGCGTTATATCCCACGAACAAAAAGCGGTAAGGAATCCCCCTACCGCTTTATTTTTTCATTAAAACACGAAAGGCACCCCTAAATAAAGGGAGCCTTTATTTTTCGTTATGAATTTCTATTTCGCGTTTCATATACGCGTAAAACGCTTGGTATTCCCCTTGGGTTAAAGGGCGGGGAAAGGATAAAATTTTTAGCTCTAAATCGCCATCCCCCACGTGATATTTGGCTTGCGTATGGCGGTGTTCGTTCATCACAAAACCGTTGCGCCGATAAAAGCCGTACCGCCGTTTGGTCAGTTCGTCTATGGGCGGTTCAATTTCTAAAAACACAAGGCTTCCCGTTTGCTTTAACTGCGCTAGCGCCTTTGCTCCGTATCCTTGGTTTCGCAAGGGGGGAAGAACCGCAAAATGTTCCAAAAACACGCTTTCGCCCATTTTCCAAAACCACAAAATGCCAATGAAATTTTCCCCTTCCATCAGCGCGTTGCAACGGTAATCCGCATGCTTCATAATACGCGCTTGCTCGTCTTTATCTCGCCGCTCCTCGTAAGGAAACGCGCTTTCATACAGCGCAAACGCTTGTTTGAACCTTTCGCTATCCTGCTCCGTTATCCGAACCAACCGCATCCTGCCAGCCCCCGCTTTTTTCTTCCCCACTATTATACCGAACCCACCCCAAAAGGTCAACGCTTTCATTTGGAAAAATAAAAAATTAGCGCCCCGCACGAAAGCAACGGCTTTGTTTGCAAAAAACTTTTTGCGTTACGGCCCTTGGATATTAAACATTAAATCATAGTCGTAACAAAGAAAGGTTTTTAATTGGCAGGAAAGCCACCTTAAAAAGATGTCGTAAAGCAAAATGATTTTCTTCTTATGTTTTTTTATAAACGCCACGGGGCATCGGAAAGCAAGCTCTCTTTCCTTTTTCTCCGTCACGCTATCCGTATTGTCTGTGAAAACGTATTGGTTTAGCATTCCTTTATTTTTTTGATAAAAGCTACGGATATCCCCCCGAATAAAACGTTCCTTTTCCGCTTTCACGCGCTTAGCAATATCACGCATTGCTTGCCATGGCAAATGGTTTTCCGTTAGATAATATCTTTCGTTAAAATAGGGGTATACCTCCTCCACCATAGGCAAAAGAAAGGTTGCGAGATCCTCCTCAATATGCAAAACGGAAGGATTGCCTGCCCAAGCCGTGTACTCCGTGTTTACAACGTGAAACAAAATTTCCGCACCGTACTGCCCCACGTCCGTATACCGAACGGAAAGCCCCGTTTTTTTCAGCCTTTGCGTTATTTTTACCGACTCCGCAAACCTACGAAACGTGCAAGGGTACGCCTTTACCATTTCCGCAACCGAAAGCCTGCGAAGGGTATCCCCCTTTTCCGTTTGCGTAAATCCCGCAAAAAGGCGCATAGTTTGATAGGCGCTCATCCGCCCCAAAAGGCGCGTTTCTACCCCGTTTTCGGTACAAAATGCGGTAAACTCTGCCCGCTTTTTATATCCTTCTATTTGGAAAATTAGCGTAAAGCCCTCCCCATGAAAAAGAAATTTTCCTTCTTCCACGCTAACGCTTTCCCCCTCAAGCTTTAAGGAATTGAAAAGCACCCAAAAATCGGCAATCCGCGCCCTTAATTCTTGCGCGTTCTTTTTTAAAATTACCGCGTAGTAGCGTGTTTGCCCCTTCGAAAAGGGTAGTTTTAGCATTGCGTACAACCCTTGCACACCCTTTATCAAAGCTTGATTAATTTGAGAAATTCGCATTTTTTCGTTCATTGTTTAGCCCTTTCCCCACGTGGAGATTTTAAGATTTTTTATTACAGCACCTTGCGGGGGAATTTTGGATTAAAAGCGGAAATAATTCCCCTTTCCTCCATCACGTCAATCATATTTGCCGCGCGCGCAAAACCGATGCGGAACTTCCGCTGTAAAGCGCTGGTAGAGGCGCTACCCGTTTCCTTTACAAAGGCGATTGCCTGATCTAAAAGCTTGTCGGGTTCGGCTTGCTGTTTGGGGAGGGAATCCCCTTCTTGGCATTCTTGTTCGTTTGGGGTTTGCCCCGAAAACGCGCGCTTTACAAACGTTCTTTTGGGGCAATATTCCAAAATGAATTCGGTTAGCCCCATTACCTTTCCGTCCCCTTTCAAAACCACCACGTCCCCTGCGGGTTCCATAACTTCCCCTTCGGTTTCGTCGTAAAAACGGTACGCCGTTTCGTATTCCAAGCAGGCGTTCACCTTTTTGTTGCGTTGCAATGCAAGTTTCTTCGCTTCTTCGTAAGTTTTCATATGCTTTTCTCCTTTTTTCTTTTGCCGTAAGGCGATACTACCACCATTTTACCGCCTAATATATGACAGTTCTTGTCATATTAAAAAATTTTTAAGGGGCAAAACGAAATTTCGCCCTGCCCCAATTCGATTTGACTTATTGAATTCTTCTTTCCCTTTCGCGTTATAGGTTGATAAACGCGCGGGCAAACCCAAACAGTTTATTTAAGTTTTTTTGGCTATACTCCACGTCCGCGGAATACGCCCTTACGATATCGCAAAGGGTATCAAATTCCGTTTGCGGGGTATCCCCTTCCTTCCGTTCGGTTTCCCACACGGCGCTAATCACCCACCACGCAAGCACGCACGCTACCGTCCGCGCGCGCACCCACAAGGTATCTTCCGCATCGGATAAATGGCGGTACAGTTGGTTACACAAAAATTGCTCGCCGTACAGCGAATCTTCCTGCCCCTGCCCCAAAGAAAATTCCAAGGGTTGGGCGGGGTTGTTTTCTGCGGAAGAACGCTTTTTCTTTAGCGCGGAAAGGCGGTTTCCCCAAGCTTTATCCAACCGTTCTAACCGAAGGAATGCTTTCACCACTTGGGGGAAGTCCTCCCCCTTCACGCTTGCCTTACATAGGGATAGCAAGTTTTGTACCCGAAGGGCGAGTGGCACCCTTCTATCTTGCAAGGTTTTTAGCGCGGTTTCCCTAAATTTAAGCACTTGCTCCTGTAAAAAATCGGGGGCTTGCTCCCTTGCGGAATTCTGCCCTACTTCCACCCGCTCTATCCTTTCTTTTTGGGATAAAATGATTTTGGTGGCTTGTTCACAGCAAAAATCCAAGCCCGTTTCCACCCCGTTTGGCAAACGGTTGATAAACCGCGGATGCTTTTTGCACACCTCGCACAAACGGTCTTCACCTAAACGTAAAATAATTTCACATAGCCCTTTTTCGTTCAAAAAAACGCATCGCCCAGCTTTATCCGCCTTAAACTTGCCCTTTTTGAAATTGATCCCCTTTTTTAGCTGGTCCGCAAAGCAGGAACCTTCGTTTTTATAGGCGTGTAACGTTTGCCCGTCAATATACATATCCCATCCCGCGCAACACGTATGCTTGCAGTCCCCCGCAATGCACCGGAATGCCGGATAATAATTTAACACGTATGCTTTCATAAATTCATTATACCACGTTTTTTCTTTTTGGCAAACGAATTCACCCCTCAAATAGAAAATCCCCTCAAGCCTAAAACCACCCTACGCAAAAATACGGCCGACCATGGCTTCTTCGGGCAGAGAGCATAAAAAAACGGTTAGCAAAACTGCTAACCGTTTTTTGGTGACCCAATTTGAGCGTAAAACGAACATTTTTAAAATCGGAATCTATTTAAGGGGCTTTTTGACATATAATATTCTTTTGTTTCTTCAAACTCTTCTTTGGGATAAGAATTTAAAAATAACGTATTTTTTACCAAGTTTCCTTTTTTATCTTTTTTCAAATAAGATATTGCGGTGTCCAACCCAGACGAAAAAAATCCCACACTCGCATCCAACATTACACTGATTTTTTGTGTTAACAACTGGTCTATTTCTTCTTGTTTAAAAACTTCATTTAAGGCTTTTTTAAATAATTCAAAATTATCTGTTCCATAACACACTGTAGAATCTGTTAAAACTGGATAATATTCATAATCCCCAATATCTTTTGTTAATATTATATAATGATTAAATAATTTCTTGCATTCTTGCGTGTGAAGTTTTCCAAATATTTCTTCTATTGTAAGATTCTCAAAACCCATAAATTAACTCCTCGTTTTTTATGATTATAACACACATTTATTGATTTGTCAATATAAAACAAAAAAACAAGCAACAATGCTTGTCCTAATACAACTCGGCTTGCTTTCGCGCATGATAAACGCTTTGCGTTATGATAATCAAATTCTTATGAATTTGACGTAAAAAAACGGTTAGCAAAACTGCTAACCGTTTTTTGGT
>JAZUCI010000165.1:0-1275 GCA_045639045.1 Christensenellaceae bacterium
GAGTTGTTATCCATAGTAACGTATGCCTTTTTAACAAGGTCACCGGTTAAGATAACTTCCCCGTTCGCATCACGGAATTCAAGTTGCGCGGTTTTACCGATAATTTCGAAGACTTCTTCTGCATCTTCTACGGCAGGGATTTCAATACGGATTTGATCGTCCCCTACGCGTTGAATGGTTGCTTCGGTGTAGCCCTTCGTATCCAAACGGGAACGCAAAATGGAGATGGATCCGTTAATCCCGTCGTCAATTTCACGGTCGGACATATCTTTGGTTGCTTCGGGATCTACGCGGAGTACCACGTAAACGCCCCCTTCAAGGTCAATGCCCAAATCAATGCTGGACATAACCGAATCGTAGTTATTGACGTACGTTTTACCGCCAATGGTGTATTCGGGAATTTGGAAAGACGCGAACGTCAAAAATCCCCAAAGCGCCAAGACGATGACGGACAGAACCAATAACGATATTGCTTTTCTTTTTTTCATCGTTGCCTCCTGAAAAATTTGTGTATACAATTCGTACCAAACTATTATATATCCAAACGGAAAATTAGTCAATCTTTTTTTATTAAAAAAAGGAAAAAATTTCCCCCGTTTTACGCAAAAACGGGGGTTAAATTGAAATATGTGCGCGGTTTATCCGTTTTTTAGGCTTACGGCAAGAATACCCGAAAGAACGCCAAACGAAAGAAAGGCGATAAAATCAATTAGCGCAGAAGGAAAACCGTAACTTCCCTTTCCCAACGCGTTAAGGATTACCCAAGTTATAAGAAAGGATACGCCGCCAACCGTAGCGCCTTTAAGCGCCCCCTTTCCCCCGCGTACACCCAGCAACGCGCCAAGCAGAACGGATATGGGTTTTATAACTTGTATGGCGGGATGCAGAACGGAAACGCTGCAGTTTGCCGAGTTTACGATAAAGGCAAGCGCGGTTACCCCAAGAAATAAAAAAGTTAAACTAATAACTACGGATTTTAGGATTTGAACAACGAATAAAATAACTGGTTCGGACATAAAAAAACACCTCCGCTTTACCTTATGGTATTGCGAAGGCGTTTATTTTAGAACTTATTTATTATTCTGCGCTTTCTTCGGTTGCTTCTACCGCTTCTTCGGTTGCTGCTTCTTCGGTAAACGCTTCTGCTTCGGGTTCTTCGTGAACGAGGACGGAGTGGAACGCTACGCGGTCGAACTTAATATACGACTTCATATTTTCGGTGCCCGTTTCAATGGTGAAATATCTGCCGTCTTCGGAGATTTCTAAGTCGGAGGC
>JAZUCI010000166.1:0-6353 GCA_045639045.1 Christensenellaceae bacterium
CGGTAGCGCCCAGCGTAACTCCTTCGGTAGCGCCCAGCGTAGCACCTTCGGTAGTTCCCAGCGTAACTCCTTCGGTAGCGCCCAGCGTAACTCCTTCGGTAGCGCCCAGCGTTGCTCCCTCGGTAGCGCCCAGCGTTGCTCCCTCGGTAGCGCCCAGCGTTGCTCCTTCGGTAGCACCCAGCGTTGCACCTTCGGTAGCGCCTAGCGTTGCACCTTCGGTTGCGCCTAGTGTTGCACCTACCACCGAGCCTAGCGCAGCGCCCACCATTGCGCCTACTACCAATCCCACCGCCAATCCCACGGTTGCGCCCTCTACCGCAAAGAAGAAGGGTTGCAAAAAGGCATCCGCGCAAACCTTGGCGTTCTTGGCTTCGGTAATGGCTTTGGCGTCGGTGATGTTGTTCGGCAAAAAACGTTAACGTACGGCGGCGTATAACACGTCGCAATACGGTGTCAGCTTTCGCCGTTTGGATCGTCGAATACGATAAGTATACATCCGCCCCAAACGGCTCGGCTTCCTTGTCTTGCTTGGTTCTCCGCCACCTTTTAAGGTGCGGTGGTTTATAAGCGGCGCGCTACTGCGTTAACTGTTTCAAAATACAATCTCGGCAACCAACAAGGTTAGCCTCGCCTGTATTTTTCACGAGCCTTGTATCGCTTGCTTCTAAACCACCTTTTGGGGGAAACGGTAAGCAAATAAAAAACAAAAAACGCGCCCTTGACGGAAAGCCGTCAAGGGCGCGTTACTTTTTATGGTAATTTCATACTGTTTTCGTATCTTTTTATCCGTTTAGTTTAACGTTTCGGCGCATTGTTCCCATTCTTCGTAAAGGTGGGTAAGGGTTTCTTGCGCTTCTTCTAGGCGGGTAAGTAAGGGTTGTAGTTTTACGTAATCGGTTGCAATTTCGGGCAAGGAAATTTGCGCGTTAATTCCTTCTATTTCCTGTTCTACTGCGGAAATTTTCTTTTCTAATTCGCGCACGCGGTTTCTTGCTTGCGCTTCTTCCGCGCGTTCCTTTTTACTGCGGAAGCCTTCCACCTTTTTTTCTTCCTTGGGTTTTTCCTGGTGGATTACCGCTTGCGTTTCTTCTTGCTTTAAGCGTTGCACGTACCCATCGTAATTCCCTTCGTATTCGGTAATTCCCGTGGGGGAAAGCAAGAATACGCGGGTTGCTACGGCGTTGATAAAATACCGATCGTGCGAAACGAAAAGGATGGTGCCCGGGAAATCAAGAAGCGCACTTTCCAAACTTTCGCGGGAGGCTAAATCCAAGTGGTTGGTAGGCTCGTCCAAAAGCAAGGTGTTGGCGTGTTTGGCTTGCACAAGCGAAAATTCCAACTTGGCGCGTTCCCCGCCCGAAAGTTCTTTTACGCGTTTTTCCACCGCGTCGTCCTTAAACAGCATTCTGCCCAAAATACTTCTAACTTCGGTTACCGAAAAACGGTGGTTGCGTTCCCACAGTTCGCCCAGCACCGTATTTTCGGGGTTTAGGTCGCTGTTTTCTTGGTCGTAGTAAGCAAGGGTTACCCCGCCGCCGCAAGGGAATTTACCGCTAACCAAGGCTTTGATCAGCGTACTTTTTCCCGTTCCGTTTTTGCCGATAACGGCAATGCGTTCCCCACGGCGCACCGAAAAACTAAGGTCGGGGCAAAGCACCTTGTTTTCCACCGAAAGGGTAGCGTTTTGCACGCTGAATACTTGCTTCATACTTTCGGTATGCTGGGTAAAGCGGAACACGGGGGGTTGCAAGCGCGGTTTGGGGGGCGCAAGCCGTTCTATCTGCGCCATGCGGTGGATGCGCGATTTCGCGCTTTTCGCGGTGGTTGCGCGTACCAAATTTCGGTCCACGTAATCCTGCATTTTACTAAGTTCTTCCACCTGCTTTTCGTACGCCCTGCGGTAGGTATAATCCGCTTCTTCGCGTAAAATTTTATACTTCGTATAATTGCCTTCGTAGGCGGTTAAATTGCCGCATTCCACTTCAAAAATGCGGGTAACCGTTTTATCCAAAAAATATCTATCGTGCGAAACGGTGATAACCGCGCCTTTATAGGATAGCAAAAAGTCCTCCAAAAAGGCAAGGGTGGTTAAATCTAAGTGGTTGGTGGGTTCGTCAAGCAGCAGTAAATCGGGGGATTCCAACAGCAGTTTCGCAAGCCCCACGCGGGTGCGTTCACCCCCCGAAAGGGTGGAAATTAGCCGATCCGAAAAGGGGGTAAGATTTAAGCCCGCAAGCACCGTTTTTACGCGGATTTCGGCGGTATACCCGTCCTCTGCGGCAATTATGTTTTTTAGCCGTTCGTATTCGCCCGAAAGCGCCTTAAATTGCGCGTCGTTTTCCTTGGTGTCCGCAAGCAAGGTTTCCACTTCGCGCATACGGGCGATTGCCTTGGTGCTTTTTTGGAACACTTGCATCATTTCTTCAAACACGGTGCGGGGGGAATCAATACTGCCGTTTTGTTTTAAGTATCCAACGCTTGCGCTTTTTAAGCGGTAAATTTCCCCGCCGTCGGGCGTAAGCTCGCCCGTAATCAGTTTCAGCAGGGTGGATTTTCCCGCGCCGTTCGCGCCCACAAGCCCAATTTTTTCCCCTTCGTTAACCGAAAAGGAAATATCCGATAAAAAATCACCGTCCGTATATCCAAAATTGACGTTCGTGAAATTCAGCAGCATAATTTTACAAATTTCTCCCAAAATAACGGTATGAAAAAAAGAAGTTACGGCTTTTTGCGCGCCGTGGAAAACGCCTTGCTTACCTGTCCTTTCCCCAAATGCGGAAAATTAACCCACGTTTTGGTAAGGGAAAAACTCCGCTTTTATCAAGAAGGGCAGAAAACGGGTGAAAAGGGTGCAAACGCGGTTAATAATCCCAATCGGGAATAAAACTTTCGCTTGCGGAAGCGCGTTCTTGTAAAAATAGGCGGGGGAAGGATAAACTTTCCACCTCGCAAACCACCCGTTCGTACTCGCGCTTGGTTAAGGGGCGTTGCAGTTCGGGGTAGTTTGCAATTTCCCCAAAGGGGGTGTATTGCGCCATTACGGATAGGTACGCCGTTGCGGGCAGTGTTTCCTTTAAGTGCCGTAAAACGGCGCGCGTATCGGGTAAGTTCATGGGAAGCACCAAATGCCGTACGATTACGCCCGAAAGCATTTTCCCGTCCGCCCGCATAGACAAAGGCTTTTTCGCCATGAACGAAAGGGCCTTTTTTGCTACCGCAAAATAATCCGCTTTGCCCGTGTACCTTTTGGATACCTCGGGGGCGAAAAATTTCATATCGGGCAAATAAATATCCACGAAGGGGTCTATTTTTTCCAACGTTTCCACCCGCTCGTAGCCGTGCGTGTTGTATACCACGGGGATGGAAGGGCGGTATACGGTAAGCGCCTGAATAATGCTATCCACCGCGTGCGTGGGGTTTACCAAATTGATATTTTCCGCGCCCGTTTCTTCTAATTCGCGGAATACCCCCGCTAATTCTTCGGGGGTAAAAACTTTACCGCGTTGGCTACGCGAAAGTTCGTAATTTTGGCAAAATACGCAACGGAGCGCGCATCCCGTAAAAAATACCGCGCCGCTTCCGTTTTTATGGCTAACGGGGGGCTCTTCGTAAAAGTGTAGGCCGTATTTGGCAAGGCGAACGCCCTTTTCACCGCACGCGCCCACTTTCTTTTCGCGGTCCACCCCGCAAGCGTTTGGACAAAGTGTACATTTCATACGGACATTATACTGAAAAACACGCAAAAAGGCAACCAAAGTACGGCTTTTTTTATAATAAAGATTGACTACGATAAAAAAAAGTGGTACAATTATGCAAAGCATAAAAAAGGAGCAATCACAATGGCTGAAAAAAGAAAAGTTTTGGCGTTCGACTACGGCGCTTCTTCGGGTAGAGCAATCGTTGGGGAATTCGACGGCAATAAAATTGAATTAAACGAAATTCACCGCTTTTTGAACGAACCCGTAACCGTAAGCGGTTCTATGTATTGGGATATTTTAAGACTGTACCACGAATTAAAGCAAGGTATTTTAAAGTGCGACGCGCTTGGCGGCGCGGACGCAATGGGGATTGATACCTGGGGCGTGGACGTAGGCTTTTTGGATAAGGACGGGAAACTGTTAAACAACCCCTTCCATTACCGCGATTCGCACACCGAAAACGCGGTTGCGCGTTTAGAACAAGTAATGCCGAAAAAGGACTTGTTTGCAAAGGTGGGGCTGGCATTCCAAAAATTTAACACCCTTTGCCAACTGGTTACCATGAAGGATAACGGCAACGTTGCGCTTGAAAACGCAAAGAAAATGCTGTTTATTCCCGACTTGTTCAACTACTTCTTAACGGGGGTGGCGGCAACCGAATTTACCATTGCTTCCACCGCGCAAATGATCGTGCCCGGTAAACTGGAATGGGCAACGGACGTTTTGAACGCTTACGGCGTAAACACGAATATGTTAACGGATATCGTACCTTGCGCATCCCGTTTGGGCAACTTATCGGATAGCGTAATGGGGGAACTTGGCATTCAAAAAAATATGCCCGTAATCAACGTTCCCGAACACGATACGGCGTCTGCCTTCGTTTCCGTACCCGCGGGCGAGAGAAACGCGGCGTTCCTTTCTAGCGGTACGTGGTCGCTGCTTGGCACCGAACTGGATAAACCCATTTTAACCGAAGAAGCAATGCTTTCGGGCTACACCAACGAAGGGGGCATCGGTTGCAATATTCGCTTCTTGAAAAATATTATGGGGCTTTGGATTATCCAAGAATGCAAACGCTACTGGGATAAGCAAGGGGAAGTGCTTTCCTTCGCGCAAATTGCGGAAGGCGCGGCAAAGGTGCCCGCTTGCAAGTTCTTAATGAACCCCGATGCGGACGAATTCTTCTCCCCCTTTGAAATGCCCGTTAAAATTCAAAAATACTGCGCGGATCACGGCTTACCCGTTCCCGAAACCAAGTTTGAAATCGCGCGTTGCATTTACGATAGCTTGGCGCTGGATTACAAGCACAATATTTTGGCGCTTGAAAAAATTACGGGCAAGAAAATTGAAGTACTGCACATCGTGGGCGGGGGCAGCAACAACGCAATGCTGAACCAAGCCACGGCGGACGCGTTAAATATCCCCGTAACCGCAGGCCCTTCGGAAGGGACCGCGCTTGGCAACATTTTAACCCAGCTGATTTCGCTTGGGGATATTAAAAACCTTGCCGAAGCAAGACAGGTTGTTAAAAATTCCACGGATATTAAGGAATACCTTCCCAAGGATACCGCAACCTACGCGGCTGCCTACGAAAAGTTTATCAAACTTTTGTAATTTTTAAGAATACGAAACATAAGGAAAACACGGCGGAACGCGTTTCCGCCGTGTTTCGCTTTTAGCGATAAGGAGTACGAACCATGCGCTTTTTAGCGTTTGACATCGAGTGCGCGCGCGTAAGTAAAACGGCGGCGCACATTTTATCCTTCGGCTACGCGTTGGCGGACGAGAATTTTACGGTTTTGGAGCAGGAAGATATTCTAATCAACCCCGGCACCAAAATTTACGTACATAACAAAAAGGGGGAAGGAATTGACCTTCCTTACACGGACGAAGGGTTAAAAACACAGCCCAAATTCCCCGCGGTATACCGCCGCATAAGGGAGATGCTGGAAGATAAGGATACGGTAGTGGTAGGGCACGCAACGATGAACGACGCGCGCTATTTAAACCTAGATACCCAACGCTTTCACCTGCCCCCCTTGCGGTTCAGTTTTTACGATACCCAACTGCTTTGCGCTGGCGTTGCGGAAGATTATACCGCCTTCCGCGGTTTAGAACACATTGCCAAGGAGTGGGGGATAGAATATAACGCGCATTGTTCTATGGAGGACGCGCTTCTCACTTTGAAAATTTTGCAAACCCTTTGCGAAAGGGAGGGGGGATTTTGTTCTATCATCCACCGCCTTGGGGTAGAGGCAGGGCACGTGATGGGGTACGACGCAATCCCTTCCACCACCGCCGCGTACCGCGAAATTTTAGCCGAAAGGGAACGCAAAAAGCAGCAGCGCCGTGAAAATTACGAAAAGATGATGGCGGCGCGCGCCGCCAAACGCGCAAGAAGGGAAAAACAAGCGCAAAACGCGCAAAAAAAGGCGCAAAGCGAACCACTTGACTTGACAGGCGGGAAGCGATTAAAATGGGCACTAAGAGATTTCTCTTCAACGGCAGCCTTGGAATCACTGCCATCGACGCCCTTCATGCAGTCAGCATGCGTGAATCATCCCAATCCAGCAAGAAGACACGAGGAGGAAAGATACCATGAAGTCAGATGTCATCACCATCAAAGTCGGAGGCCAAGGGGTATTAGGGAGACAA
>JAZUCI010000167.1:0-1845 GCA_045639045.1 Christensenellaceae bacterium
CCCACTTCCCCGCAAGGGGGTGCCCCCCTTGACCCGATACCGCAAAACCATTACATGGTTTTGCAAATGGGGGTACAGGGGAATCATTCCCCTGTCAGGGTTTGGGACAGAGTCCCAAGAATTAGATCAGACCGTAGTTTGCCATTGCTGTTCTCAGTGTTTCCAGATTTTTGGGTTCCATGTCGCACAGAGGCAGTTTGCAGGAACCTACTTCGTAACCCATCAGGTTCAGAGCCGCTTTCACGGGGATGGGGTTTACTTCGCAGAACAGTAAGTCTACCAAGTTTAAGTAGTCCAATTGCATTTTGCAAGCGCCAGCTACGTCCCCAGCAAAGTACTTTTTGCACATTAAGGAAGTTTCCTTGGGCATGATATTGGAAAGAACGGAAATAACGCCCTTGCCGCCTAAAGAAAGTACGGGAACGATTTGATCGTCGTTGCCCGAGTAAATATCAATTTCATCCCCGCAAAGCGCCGCCACTTTGGCAATTTGGGAAATGTTGCCGCTTGCTTCCTTTACCGCAACGATGTTGGGGTGCTTTGCAAGGCGGGCAAGCGTTTCGGGAAGCAGGTTGCAGCCCGTTCTACTTGGAACGTTATACAAAATGCAGGGCTTGGTGCTTGCGTTTGCGATTGCGGTGAAGGATTGATACAAACCTTCTTGCGTAGCCTTGTTATAGTAAGGGGTAACGAGGAGCATTGCGTCCGCGCCTACTTTGCAAGCGTATTCGGTAAGTTCAATCGCATAAGCGATATCGTTAGAACCCGTACCTGCGATAACGGGAACCCTGCCCGCTACCTTTTCTACGCAAAAACGGATTGCTTCCTTATGTTCCGCATCCGTAAGGGTACTACCTTCCCCCGTGGTGCCAACGGCAACGATTGCATCGATGCCTTCCCTAATTTGCCATTCGATTAACGCGCCGAACTTTTCGTAGTCCACGCCGCGTTCGTTTAAAGGGGTGACGATTGCGGTTGCCGCGCCCGTAAATACCGTGTTTTTCATTGTTTTCTACCTCCGAGAAAAATATAAAAATAAGAGATAGCCACTCCTTTCGGGTGTTGCTATCTCTTCTTCTACGTCTTATGATGAGTAAAAGGGATAGCTCTCCGCCCGAAAGGCGACAACAACACGGATATTTTCCGTATTGCCAGCAAAGCGTTTGCCGTTCGCTTCACTTCGGCACCCGTCCCTTACAGTAGCGCGGCTTTGGCAGCCGTTACGCGCTATGCTAATAAC
The DNA here is from genome assembly GCA_045639045.1 of Christensenellaceae bacterium. Lineage (GTDB taxonomy): Bacteria > Bacillota > Clostridia > Christensenellales > Borkfalkiaceae > SIG402. Next base: position 1,241 of record JAZUCI010000167.1, read on the forward strand.
AAGGTGCGCCTCTATCATTCTTTTTTATTATATTAGCATATTCTTTTTTGCGTGTCAACGCTTTTTTTCGGTATTTTTCGTTTTTTTCAAAAAAAGGCTTTCTTTTTGTGAAAATATACGCTATAATGAAAGCATGAAAAACATATGCATCGTTGAACAACTGTACCAAAAAAGCACGCAAGAATACGTCTCGCCCACGCACACGCACGATGGGTACGAGCTATTTTTCGTTACGCGGGGTAGCGCAACCCTTTCGGTTAGGGATAAACACTATACCGTAAACGAAGGGGACGTGGTGTTTATTTCGGGTAACGAGGAACACCGTTTGTACTCTAAATCCGAACGCTACGAACGCGTGATAATTTTGTTGAACGCGGAAAAAGCGGATACTTTACTGAACGCAAAAGAACTGGTTTCCCTGCTAAAATTCCGCCCCGCCGAATTTTTACACGTTAGAAAGCTGAATTCCATGCAAACGGCAACCGCCTTGATTGATAAAATTCAAAAGGAGCTTACCGAACGCGCGCCCCTGTACGGCTACGCGGTAAACGCCGTTTTAGAGCAGCTTTTGATTTTACTGTTCCGCGAGGACGCATCCCCCACCC
>JAZUCI010000168.1:0-16188 GCA_045639045.1 Christensenellaceae bacterium
AGAATCGGCGGAAATGACCTCTCCATTTAACTTTTTAGCAAGGGCAACCGCTAAAGCGCTTTTCCCCGACGCCGTTGGGCCGCAAACGATTAAAATTTGTGGTTTTTCACCCATAATTACACCTTAAACGATTCGCTTAAACCATTTTTCTAGTTCAGTTTTTGAAACTTTAACCGCTACAGGGCGTCCGTGGGGACAGGTCAACCCGGGGTTTTGGCTTAATTTTTCCCCAATTAGATCAATTTCCTTTTCCGTAATAGAAAAACCTGCTTTAATTGCGGACTTGCACGCGGTTTGCATCAATTTTTCTTTTTTCAAATTTAGCGAAGAAAGACCGGTTAAACTTTCCGACTCCTTTAACGCCTGCGCGAAGAATTTTCCCAAATCCATGGAAACCAAATCGGCAGGAACGGCAGAAATGCGGTAGGTTCTAAGACCAAATTCAGAAACTTCAATCCCCATCTCGTTAAAAACGGATAAGTTTTCTTTGATAAATAATTCTTCCTGAGGATTTACTTCTAAATGATAAGGAATTAACATCGGCTGCGATATCACGGTTTGATTTTGCATTTGCATTAAAAGTTTATCGTAAATCATCCGCTCGTGCGCTGCGTGTTGATCAACGAAATACAAAACGCCGTCCATTTCAAAAATTAAGTAGGTTTTAAAGGCCTGACCAATGAAGTTGGCGTGTGAAAACACCGAAATCGTAGGTGCTTCTTTGGTTTTCGCGGTTACGGTTTCTTTTAAAGGCTCTTCTACCTTTTCCTGAGATTTTATCCGATTATTTTGCCTTTTTGCTTCCAAATCACGTAAAAACCGTTGATTTTCTTCAAAAATCGCATCGCGTTCGCTAGAAGAAAGACCTTTGGGGGCTGCCAAATTACAAGATGCGGCATCAAATAGAGATGTTCCGTATGCGCTATCCGCCGCCTTTGTGAATGTTACAGATTTTTCTTCCTTCTTAACCGCTTCAAAAAGGGTGGCTTCTAACGGCTTTTTAGGAATAGCGATTTCTTCTTGCGCAAAAGCTTCAACTTTTTCCGTTGCGAAAGTTAACGGTTTTGAGGGTGAGGTTTGCGCAATAGACGTAGGGCTTGCGATGCTTTCCGCTTGCGCATTGCCATCCTCCTTGGGATAATTCTTTACGATATCGATTGCGGCGGTTGTGCCGTCTAACACCGCGGAAACAACCGAATACAAACTGCCGTAAACCACTTGATTACTTGCAAATCTAACATCCGCTTTATTGGGATGTACGTTTACGTCCACAAATTCCCCAGGAATATCAATATACAAGCAATAAAAGGGGTAATTTCGCTTCATCAAGTAATTTTGATACGCGTTATGTACTGCAGATGCCACCGTTTGATTGACTACGTATCTACCGTTTAATACCACGGTTTGGTACGTTCTATTGGATTTTGTGTAGAAATGTTTTCCCAAATAGCCGTAAATATGTAAGCCGTTTTTTACCGTATCGATATAGAAACAGTTTTCAACGGCTTCTGCTCCGTAAACCGAAATTAACGCTTCTTCGGGATTTCCCCCAAACGAACGGTATACGGTTTTTCCGTCCGCAACGTAAGTGAAAGCCACGTTTGGATGCGCCAAAATCAAACGGGAAACCATGTTGGAAATATCCGATTCCTCCCCTTTCGGCGATTTTAAGAATTTTGCGCGCGCAGGAGTATTGAAAAATAAATCTTCTACCGTAACCGTAGTCCCCACCGAACAGGACGCAGGAATAACTTCTGAAAGATCCCCGCCGTTGCACGTAATTTTATTTCCGTTTTCCGCATCTTTTCGGCAAGACAATATTTCCACTTTTGCTACTGCCCCAATGCTGGGCAACGCTTCCCCGCGAAAACCAAGCGTTTGAATCACGTTTAAATCTTCCGCTTTCTTTATTTTACTGGTCGCGTGCGGTAAAAAGGCGCGCGAAAGATCGGTAGCATCCATCCCTTCCCCGTCATCTATGACACGAACGAGTGAAATTCCACCGTTCTCCACTTCAACGGTAACCGACGTTGCGCCTGCATCAATCGCATTTTCCAACAGTTCTTTTACAACCGAATAGGGGCGTTCTACCACTTCACCGGCGGAAATGCGGTTATATATTTCAGATGAAAGTAAGTTAATTTTTCCCATAACTTTACTCCGATTTTAATTTATTGACTAAAGAATCCAAGAAAGTTAACGCTTGCAAGGGGGTTAAAAGCGAAGGATCGGTATCCGCCAAAGCGTTTAACACGTCTTGTTCTACCGAAGAAATACCAAACGTTTCTTCTTGTTCATACGAAACTGCGGGGGCGTCTTCTACTTTTAATTTCTTCTTTTCCAAACTTTTTAGAATTTCTTTTGCGCGTTTCGTTACTTCTTCCGGAACGCCCGCAAGCGAAGCAACTTCTACACCAAAACTCTTATTTGCGCCGCCTCGCGCAATTTTACGTAGGAAAACTACCGTTTGATTCATTTCTTTTACGGTAATTTTATAGTTCTTTACCCCATCCAACGCGCCTTCAATTTCGGTCAGCTCGTGATAATGCGTGGCAAACAACGTTCTTGCGCGAACAAACTTAGTAATGTGTTCTACAACAGCCCAAGCAATACTTAAACCGTCGTACGTACTTGTTCCACGGCCAACCTCATCCAATATTAGCAAACTGTTTTGGGTACTTCCACGCAAGATTGCAGCAACCTCACTCATTTCCACCATAAAGGTACTTTGGTCTAATATTAAGTTATCACTTGCACCTACGCGCGTGTAAATCTTATCTAAGATGGGAATTTTTGCCACTTTTGCAGGTACAAAACTGCCCATATGAGCAAGAATCGCAATCAAAGCGACCTGGCGCATGTACGTACTTTTCCCCGCCATATTCGGACCCGTAATAATCATAGTGCGATCGGTATCCGCGTTTAGATAAGTATCGTTCGCAATAAAGGGATCTTTAGAAACTGCCTCTACCACGGGATGACGTCCGCCTATGATGGAAAGTTCTTCCCCTTGCGGCAAAATTTCGGGTTTTACGTAACGATTTTCCTTTGCTACGGTTGCCAAGGAAAGCAAACAGTCCAAAGTAGCCAAAGCGTCCGAAACACGGTTAATATCGGGCAGTTTTTCTAAAAGATTCCGCTTAATTTCTTCAAATAATGCAATTTCAAGTGTTACGGATTTTTCTTGCGCGCTTAAAATTTTATCTTCTAAAATTTTTAAGTCTTCCGTAATATACCGTTCAGCGTTAACCGTAGTTTGCTTTCTTTGATAATAATAAGGAACGAGTTCTTTATACGAATTCGTTACCTCCAAATAATAGCCGAATACGCGATTGTATGCAATTTTTAAGTTCTTAATCCCTGTTTTTTCGCGTTCATGACGCTCTAATTCGTCTAACAGGGTTTTCCCGTTTTTAGAAACGTTCTTAAGCTCGTCTAATTCCGCGGAAAAACCGTCTGCAATAAATCCGCCGCCCGAAACTACGGTTGGGGTATTTTCGGGGTTAATAGCCGAAAGCAACAGGCGTTCAACATCCCCCAAATCACACAAATTCGCAGAAATTTGCGCCATTGCGGGGCTTTGCATGGTTGCAAGTTGGAATTTTAAACTAGGCAAAACCGACAAGGATTTACCAAGCGCCAACGCGTCTCTAGGGGAAATATTGTTGTTTGCAACCCTTCCCGAAAGGCGGGAAAGATCTTTTACCGAAGATAACAACTCAGCCATTCCCTGGCGCATTAAGGTAGATTTGGTCAGTTCTTCTACCCCGCTTTGGCGGTGTTCAATATCGGCTACGTCGTTTAAGGGTTTCGTAAGCCAAGAAGCAAGTTTTCTTGCGCCCATACCCGTTTTCGTTTTGTCTAACAGCCATAAAACGGAGCCATAACGCTTGCCGTCACGCATAGTTTGAACGAGTTCTAGGTTGCGGATCGCGTTATAGTCTAACACGAGTCCATCCCCTTTATCTTCAAAATGAACTTCACGAATATTTTTTAATTCGCGCTTTTGGGTTTCTTCCAATAAAAAGACGAGCGCGCCCGCCGCTTGAACGGCGTAATTTCTCCCCTCGGGAATCATACCGAAAAGGGACAATACTTCAAATTGTTTTTTTAATTTTGCTTCGGCTTTGGAAATAGCGAACTGCGCGTCGCGATAGGTTTGGAAATTGGGCAAAACGTGATGCTTTACCGCAGGCAAATCCGCAACGGCGTTGCAAATTTGATAATTTGCAAAAACTTCTGCAGGGTTTAAGCGAGTAAGGCGGTCGATTAAATCGTAAATTTTTTCTTCGCCATAAAATTCGGTAACAAAAAATTCCCCCGTGGTAATATCAGCCCACGCAAGACCAATCCCCTTTTCATCCCCAAAAACCATGGAAATGAAATTGTTCTCCTTCTCATTTAGTTGGGTATCGTCCGTTAAAGTACCTGCCGAAACAACGCGCACGACACCGCGTTCTACCATACCTTTGGTGGTAGCAGGATCACTAAGCTGCTCGCAAACCGCCACTTTTTTCCCCGCTTGCACAAGTTTTGCAATATAGCCTTCGGCTGCGTGATAAGGAACTCCGCACATAGGCGCGCGTTCTTCTAGCCCGCAATCACGCCCCGTTAAGGTCAAATCCAAAATGGCGGAAGCGGTAACCGCGTCATCAAAAAACATTTCGTAAAAATCGCCCAAACGATAAAATACGATACAATCAGGATATTCTTCCTTAACCGCCTGGTGATGGCGCATCATTGGTGAGAGTGCCATTTCGTTTCCTCCAAAACTTCACCGTAAAGGGAAATGCCCCCTACGTCCGTAATTTTTACCTTTAAAAACTTTCCTATGGGTAGAATTTCTTCGCAATTCCAAGGGAAATATACCATAAGCCCGTACTGATTTCTTCCTAAAAATAAGGACTTTTTCTCGTCATAATCTTCGCAAAGAACAATCGTTTCTTTGTTTTGATAGGTGGCGCTAATTTCCCGCGTAATTTCATTTTGCAAAGAAATTAGGCGCATAATGCGATCCTTTTTTACGTCTTCAGGGACTTGATTTTCCATTCTATCCGCAACCGTTCCCTTGCGCCTACTATACACGAAAGTAAATGCGTTTAGATAGCGAACGGTTTCCACAAGTTTCATCGTGTCCAAAAAATCTTCTTCCGTTTCGCCTGGGAAACCTACCATTAAATCCGAAGTTACCGAGCAATCAGGAATATGCATTTTCAGCATTTGAATCTCGCTTAAATAGTCTTCTGCAGTATATTTTCGGTTCATCGCGCGCAAAACAGCGTTAGAACCCGCTTGCACGGGAAGATGAAGCGAATGGCAAACGTGCGAATTTTCCTTCATTGCAAGCACTAAATCTTCGGATAAATCCTTGGGGTGGCTCGTCATAAAACGAATCCAAAAATCACCTTCAATATCTTTTAACGCGCGAATTAATGTTGCAAAATTACTGCCGTCGCCCAAATCCTTGCCGTAGGAGTTTACGTTTTGACCAAGTAAAGTAATTTCCTTATACCCCTCTTCCACAAGAGAGCGAACTTCGTTTACCACGTCTTGCATTTTTCTACTACGTTCCCTGCCGCGTACGTATGGAACGATGCAGTAAGTGCAAAAATTGTTGCATCCGTACATTACGTTAACCCATGCATTTGGATAACTGGTACGTTTTTTAGGAAGGGTTTCGTTTACTGCTTTTTCCTTTTCCCAAAGAGAAATTTGACGCTTTTTTCCTTTTAAACGATTTAAGAGCAAGGTTTCAAACTCCTCAACGTTATGCGTTCCAAAGAAAATGTCTACGAACGGAAACTTTTTTGCGAAATTTTCCGCCATACCGTCTTGTTGGGTTAAGCAACCGCAAACCGCGATAATCATATTCTTGTTTTTGCGCTTAATTTGCTTTAACGCTCCAATATTTCCAGCGGCGCGATGCTCCGCATTTTCGCGAATACAACAAGTATTAAACACCACTAAATCTGCTTCTTCTATGGTTTTTGTGTGGATAAATCCCAATTTTTCCGCAACACCCGCTAGTTTTTCGGATTCGTGGATATTCATTTGACAACCGTATGTAACGATATGATAGGTTTTTTGCGTTGACATCATATAATACCCCATTAAAAGTTCTACACTATTATACATTTTTTTCAACGTTTTTGCAAGTATAATGCCGAATTTTTTATAAATACTATTTATAAACGGTAAAAAATATGAAATTTATTAAGGTTATAACAAAGCTTGCCGTATTTTCTTTTTTAGTTTTACTAATTTTTTGCATTGGGATTGGCGCTTACTGCTGCCATTTAACCAAAAATGCAAAACTTTCCAAAGAAAAATTGCAGTTATCCACACAAAAAATCGTGTTTTGCGATGCGTTTGGCGAAGAAATTAAAAGTTCTTATTTAAGCAAGGGGGAACCTTTATCTAAAGGCGAAATCCCCACTTCACTAAAAAACGCATTCGTTTCTATAGAAGACAAGCGTTTTTATTCGCATCACGGCATAGATTTAAAAAGAATCATTGGGGCTGCGATTAACAACTTAAAAAACGGAAAATACAAAGAAGGCGCGTCTACGATTACGCAGCAATTAATCAAAAACACACACTTAAATAGCGAAAAAACGATAAAACGCAAACTTTCGGAAATGAAGCTTGCGCTTTTATTAGAAAAAGAATACGATAAAGATGAAATTCTTACCATGTATCTAAACCACATTTACTTTGGGGAGAATTGTTACGGGGTAAAAACGGCAAGTCAACGGTATTTCAACAAAGAACCAAAAGATTTAACGGTAGCGGAGTGCGCCACTCTTGCCGCAATCATCAAAGCGCCCACCTATTATTCCCCCATTTCCAATGCGAATCGATGCCTTAAACGAAGAAATTTGGTATTAAGTGAAATGCGAAAGCAGGGCTATATTGACGAAAAGGCATATACAACTGCAACGCAAGCGCCGCTAAAAGTCTGTAGCGAAAACACCGCGTACGCTAAAGATTATCTAAAGGAAGTGATGAACGAAGTAGAAACACTTTTACCCTTCCCCATTTTTTCGTACGGAAATACGATTACCGTTTATACAGGTTTAGAGCCAAAAACACAAGAAATTTTGGAGCAACTTCAATTTTCCATGCCCGAAAACGCGCATTTTTCGGCAATAGCGTTAAATAACGAAGAGAATTTGATATCCGCATTTCGCTCAACTACGGGAATTGCATATCGGCAAAGTGGGTCTACCCTAAAACCCTTTGCCGTGTACGGCCCTGCCATTGAGCAAGACTTTATTGATGAATCTACTTTAATTTTGGATGCGCCCATATCCTATTCTGGGTATCAACCCAAAAACTATGGGGATCAATACCATGGTTACGTAAGCGCAAAATATGCATTGGCGCATAGTTTAAACGTTCCTTCCGTGAAAATTTTAGATGGAATCGGCGTAAGAACCGCAAATAAAACTCTAACAAAACTAGGTTTTCCCGTTACCGAAAAAGACGATTCCTTAGCTTTAGGGCTTGGCGCAACGCAAAAAGGTGTATCGATAAAGCAACTCGTCAACGCCTACGCCACACTTGCCAATAAAGGGATGTACGAAAAAGGATCGTTCGTTAAAAAAATTTTAGCGGATAATCACCAAATTTACCTTAAAAAAATGCCTAAAACACGGGTTTTTAGTGAAGAAACCGCATTTTTGCTTACGGATATGCTAAAAGAAAGCGTAATTAGCGGTACTGCGAAAAAATTATCCCACCTTCCGTTTCCTGTTGCCGCAAAAACGGGAACCGTGGGCTCTAAAAGCGGAAATACGGATGCTTATACCATATCATACACCGAAAAACACGTGTTAGGCGTATGGTTTGGCGCAAAAGAAGGCGAAATGAATAATACGATATCGGGCGGAAACCTTCCGGCAGCAATATCCATGGAAATATGGCAAGAAATATCCAAAACTAAGGATATGGGATCTTTCTCAAAACCCCCTAACGGGATAGAAAGAATTGCCCTTCACAAACCTACCTACGATAATGAATTAAAAGAAATCGTTGCGCATGGCGAGGATTATGAAGCAGATAAACTGTACACCTATTACAAGAAAAATCGAGTTCCGCAAATACGAAAAAGGGAAGAAAGAAAGAATTTAGCGCAAAAAACCGAATTTTTAGAGGTGAAAATCAATAATTTTGATGTTTGCATAGTACTATGCGTTAGAGAAATTGGCGATTTTTGTCTATTTCGGGAGGAGGTTCATAAATCCACTCCCCCACGAATTAAAAAAATTTGCCAACTACCAAAAACAAACAACACATTTACCCTGACCGACGATACCGCAACCCCAGGAAAAACGTATCGATATTTTATATCGGACTCACCCCAAAACAAAAACAACGAAACGTTGCATAGCTCAACAGTCACAATTCCCTATTCGTTTTAGAAAATTTAACAAAATTGCAACTCCTTAAAAAAGATTTATCTTTTTTCGTTGACAAATACGAAAAAACGGATTATAATAGAAAACGTGAAGAATAATTCCAGTAGGTAAGGCTACCGCTTGGGATATGGGTTGCTGCCGAATAAATGTGGAGACACGCTTATTACGGTCAACAGGCTCGGTCGATTCAAGGCCCAGCTTAATGCAACTACACCGCCCAGCGAAGCTAAAGCTTGGATGGTGTTATACGCGTGTATTTTACCCTACCAAGCTATCTTGGTGGGGTTTTCTTTATAAATTCACTTAAGGAGATGCGCTTTTATGGAAGAAGGCAGTCATAGTTTGCAAAGCACCAGCTTGCCGCACCGAAGCACCGGGAAGCGCGTAACCTTAAACGTTTAGCGTTTCCCATACGTAGCCTAGACGCGCAAGCCTTCCAACTTAAATTAGGAGGCTAAAATATGGAATTTTTAGAAGAAAACGAAAATTTAGTTGAAAAAATCACCGAATTAATCGTTGAAAAAAAGTATCAAACAATAAAAGAAATCCTTTCCGAAATGTTACCACCCGACATTGCGGAACTTTTGCTTGAAATTCAACACGACGTAAACAAAGAAGACTTTCTTATCACCTTCCGACTTCTTTCCAAAGAAGCTGCGGCAGACGTCTTCGTTGAAATGGATAGCGACGCGCAAGAACTTTTAATTCAAGCGTTTAGCGATAAGGAATTGGAAGAAGTTTTAGAAAACATTTTCCTTGACGATACGGTTGACATTATTGAAGAAATGCCCGCAAACGTCGTTCGCAGAATTATGCGCCAATCCTCCCCCGAAATGAGGATCATGATTAACAAAATTCTAAAATACCCCGAAGATAGCGCGGGAAGCGTTATGACAATCGAGTACGTCAGCCTTCGGGAAACCATGACGGTTGCAGAAGCCTTTGCCCGAATTAGAAAGGTTGGCGTTGACAAAGAAACGGTTTATAACTGCTACGTTGTAGATAGCGGAAGCAAACTTTTAGGGCTTTGTACGGTAAAAAACCTACTTCTAGCCGACCAAAACACCCTTATTTCAGACCTTATGGAAACCAACGTCGTTTCCGTAAACACATTAACCGACAAAGAAGAAGCCGCCCAAACGCTTGGGAAATACGGCTTTATGGCCCTTCCCGTCCTTGACCAAGAAGAACGGCTTGTCGGCATTATTACCTACGACGACGCAATTGAAGTTATTCAAGACGAAAACGAAGAAGACTTCCTTAAATTAGCAGGTACCTCCCCCACGGATACACCCTACTTAAAAACTTCGGTATGGAGCCTATTCAAAAATCGCGTTCCATGGCTTTTGATTTTAATGATTTCCGCAACCTTTACGGGGATGATTATTAGCAATTACGAAACAACGCTTGCCGTATCCATAACCCTTACCGCTTGCATTCCCATGATTATGGGCACGGGCGGCAACGCGGGCAGCCAGGCTTCCGTTACCATAATTCGCAGTATCGCCCTTGGAGAAGTGGAGTTTAGGGACGTTTTAAAGGTTATTTGGAAAGAACTTCGCGTTTCTTTGCTACTTGGCGTAACGATTAGCGTTGCTTGTTTTGGCAAGCTCCTCCTAATCGACAAACTGTATACCGTAGACAACGGAATGTTAATCGCTTTCGTAATCTGCCTAACCATGCTTGCCACCATAATTTTAGCAAAGCTCGTTGGATGCATCCTTCCCCTACTTGCAAAAGTTTGCCATTTAGACCCCGCCGTTGTAGCAAACCCCTTTATTACCACCATCGTAGACGTTCTTTCCCTTTTGATTTATTGCTTTATCGCAATGCAACTGCTGTCAGGACTCGCTTAAATTCGAATTTAACAAACAAAAAGCCCGATTGGCGTTAACCCAATCTGTCTTTTATCAACTAAAATTAAAGGAAAAATTCTTCGTAAATTGCACGAATACAAGTTTCGTAATCATCATTAGAAACACCAATAATGATATTTAACTCGGAAGACCCTTGGTCAATCATACGAATATTTACGTTATTCCTTGCAAGCGCAGTAAACAATCTAGCCGCAGTACCAACCTTTTTAAACATACCGTGACCCACGGTTGCAACCAAAGCAATCTTATCAATAACCGAAATACTATCCGGCTGCACGGCGGAAGAAATTTCACGAACAATCGATTCCAATTCTTCAGCGCTTCTACCCGTGGTATCCAAAATTACCGAAAGGGTGTCAATACCCGAGGGCATATGTTCGTACGGCATTTCATGATATTCTAAAACCGAAAGAATACGACGCGCAAATCCAAGCTGGGTATTCATCATAGATTTTGCAATTAAAATAACGCTGAAATTCTTTTTACCCGCAATCCCCGTTACCACCTTACCGTTATGATATTCGCTATTGGGAACGATTAAAGTACCGGGGTTTTCGGGCTCAAAAGTATTACGAATATTGATAGGAATACCCGCTTTCTTTACAGGGAAAATCGCATCCGCATGCAAAACGGAAGCCCCCATATACGAAAGTTCACGTAATTCCTTATAGGACAATTCTTCAATTTTTTGGGGAGCTTCTACAATTCTAGGATCGGCAACTAAAAATCCGTTAACGTCCGTCCAGTTTTCATACAAATCCGCCGAAACACCGCGCGCAACGATAGATCCGGAAATATCACTACCCCCACGGGAGAAGGTTGTAATTTCACCATTACGCTTAACACCGTAGAACCCGGGAATTACCGCGCCGTCGTACTTTCCAAGCACTTCTTTACACTTATCGTTGGTGTATTCAGCATCAAAATTACCGTGTTTATCAAAATAAACGAATTCCGCCGCGTCTACGAAAGGTAAATCTACCACTTTTGCAAATAATTTTGCAGAAAGATATTCCCCGCGAGAAGCCGCGTAGTCCAACGTTTCGGTATGTTCGTTAATCCCCTTTTCCACAGCGTCTAATTCAGCTTTAACGTCCAAATCAACGCCAAGTTCTTGGACCATTCTTTCAAAACGCTCCCTTACGTGATGGAACGCGTTTGCACACGAGCCGGTTTCTTTTGCTTCTTTATAACAAGCAATCAACGCGTCCGTAACCTTCATAGGCTCAAACACGCTTTTACCGGGAGCAGAAACAACGATAAACCTTCTACGGTCGTCCGCTTTGATGATCGAAGCGCATTGCGCCACGGTTTTGGAATCCGCCATGGAAGTTCCACCAAATTTACATACAAACAATTTCTTCATAATAACGCCACCTTTATATCCGTCATTTGTTATTTTTACTCGAAACAATCATTTTTGCTTCAAGATAATACCGTTTTTCAACTGCCTCGCCCATAGAGAACGTCTTTTTAGGCAAGTTTCCATGTTTCGCCACCCCAACAAACAAGTCACCCTTGTCCATTTTAGGAAGAACGAACGCCACACCGCCACATTGCTTTGCCAAACGCACAACGTCGCTTTCACCGTGTACGTAATCCACTTTTCCGCCGTATTTTTGAATGTAGGCGGCAATTTTTTCATCCAACAAGCGAATAGAGCCAGCCAAATCTCCAGAAAGCTCCACCGAAAAATCCCCTTCTTCCGTAATCATGCGATAAGAAGATTCTCCCACGGAAAACTCCTTGATAAAATTACGCGCATCAACCCCAACAACCAGTCTATGGATGGGCTCAAAACACAATCCTTCGTCGTAAATATTTTCCAACTCGCATAAGGCAAAACGCGCAGGATGATTTTCCCTTTCCTCCACAGAAAGCGTGGGCTTTAACATATCCCAACAAGTTTTTGCCGTTGCCAAGGAATGGTTCCCGTCCCCCACGGCAAATAAAAAGGCATTTTCCGCCCCGTATTTTTCTTTCATACGCGCGGGCGTAATCAAATCATACAGTTTGCCGATTACGTTTTCCGTTTCGGGAATTAAATATCCACGGATGTGCCCGCCACCTGCCATCAAATCAAAATCGTACAACTTCTCATACTGCCCCCTATTTTCATACAAGGCCTCGATTACGCTACGCTTTTCATCATCCATTAAAAGCAAAATGTGGGGCAATTCTACGGGCGATCCTTTCCGAATAATTACGCGGGGCGGAATCCGTTCAGCAATCGTTGCCTCCGTCGCGCGAATCATCGCCAAGTCTTCCTTGTGGAAGGAGTACGCTTCTAAATCCACACACAAGAGCAACCCCAATCGCTTTTCCGCATAGGGCGTGGTTCGCTCAATCAAAACAAAGCCTTTCGTTTCTTTGCCAAGAACTCCGCTTTCTAAATACTTGTTTGCCGTTGCGCCAATTTCTTGAATTCTTTTTTCGTCATTATCCCCCAAATACACTTCGGGAAAAATTAAACGCAAGGTGCTAGGCGATTCCCCAACTTCACTTTCCACCTTTTCCCAATAATCCGGCTGTGAAGTAAATTGATCGCACGCGATTACCGCCCACTTTTTCAAATCAACACCTTGCGGCAACATAAATTCAGGTACTTTAACTACGTTTTTCATAAGTTTCCACCTTTATAAATAAATCACAACGAAAGTTAACAAAGTTAAGATAATAGACGCAATTTTCAATTCGACATTCTTAACGAATATAGATTTAAGTGCGCTTTTGATTTTTTTACTCGTCATTTTTATTCTCCTTTCCTTTGCCGTACATATTGCGATAATATTCCACCAAAATGGAGCGAAGGCTTTCAGTATCCAAATACCGACTAAACTCCCCTTTTCTTGCCATAGAAATAATCCCCGACTCTTCCGAAACGATAATTGAAATTACGTCTACCGTTTCGGTAATCCCAATCCCCGCGCGGTGACGAGTACCAAGTTCTTGCGGCAAATTCAATTCCTGCGATAAAGGCAAGAAACACCCAGCAGATTCAATCGTAATCCCGCGAACAATCATTGCCCCATCGTGTAAAGGCGTGTTTGGGAAAAAGATACTTTCAATTAATTGCGAAGTTACGTCACTGTTAATCGTCGTACCACTTTCGGTAATAGAATTAGGAACGGGCGCCGTAGCAAGAATAATTAAAGCCCCAACGTCCTGCTTGGACATATTTTGCACCGCGCGGATAATTTCGTTAATACTACGTTCAATTTGCCTATCGTGAATTTTCTGCTCGTGATTGCGAGAAATCATTTTACCGCTCCAAAGCATACGTTTAATTTCCAAAGAAAAAACGGGGGCAATTAAAAGCACAAAGAACGCAGGAACAAGCAAAACCCAAGCGCCGCCGTACCCACCAACCAAAACGATGCAAGATGCAACAACAAGCGCTAAAGCGTAAATCCAGACAATAATTCGCGCGTTATTTGATTTTAAGAAAGCAAAAACCGCATACGTTAACAAAAACGCAAGAAGCAAAACGAATGCGTCAAATACTTCAACATTAGCAAAAATTTCTTTAATCTTACCCACAAAAGTCCCTCCTTTTCACTAAACCGAAAGGATATAATATATACAATCGTACAAAATCCCGTCGGCAACAAGCCCGCCGGATTTCATTTTATTATCACAGTCACACAGTTTATCGCAAATATTTTTCAAACTTCTTTTAGAAAATTTACTTGCCGCCTGCCTGCTTTTCTTAACCGCATAGGCGCTTTTAACCCCTAACTCCGCAGTAAGCTCCGCATCCGTTTTTTGAGATAAAGAAACATGCAGCATACGGCGAAAAGCATTGTAAATAGCAACGAAAATCATTTGCGGTTTTTCATTGTTGGCAATTAGAGCTTCCAAAATCCGCAAAGAATTTTCCGCATCCTTTTTTGATAGCGCATCCGTCAAATCAAAAACTTGCATTTCAACGTCGCGATGCACCAAATTTTCCACGTCCTCTTTCGTTATATTGCGCGAATCCAAAGAAAACGCCGTCAATTTCTCCACTTCTTGAAAAAGGCGAGTCATACTCCCCGCGCACGACTCCGCAAGAAGGGCCGCCGCAGTTGAGGACAAAGAAGCCCCCACCCTCTCCAATTTTTTTTGCGCGTAATACGCCAAATAGGAATCCGATTCCCTTGCGCAGTCCACCGCAAAAAAGTAAGAATCGGAGGCAATAACCTCGCAAGGTTTTTCGTTAATCACCGCCAAAACTGCAAAATTTTGATTGGTTTTTGCAAATTGAGATATCGGGCTTTTTAAATATTCTTTAGCGGTTGGGTAATACTCTTTTAAAATAACCAACCGCTGCTTATTCAAAAAAGGCGGGGTGTTTAATACGGACGCAAGCGCCTCAATCGAAACGGTTTTTGCATCAAAAACATCAAAATCAATACCGTCCATCGTCAAAATACGATTTCTTAGAACTTTAACCGCATCTTCACGAAAAAAATCTTCCTCGCCGTAAAAGAATAACGCCGTGGCAGACTGATCTAAATCTTTCTTAACAAAATCAACGTAACGCACGGTTATTCCCCCAAATCCAAAACAAACAAGTTTTCAAAACCTTTTGGCACGCAATACAAATTAGCGTATACGAGCTTATATTGATTTTCGGTTAAAATCCCCTTTTCTAACAGCTGTTGCTTCGCGGTAAAATCGCCGTTTGCTAGGCGATAATTCAAAATATTTTGAACGGAAACTTGATTTAACCCCAAAGAAATAAGTTGGGATTCGGTAACAGAATTTAAACAAAATACGTCTATCGCATTGGTTGGAGGGAAATAAAAAGCCGCATAGTACTCACTCCCCACCGCCACGGATTCGGACTTGAAAAATTTTTTAGAAGGCGTTAATTTAGCATGTAAATAATAGTTTTGGGAAAAGGAAGCGCCAGACAATGCCGCCAAATCCGAAACTTTCGTGGAGTTGTTTTTTACGACGTAAAACCCTTCGTTTGGAATTGCGCCGTACGCGTAAACGTAAAAACAAGAAGGTGACAATTCCCCACCCTTAGAAAGACGATTAGAAACACGCCAAAAATACATCAAATTAACAACGAGTAAAATAACGAATATGCCAATAAATGCAAAAATTGCCCCAGCGCATAAAAATCGGGAACTATTGGAATTTTTCACACTTTGATTTAGCAATTTAACCTTCCTCTACAATAATTTTAACGCAAATTTCCATTTATGATATGATTATATCATAAAAATGCGCTTTTGAAAAGCAAAATGGACTATTTTTTTGCTTTTCGCAATAAAAATACGATAGAACGGGTCAAAATTCCCAAATTTGGTGATGCACATAAGGTGTTTTTGCGATTATAAACAAGAAAAAAACCACTATTATGTATAACATAGTACTGCTTATTTGGTTAAAAATGCCGTTTTAGATGTAATTTTTAAGCATTTATATAGTACTATGCCTAACATAAATAGCATATTTGTTGCGTTTTTAGGGCTTTTTCAAACCAAAACAACACACCCTACCCCACCAACCATATACTAATACCTATTAAAAATAACAAAAGAATAGAATAATAAGGTATTTTGCCTGCCACAATTGCAAAAAATAAGAGGAAAATTAGCCTTCACAAAAGTCGTACCACAATAAATATCGCAAAGCTATCTCAACAAAACAACATACCCCCACAGAATAACATCCAACCTTATAAACACATGAACACGTTTACATATCCCCTTTCCACACCCAACAAACCCCTAACCGAAGCTTAAATATAACGCAACACGTAAAGCCCCATGGACAACAAACAAAAAACACAACACCGCACAAAAAAAGTCCGTCCAGACAAAACATATCAGACCCCTTCGATATTAAAAACCCATAGAAGAAAACAACGGCAGCACCACCCCCTGCCCCATCAC
>JAZUCI010000169.1:0-7323 GCA_045639045.1 Christensenellaceae bacterium
TTTTTGCGCCCATTTGCCTTAAAAATGCGGCAAGATCGCTTATTTCAGGTTCGCGAGCGGCATTTTCAATTACCGTTTCCCCTTCCGCCTTCACCGCAGCGCATATCGCGTTAACCGTTGCGCCCACGCTGGGCATTCGCAATCGAACTTTTCCGCCCGCAAGTTTTTTTGCTTGCACGGAAATGGTTTTGGACTGTGAGAACGTACAACCAAGCGAACGGAACGCTTGGGCGTGTACGTCAAGCGGTCTTGCGCCGATGTTACATCCGCCGGGGGCTAGCAGTTCCGCTTTATTAAATCTGCCGACGAGCGCACCAAGCAAAAATACGGATGCGCGCACTTTACTGCACGATTCTTCAAAAACCGTGGGAATAATATGCGTATAATCAACGGTCAACGCGCTTCCGTTATACCGTGTTTGCGCCCCCATAGAACGCAAAATGCATAGCATATGATTCACGTCCGTGATATCGGGAACTTCTAAAAAAGTGACGACGCCTTCAGAAAGAACGCCCGCGGCGAGTAATGCGAGCGTTGCGTTTTTGGAAGCTTGTAATTTTACTTCTCCGTATAGCGGTTTTCCACCCGTAATACTTAGTTTTACCATAAAACTCCTTTATAAGCGTTCGCCTTGGGCGGATACGTTAAAAAGCACCCCAAATTCTGCCATAAAAACCAAAATTGCAGTATTGCCGCTACTAATGAGGGGTAGCGGTAGGCCGGTGGGGGGAACCGTTCCCGTAACCACCAGCGCGTTTATTACGCATTGGATACCGAAAATAACCGTAATTCCTACGGCAAGCAAAAAGCCGAAATAATCTTTACTGCGTTTGGCAACGCGAAAACCCCGCCAAATAATAAAGCCGATAAGGGCGAATACACAAAGCATTCCCACAAAACCCAATTCTTCCGCGATAACCGACAAGATAAAATCCGATTCGGCGAAGGGTAAAAAACGGTATTTTTGACGGGAGCGAAACAACCCCACCCCAAACCATCCCCCGCTTCCGATAGCGTATAGGGACTGCAACAGTTGATACCCTTCCCCCTTGGGATTTGCCCACGGATCTAAAAAGGCGGAAAGCCGTTTTAGCCGATAGGGTTCGGCAATAATTAGCAAAGGAACCGCAAGCAAAGCAGGAACTAATAAAAACAACAAGTTGCGAAATTTCGTTCCACCCAAAAACAACAATGAAAACACCAAAAGCGCAAAGCAAACGGTGATGGATAAATTGGGCTCTAATAAAATTAAAAGCAAATATACCCCACCCGCTAAAAGGGGAACTAAAATACCGCGGAAGGAGCGAATCCTTCCCACCTTTTTAGAAGCGTAGGAGGCAAAAAACAGTATGTACGCAAACTTTGCAATTTCGCTAGGTTGAATGGTAAATCCAAGCAATCGAATCCATCGCTTTGCCCCGTAACTTTCCTTGGAAATCCCAGGCACGAACACCAAAATCAACAAAACTGCGCCCACAAAATAAAGGGGCAATGCAAATTTTTTTAAGTGATGATAATCTAAAAGCGCAAAAAGGACGAAAAGAGTGATGCCACCCACAACGCCAACCGTCTGTTTTTTTACGAAAAAAAACGCGTCCCCGTACGTTGCTTTGGCGGTATAATTGCTTGCCGAATATATCATAGCGATACCGAAAAGCGCAAGAAACAATACCGCAAGCGCAAGCAAGTAATCGGGATGATTCTTCCCCTTTCCCAATAACCCTTGCTTATTTTTCCCCCTTACGCGCTGCTTTGTTTTCCTTTCCATTTTCTTTCCTACCCGTTACGTAATTTTTAAACGCGCAACCGCGCTGTTCGTAACCGTTAAACTCATCAAAACTTGCGGAAGCAGGGCTAAGCAACACCGTTTCACCCGCCTTTGCCACCGTTTGCCCCACGCGTACCGCGTGCAGTAACTTTTCCACAACGCTATACGAAGTAAACCCTTCGGCAATCGCGTCCTTAATCAGTTTTTGGCGGTTTTCCCCGTAAAAAACGCAATACCGTACTGCGGAGGGCAATAATTCCTTGAAGAGCGAACGGTAATCGTACCCCTTTTCTTGCCCGCCAAGAAGCAATACGGTAGGCTGTTTCATACACTTTACCGCCGAAAGTGTAGCATCCGGATTGGTTGCTTTACTATCGTTGATATAGCTAATTCCATTTTGAGTGCATACCACTTCCAATCGATGTTTTGCTCCACGAAATTTGGATAGAGATTGCCGCAAAACCTCGTTGCTTATTCCCAGCAATTTACAAACCGCTACGGTTGCAAGGGCGTTTTCTACGTTGTGTTTTTGCTTTAATGCTAAATCGTTTACCGAAAAAAGCGGTTTCCCCATATAAAAAATATCCGTGCCTTGCACGTACGCCCCCGCCACTTCCCTTTCGGTGGAAAACCAAACCACTTGCGCTTTCGTTTTCTTTGCAATTTCGTGCGATAAAGAACATCCGTCGTTCAAAACGGCGTATTCACTTTCACGCATATTTTGAAAAGCGCGCGCTTTTAGTTGGGCGTAAATTTTCATGCTGTAATGGCGATTTAGATGGTCCTGCGTTAAATTCAAAAGCACGCCGATATGCGGGGTGAAACTGCGTACCGTTTCTAATTGAAAACTGGATACTTCCACCACCGCTATCCCCTTTTCGGGAAAAGTATCCGCCGCCGAAGTTAAGGGAACGCCCACGTTTCCCAACGCTAAAGCGTGTACTCCTGCATTTTTTAACGTCCATTCTATCATAGAAACGGTGGTGGTTTTCCCGTTCGTTCCCGTAACCGCCACCATGGGCGCTTTGATAAATAGACTGCCTAGTTCTATTTCCCCAATAACCCGTTTTTTTAGCTGGTTTGCTTTGAGCGAAAGGGGATGATCGATAGGAATTCCCGGGCTTAAAACTACGACGTGAGCGTTTTGTATCGCCTCTTCCACCCCTTCCTCCCGCACCTCTACTGCGCCAAGAGAGATGAGTTCGTTAAGCGTGGTAGCAATTCGGGGGCGTTCCGCTTGATCGTAAAGAAAAACCTTCGCCCCCTTTGATAAAAGCAATTTTGTTGCGGATATTCCACTTTTCGATAAGCCGACAACCAAGAAATTTTCGTTATAAATTTTCAAAATACGCGCCGCCTTTGGTGGCGTTTATACGATTCCCACGATAAGGCCAACCCCTACGAGAAGGGTAACCGTTGCGTATAAAAAGGCAATTTTCCCTTCCTGCATCCCGCAAATTTGCAGATGATGATGCAAGGGAGCCATTTTGAAAATACGACGTTTCGTTCGTTTATACCAAGCCACCTGTACTATTACGGATATGCTAGAAAGTACGAACATTATGCCAAGAACAAGCATATATAAACAATTTCCGCTAAACATGGACACGCAACCGATCAACCCGCCCAGCGCCATGCTGCCCGTATCCCCCATAAACACCTTCGCCGGATGAAAATTAAAGCATAAAAACGCGAGCAATCCCCCCACCGTGGCAAAACTGAATAAGGTTAGCGCGTCTAACTCCCCACGGGAGGTTGCCCCGTAAGCTTGTATGGATATTATTATGCCCATAACAACGAGATACGCTACGCCGACCGACCCCGCAAGACCATCTAGCCCATCCGTAAGATTCACGCTGTTGGTTACCGCCAAGAACGAAATAACGAATAGGGGTAATATCCACCAATCTAAAAATACGGTACGGTTCAAAAAAGGAATATGCAAAAAGGTTAATCCGTTACGATAGGCAAAAAGGGATCCGACCACCGCAACTACAAGTTGAAATAGTATTTTTTGGTACGGTTTTAATCCTTCGTTCCGTTTGCTTTTTATTTTAATATAATCATCTAAAAATCCTACGCTCATATACGAAAGGGTAACCGCGGCGGTAAACAATGTGGCCCCTTCCCCTTTGCGAAACACCAAACACAGTATGGAGGCGGGCAAAAAAACGAACAACCCGCCCATGGTAGGGGTTCCACCCTTTTTTTCGTGCTCCTTTACGTAGGATAAAATGGGTTGCCCCGCTTTTAATTTTCGTAAAACGGGGATAAAAAAATATAAAAGTAAAAAGGACGCGCTAAAACAAAGCAAAAGACATAACAACGCGCTTTTCATTTTCCTTCCCCCTTTTTAATTCTTTTTTGTTTAACCAAGCAGTTCCCTTACGTATTCTTTATCGCTATAAGGAAAACGAACTCCCATAACTTCCTGATAATTTTCCGCGCCCTTACCCGCAAGAAGGAGTACGTCCCCTTCGCTTAAAATTTCCAAAGCGTAACTGATTGCCATCCTTCTATCCTGAACGGTTACGTAGCGTTTGCTTTGCTTTCGCACACCTTTTTCCACTTCGGCAATGATGGCAAGGGGATCTTCGTACCGCGGATTATCCGAAGTGATTACCGTAAAATCCGCAAAGGAGCCCGCAATTTCCCCCATTTTAGCGCGTTTATCCGCATCGCGATTTCCACCGCAACCGAACAAGCAAATTAACTTTCCCTTTGTAATGAAACGAAGGGCGTTTAAGGCGCATTTAAGCCCGTCTGGGGTATGAGCAAAATCCACGTAAACGGTAGCGCCCGAAACTTCCGCAATCCGCTCCATTCGCCCTTCCACCGAAAAATCCGAACACAGCGCGGCCGCTACGTTTCTAGTTGGTACGCCTAGTTTTATAAGCGCAAGCGCCGCGGCAAGTTGATTGCTAACGTTATATTCCCCGATTTGGTTTGTTTGCATACGGTAAACGTAATCAAGTAAATTCATTACGTATTCCGTACCCTTGGTGGTGAATTTTAAATCGATGGCGAACGCGTCGCTGGGATTATGCAATCCGTATGTTAAACTTTCCACTTTACTTTCTCGGCTTAAGGATAAGGCGAAGCCGTCGTCCGCGTTATACACCGCAAAATCCGTGTATTCGGGGGTAAACAGTTTAGCTTTTGCCGCTGCATAAGTTTCCATATTGGAAAAATCGTCTAAATGGTCTTGCGAAAGGTTGGTAAAAATACTGACGGCAAATCGCAACCCCGCAACGCGTTGATATTCCATAGCGTGCGCGGAAACTTCCATAACCACGTATTCCACCCCATTTTTTAGCATATCCAAAAAGGTTCGGTGCAAGAATAAGGCGTCGGGGGTCGTTAAAAGGGGCGCGTAGTATTTATCCGCGTAGATCGTTCCCGTAGTACCGATAACACCAGCCCTTATACCGCTTAAATTTAGCGCATGATGAATTGTCCTTGCCACCGTAGTTTTTCCGTTCGTACCGGTAACCGCAACAAGTTTTAATTTTTTATGCGCGTTTCCGTAGAATTCGCTTGCCAAGTACGCCATGCACTCGTTTACGTTTTCGGTTAGGGCGAAAGGAACGTTCATTTTCGGTTTTTCCACGGAAATAACGGCTACTGCTCCCCGCTGGAAGGCTTCGCGAATATAATCCGCGCCGTTTACGTTTTTGCCGAGTAAAGCAAAAAATAAATCCCCCTTTTCAACCGTTCGGCTATCAAAAGATAACCCGCCGATTTCGGGATCGCTGCCCACTTCCGTATTTTGAAATTGATAAACCTTTAATAGTTGACTAAACTTCATATTTCCCACCTTTCCCTTCGCAAGATCTTGTCCGTATATACTATATGAAAACGGATGGCAAAAAATAAGCGATTATGTCAAAAAAATACTAACATTGCAAAAAATTACGGCGTGCTTTTAGCACGCCGTAAAGTTAAATATAGGGTTGCAGTTTTTTTGCGGAAATAATCCCTTGAAAAATTTCACCCGCGTACGGCGCGGCAACGACGCTGCCGTAGGACTGCCCCTTTGGCTCGTCAACCACAACCAAACACGCGTACTTGGGCGCGTTTGCGGGGAAAAATCCTACGAAGGAGGATACGTATTTCCCTTGGGCTATCCTGCCGTTTTCATACTTTTGCGCCGTTCCTCTCTTACCGCTTACTTGTGTAAACTTTGCTATATAAAATCCAAAAAACCTTATGAATAAAGGGGTTTCTCGCTTATTTTATCTAGAAAATTTTATCAACAGGTTTTTCCTTTTACTTGCGTAAACTCTATTAGAAAATAAAATCTTACAATACATTATACATTGTAAGATTGTTATAAATTTATTAAGTTTTATTATATTGTGACGAATTATGTCAATGCTTTTATTTATTGATAACGAAATTTAAAAGCCCTGAATTTCGTTATCAATCAAAAATTTCGTTTTCATTTCGTTATCGTTTCGTTATATCAATCTTTTTAATATTAATTTAACACAATTTTTAAAATGAGATTATCCGTTTCTTTTTCTATTACATAACAGACTTTTATAACTGTTTTTATCACTTGTGTTTTGTGCTTTTTAATCCTTTTTAATCTTGAAATTAAATTTTCAATTTTACCAAAATCAACTTCATCTTTTATTGACTCGTCAATGTTTCTTATACTGCCTAATAACGATTTTTGCTTTTTTTGGAATGTCAACTCATCAATTTTGTTTTCAAAACGTAAATCCAGCAACTGTAAATATTGACAATTCAAATCTTCCAACAATTTTTTAGAATTGTTTTTATAAAATTCTTTTTGTGTCTTTATGTATTTACTTATCCACTCTTCTACAAGTGATAAAACTTCTAAAAATAAAACAGTTTCAATTATATCCCTAGGTATTGAATACAATTTTTTGTTTTTCTCTCGTAAAAAATAAATTTGCTGTTTTTTAGAAAACAACAAATTCTTCTTTAAGTGTTTATCTATAAGACAAGAGCCTAAATGTTCTAATCTTTGTTTTACTTTTGAATGTCTTTCTATTTCTGATTGCACCAATGCGTATAAGTCCTCGGAAATAATAGCCTGATGCGTATTCTTTAACAAAATCCTTTCGCTTTTCTTATGTCTTGACCAATTAACGGAATGTCCACAGTATTCATAATCAGTAGCAATGCTCCAAACCTTTTCTGCATTCCACTTTGCAGCGGATTGTCTATGTAGTGCCTTAAGCCCAAGCACTTGCGTTGCATAAGCCGAACGGGTTAAAACGTCTTCTTCATTTAATATCTTTGCGACAGTGCCACAAGAAAAACTATTTTCAGCAATATAAGTATAAATTCTTCTAACGATATTTGCTGAATAATCATCAATATGTTCACGCCCTTTTTCGTCAAAACAATAGCCGTATTTAGGATAATAATTTAAGTGTCTTGTTTGCGCATAATGTTCTCGTGCTTTCCTGCACTTTTTTCTAAATTCTTTTAAATAATAATCATTTAGAAAACTTCTTAAAACTATGGACATATCGTCTTTGTAAAACTTACTGTCGTAGTTATCATTTACTGATATA
>JAZUCI010000170.1:0-3659 GCA_045639045.1 Christensenellaceae bacterium
CCCGAAGGAAAGCGCCCCGAACACACCCCCACAGCGCTGAATATGTTCTCTGGGCAAAGCACGTTAGACGCAAAGCAACCCTTGTTGTTCTACCGCTTGACGGGGATTGACGCCCCTTTAAGGCAAAACTACGAAATGAACGCGCGCACCATGGAATTTATGAACGAGAAGTTTGCGGAAGGCATCGTGAAAACGATAGGCTACGTGGATTGGTTGAACGCGGATATGATGGATGCCCCGGGCATTCCCGAAAGCGGCGCGCAAATGCGAACGGAAGAATTCCAAACCTGCCAATATTACGCAAACCTTACCATGATGGCGAGAACCGCGGAAATTTTAGGTAAGGAAGAGGATGCGAAAAAGTACGCGGAACGCGCGGAATTCGTGAAAAAAGCCTTTAACGAAAAACTGATGACCGCGGATAAGAAAACCCTTTCGGATACGCAAACTTCGTACGGTATGATTTTGTACCGCGGTATGGTTGATAAAAAGGATATTCCCACCGTTTTAGCGCATTATAAAAATGCAATTGCGCGGTATAACGGAAGGCTTTCCTGCGGCGTATACGTGATTGACGAAGTGCTTGGCGCGCTTTCTAAAGCGGGCGCGCACGAAGAATCCTTACGCCTGGCGTTCGAACCCACCTTCCCTTCCTTTGGTTATATGGTTGCCCAAGGGGCAACTTCGGTTTGGGAACGTTGGGATAGCTACTGCCACTTGCGCCCCGAAGTGCATGAAAAACTGCGTTGGCAAGCCCCCAAAGGTTCGTATTACACCTTTATCAACGAAGCAGGATGCGCTGGCATTTCCATGAACAGTTTTAACCATTTGGAAATGACCTCCGTTACCCGATATTTAGTGGAAGAAGTTATCGGCATCAAAATGGGCTTTGGCCCCGCTTGTAAAACTTGGCGCGTTCACGTACCCGAAAGCGGTATGCCTGCGGCAAGCGCAAGGTTAAACACCCCGCGCGGAACGTTATACTACGCTTGGAACAAAACGGAAGGAACGCTTACCTTAACCGTACCCGTGGGCGCGGAAATTTCCTTAACGTTGCCCCAAGGGGAAACCCACCTTTTACATTCGGGAAGTTACGATTTTACCATTTAATTTTACACCAATAAAACTACCGCCCCGACCAAGCATTTGGTCGGGGCGGTAGTTTTCTTTCCTTTACTCCTCGCAATCTTCCGCGTAGGTGGGTGGACAGGGCGGTTTTTTAGTCGGCTGTTCTTCCTTTTCGGTAGGCAGGGAAACGAAAACCACGTCCTCCCCTATCTTTTCCACGTTTTTTAGGGGCACGAACAGTTCTTCCTTTTTGAACACCCCTTTTACGGGGATAAAAAAACCGAGCACGCACCCTTTTTGAAAATCAAACGTCATATCGCAAACGTACCCAAGGCGCACGCCCGTAGATACGTCTATTACCGCCTTTTTGCTTAGTTCCCGAAAAGAAATTTCCATACCAAACTACTCCATTGCGCGTTTTACCGCCTTTAATGCGTTCTTTTCCAGCCTGGATACCTGCGCTTGCGAAATGCCGATTTCTTCGGAAATTTCCGTTTGCGTTCGCCCTTCGTAATAGCGTAGGGATAAAATGTGTTTTTCGCGGGGGGAAAGGGTGGTGATTGCATCGAATAGCGCGGCGCGTTCCACCCACCGTTCTTCGGTGTTTTTCTCATCCCCGATTTGATCCATAAGAAGAAGGGTATCCCCCGTTTTGCTGTATACCGAATCGTATAGGGAAAGGGGGTCCGAAATGGCGTCTAACGCGTATAACACCTCGCTAGAAGCCACTTCCATACGCTTTGCCACCGCGTCTATACCCGTATCCAAAGCGCCCTCCGCTTCCATCTTTTCCCGCGTTTTCAAAATTTGATAGGCGGTATCGCGAATGCTTCGGCTTACCCTTAACGAATTCCCCTCCCTTAAATGCCGTTTAATTTCCCCAATAATCATGGGAACGGCGTAGGTGGAAAACTTCACGCCGAAGGCGGGATTAAAATTATCGATGGACTTCATCAGCCCCACGCAACCCGCTTGGAACAAATCGTCCGCGTTACCGCGCTTGCCCCAAAAGCGTTTTACCACCGAAAGCACCAATCGCATATTGCCCACGGTGAATGTTTCGCGCGCGGATTCGTCCCCTTCCTTAATTTTTTGCATTAGGGAAAGCATTTCTTCTTCGGTAAGTTTTGGCAGGCGGTTGGTATCCACCCCGCAAATTTGCACTTTGTACGCCACTTTTTTTGTTACGGTTACGGTTCATAGCGAAACGAATCCAAACGATATGTAAAAGCGTACTACTGAATATGCGCGGAATTTCCCTTTTTATACCTAATTTACGCCATTTTGCTAAATTCTTTTTTTAAGCGGGAAATAATCTTTTTTTCCAAGCGGGAGATATAGGATTGCGAAATACCTAACTTATCCGCCACTTCCTTTTGCGTTTTTTCCTGCCCCGTAGTTAACCCGAACCTAAGTTCCATAATTTCCCGCTCGCGGGCGGAAAGGCGGGATAGCGCGTTTTTTAATAAATCCCGTTCCACCCCCGTTTCGATATCGTGGTACACGATATCCCCTTCGGTACCGATTACGTCCGAAAGCAGTAGTTCGTTGCCGTCGTAATCCACGTTTAGGGGCTCGTCAAAGGATACGTCCCCCTTGGTTTTTACCGTTTTTCGCAGGTGCATCAAAATTTCGTTTTCAATGCAACGGGAAGCGTAGGTGGCAAGCTTGATTTTTTTATCCGTATCAAAGGTTTCCACCGCTTTCATAAGCCCTATGGTGCCTATGGAAACCAAATCTTCCATATCCACCCCCGAATTTTCGTAGCGGCGGGCAATGTAGACCACAAGCCGTAAATTCCGTTCTACAACCACGTCCTTTAGCCACGTTTCCCCCTCCGAAAGGCGGGTTAAAATTTCCCGTTCTTCACTTTCGGTAAATGGTTGCGGCAACGCTTCCTTTCCGCAAAGGAAATGCAGGGCGTTTTCGGTAAACCGCTTGCGCTTAAAAAAACGGATGATTTTTTGAATGAATTTTCGCATATTCTTCCCCCTTTTTTAGTTTTTATACGGCAGTTTCCCCCTTGGCTTGGGTTAACGCTTCCGCCCCCAGCAACACTTCGCACTCCGCAAGGGGCAAAGGCGTTTTGGTTAGCAAGGCGTACCCGCCAAGTAGCGTTTGCGTGATTCCGTTTGCGGTTATTTCCACGGAATTTAGCGGAATTACGGGGGTTTGGGATTCCCCCATTACTGTTTCTACCGCGTAGGACAACAGTTTTTCCCCCGGGCGGTATAGCAAAGCGAACACACGGGGGCTTACCGCAAACACGGGTTGCCCGTTTTTTTCCATACGGTTGCCCGTATCTAAAAATCCCCTTGCTTGGGCTTCCCCACCCTTTGCTTGCAAGGTTACCTGATAATACAAAGCGGGTACGCCGTTTAGTTTTTTACCCGCGTGGAATGCCCCGAAACAAAGCCGAAACAATAAATACCCCGCCGGTAACAAAATCGCCGCGGATAATCCGTTTGCAGGCAGGTTTAATAAACCGCAAATCCCGCTAACCGCGCCCCCAAGCAAAAAGGTATATCCAAAAAAGGTAACGTACGAAAGCAAAAATCTTTTGCCGCCCCGCGTTTTCATACCGCATTTGG
>JAZUCI010000171.1:0-3121 GCA_045639045.1 Christensenellaceae bacterium
GTACTTGACTACGGCGCGGTAGCGGACGGATTTACGGACGATACCAAGGCAATACAAAAGGCGATTGACGAAGTTTCTTCGCTTGGCGGTGGTAGGGTAGTAGTCCCTGGGGATGACTCCTTCTACGGCAAGCGTTACCGCGTAACCCGTTTGTATTTGCGCAGTAACGTAGATTTGCATATTGAAAAGGGCGCAATTTTGTGGGAAAGTGATGATCTTAATCATTACGAAATTCCCCCCGAATTCAGCCACAACGCGGCGGTTACGGGGATTAACTGGGCGGCAAACAGCCGTTGCGGAAACCTTCCCATAATTTACGCGTACCGTGAAGAGAACGTTCGTATTACGGGTAAGGGTGTGATTCGTTGTTGGGACCAAGCAAGTATTTCCCCCGACGGACACTTCCGCTTTATCGGTGATAACGTTTGCGTGGGCTGTCAGGATAGAACGCACGTAACCCCCATTGGTTTTATCGCTTGTAAAAACTGGGAATTGAGTGACTTTGCCATGATCCGCAGTAGCGCCGTACACGTGGTATGTAAGGATTCTTCCAACGGGTTTATTGCAAACCTTTTGGCGGATCAATGTAAATGTACGGGCGCGGACGGGATTTGGCCCAGCGGTAGCGATAATTTGAAAGTTACGTTCTGCCGCTTTAACGTGAACGACGACGGGATTGCGTTAGGTGCAACCTATAGCGACCCCCGTGATTATTACTGGATTCCCGCCATTCCCGGTAGCCATAAAAAATATTCCATTTATAATATGGAAGTAGACCATAGCTATTTCTACACCTTCTATTGGACGGGGCGCGCAATTTCCTTCTGCGCATGGGGAACGGATAACCCCATTCTTTCCCGTTCGGCTGTGAAGAAGTTTACCGTGCGCGACACCATTTTGCAAGGTTGCGTAGCCATCGGCGGTTATTTTGATAACCCCTATTACGGCATCCAACCTTACGATAATAGCGAAACGGACGATTATTCGCCCGTGCAAGAATTGTTATTTGAAGATAACGATTATTGGAGCCGCACTACCTTCGGTCCCATGAAGGTTACGGGCGCGCTGATGGATTGCGATTTGCACTCCGCAGGGGATTTCGTATACGGCAACTTTATGCGCCGTGAAGCCGAACAAAACCCCTACTGGATTACAAACCTTGCAAACTGGCATTTCGATACCGAGGACGCGGTGCACGAAGAATGCTTTAACGGCGTTCGTTGCGGCTTTATTGAAACGCAGCGCGGCAAGGATTGCAACCTGTACCAAGGCTTGCACCTTCTTGGCGGCTATCATACCTTCCGCTTAAAATACCGTACGGAAGGCAAAGCAAAAATGTTCGTTCGTAACCGCCGTACGGGTACGCTGTTATACACCCAAGAAATTGTAGGCGATCCCCATAACTTTGCGGTAAAATCTCCGTGGAAGGAAGCAAGTATGACCTTCTATTTAGATAAAGATTTAACCGTGGACGTAGGCGTTTGGGCGGAATTTGAAGGTTGTGCGCAGGTAATGTTTACGGATTGCAAAATGGACTAACGGCGGTTTATAACCTGCGCAATACTGTGTCAGCCGTCGCGGTTTGGGCCGTCGAATACGATAAGGATACTTCCGCCCCAAACCGCTCGGACTTCCTTGTCTTGGCTTGCTTCTAACCCGCCTTTTCGGTGGATTATAAACTACGCGCTACTGCATTTACTGTGTTTATTTTATTCAAAAGGAAAGAAAAATGAAACCTGAAATTTCGCGCAATTCGTTTGCAAATCGCAGATTATTACTGAATAAAAAGCGTGTATTCGTGGATTTTGCCACCGAAGAAGCCGCTTGTTTTACCGCGGGGGACAACGTAAACGGCGTAAGCGTTATTGATCTTCCCGAAAACGACGTGGTAACGGTGGGTAAAAAAGGACTTCGCGTTACTTCCACCACCGCAACCTACGAAAATAAAACGGTGGTTTACACCCCCAAAAAGGCGGTAGATATTACCGAAACCCCCGCCCTTTCCTTTGCATTTTCTTCGTACGGAGGGGATAAGGATTCGCAATACTTTAAGGATATGGCGGAAAACAAAATTTCCCAAGGCGAGCCCGATCCGTTGCTATTATCCCACAGTTATTTAACCGCAACCGTATATAGCGGGGAACAATGCGCAAGCCGTACGGTATTTTTGAACGCGTACGGATATAACGTGGCAACCTTTAACTTTGCGGGTGAAACCTTCCTTAACGCGGTGGATAAAATCACCTTTACCCTATACGCGGATGAAGAAGCCCCCGGTTGGCAAGGCGTTATGACCTACGATACCTTGTTTGCAGGCAAAGTAATTGACCTTGGCTTGGAAAACAGCGGTATGGCAACGGAGTTCGTTTCCACGGGCAAAATTGCGCATCAAAACGGCGTTTTAACCGCCGAAGTGGAACAGGGTGGGGAACTACAATTCCCTTCCATGCAAGCGGCAAAGGAAACCATTTGGAACACCGAACTTTCCATTAAAAACACCTTGTATTTAAACGCGAAAACGGTAAGCGGAACTCTTTCCGCAACCCTTTACTGGGCAACCGAAGAAAGCCCCGATTTTAGCGAAGATAAGTCTAAATCCTTTACCTTTACGGATATTAAGGATTGGACTACCTTATATCTCAATATTTCGGATATTCCCACCGCGAAAGGCCGTTTAACCGAATACAAGTTGGTATTTGATGAAAAAACCGACCTATCCATCCGCAAAATTTCTTGGGAACAAGAAGACCTCATCCGTCCTTTTGCGGGCAAAATTACTTCTTGCGTAGCGGATATGGAAAAGGGTATTATCACCGTAACGGGGCAAGGCAACCCGAACGTAGCGGTAGAAGTATACCGTACCTTCCCCCACGTAATTACGGATGATATTACCGATTTAACCTTGCTTGCAACCGTAGGTACGGATGATAGCGGGTTGTTTACCGCAACCTTCCCCGTAAAAGCGAATAAGGGTACCAACCTTTCTTCGCAATTCCTTGCGATTGAAAGAAAAGCGGAAGGCTATACCCCCTTCACCCCCCGCGCAATCGTGGAAAACTGGCGGGAAATTTCCCCCAACCCCTACGAATTCACTTTGCCCAGCCGTGAAGTATCCGTACTT
>JAZUCI010000172.1:0-16497 GCA_045639045.1 Christensenellaceae bacterium
ATTCCAAGCCACTTCTATGGCGTGGCGGATGGCGCGTTCCACCTTGCTTGCGGAAGTGGAGAACTTTTCCCCGATTTTGGGGTACAGTTCCTTGGTGATACGGTTGATAATTTCGGGCGAACGGATTGCCATTTTCACCCCTTCGCGCAAATACCCGTAGCCCTTGATGTGGGGCGGTATTCCCACCGTGATAAAGATATTACTGATCCGTTCGTCCAAACGGCGGAGGTCGTCTTCGGGGGCGCGTTCCGTTTTGGCGGTAAACAGCCCGTCCAAGCGGGATTTTAACACTTCGGCGCGGAAGGGTTTTAGCAAAAAGTACTCCGCGCCACGGCGAATTGCGTTAGTAACCACGCTTTCCGCGCCAAACGCGCTTGCCACCACCATTTTGCAAGGCAAGTTTTCTTCCTTTACTGCTTCCATCACCGCAAAGCCGTCCAAATCTTGCAAAACTACGTCCAAAATTAAAACGTCGGGGCGAAGCAGCCGAATTTTAGCAAGACCTTCTTCCCCACTTTGCGCGTTGCCAACCACACGGTATTCACGCGTAGCGTTCAAAAATTCCGCAACTTTTAATACCTGCTTTTCTTCAGAATCCAATAAAAAGACCGTTTTCATAAAGCGCCTTCCTCGTTTTTTCTTTATTTTATCATATTTTTGAACGAAATGCAAGTATTTTGCCGATTTTATACTGCGAATTTTGTATAAAATTGTTTTATTTTGTATTATATTAGCGTTTTTTGTACAATATATTGTGCACGAAAAAAAAACAACCGCGCTTTGCCGAACGGACAAAACGCGGTTGTTTTTTATATATTTTTCGTTTCTTTTTACAACGGCTCGTTAAAGGAAAAACCCTTTCCTTCCACGTCCCTATCCCCGTATTCCGCGCGGGTTTTTTTGCGGGCGGTCATCCCGTCCAAGCCACCTTCTTCCAAATCTACGTCCTCGCGATACCCCATTTCCAAGGAATATTCTTCTAGGCCATTCCCTTCCCGATCCATATCCCCATCGGCAAAATACCCGCCCTTGTTTTCAGGGGCTTTTTTCTTGGGCGCCGCTTCGGGCTTGGCTTGACAAAGGAAACAGGGCCCGCCGTCCACTGCGGGATGCAAACCGCACGTGGGGCAAACGGGACGTTCCACCCCCGCGGGATAAACGGTTACCGTGCGCATAAAATGGTCGTAATTCATATGCTGGAAACCGCGCGCAAACTTTGCGGAAACGATTAAGCGGTTATATTCGTCCTTAGAAACACACAATACTTCGCCGTAGCCGTAAACTTTATGATAGCAGATATCTCCTTTTTGCAGTTGTATAGAAGCCGTCATTTCGCTAAATTCCTCCGTCCGTAACTCTTGCGGCGAACATACGTCACCTTTTTCCTTGGCGGTATTATAACACAAGAAGGGGGCTATTTCAAGCCTTTTAGAAAAATTTCAACCGTTTTTTTGCGCGTTGGATTAGTAGTTTTCGTCTCCCTGATAGCCCCATTCGGGATAATGCCTTTCTGCACTTTCTTGGCCACCGTTACCGTCATCTTCTTCGCCATCGCTAACGCGCACGTCCCAATATAATTGGAAGCCTTCGGGCTTTTCTTGCGCCCTGCAATATAAATTTAGAATTAAGCAACCTTCAAACGCCCACGCCTTTACGGTGGTTACGCTTTCGGGAAGAACCAATTTTCTTAAGCTTTCACACCCGTAGAAGGCGCCTTCGCCAATCGTTTGCACTTTAGCTTCGTTAAAATAGAAATCTTCTAATTTCGCGCAGAAACTAAACGCGTAATCGCCGATTTCAATCACACCCTTGGGAATATCCACCTTGCGCAAAGCGTAGCAACAGGAAAACGCCCTTTCGCCAATCACTTGCAAACTATCGGGAAGGCGCACGATTTCCAACTTTTCACAGCCGAAAAACGCGCCCTTTTTCAAGGTGGTCAATTCGCTAATTTCCCACTCCATTTCAACGTTGAAAAGCTTCGTACAATTCATAAAGGCGTTTTCGCCAATCGTTTTGATGCATTTGGGAATATAGATCGTATTTAGGTTTTCACAATAGCTAAACGCGTTATCCGCGATATGTTCTACCCGATACGATTTACCCGTGCTATTTTCTACGTCGCCGTAAATTTTCGGCTCGGTTAAGGCGGGCGATTGCTTTACCACGTAGCCAATATCGTCCTTAATACCGTAAACCATATACGCGTACGCCACGTACGCGTCGTAGCCGAATACCGCGCCACGCGTTTCGCTTTGCCATTGCGTACCCCACGCTGCGTGGGGCTCCGCTAGCGGGCTGTATACAACTACCGAATTGCATCCTGCAAATACGTGTTCGCCGAACTGAATGGTATCTTGACCCAAAACAACCGCGCGTAAATTTTTGCAGTTTGCAAAGGCGTAGTCTTCTAACCGACCCAAGAAAGAACCTTCCATACAAACAACGTATTGCAAGTTTTCCACGTCGCTAAACGCGTTGGGAGCGATTGCATGAACTTTCTGATGATCAATTACCGGGGGGATTTGTACGTAAGGCAGTTGGGTTTTTCCTAACTCGTTTAAGCCCAGAATTACACCGTCCTTCACAACGAAGGCTTTCGTCCAATCAAAGGCCCCGGGGGCAACGCTAGGCATTACCGAAGGCCTTACGCTGGGTATTACCGAAGGCAGAGGCATAGAAGGTTTCACCCCAGGGTTGGAAGAAGGCGCAACGCTTGGCATTACACTAGGTATTACCGAAGGGGTTACGCTAGGCTTCGCACTAGGAATTACGCTAGGGATTACCGAAGGGGTAACGCTAGGCGCAGAAGTGGGAACCACCGTAGGTATTACGCTAGGTTGCGCAGAAGGGATAACCGAAGGGGTTGCTGAAGGCTGCACGGAAGGAATAGCCGAAGGTTGCATGCTAGGTACGGCCGAGGGTTGCATGCTAGGCACGGCCGAGGGTTGCGCAGAAGGGATAACCGAAGGGGTTACGCTAGGCGCGGGATCTACGGGATCGCACGCCACAAGCGTAAAGCACAGTACAAGCGCCGATAACAATAGCACACAGCGTTTTACAAAATTTTGCATAAATTTTTTCTCCTAAATTTTTATATTAAAATATAAAAAATACGTTTTAGATATCTTTATTGTAGCACAAGTTAAAAACGATTGCAAGCGATAGGAAGAAAAAGCATTGAGATTCTCCGTTTTGCCCGTCAAAGGGGGTAGGCGAAGAATGACAAGTTTTGCGATTTAAAAAGACTCCCTGAAAACAAAGTGTATTCGCACCCAACAAAGCGGCTTTAATGCAAGCAAGACAAAACAAACAGGGTTATAAACCGCCGAAAAAGCGTGATAGAATTAAAACCCAAGGCGGCGCAGATGCAAGCAAGACGAGGCAAACGCGGATTTTGGAAAGGCGCATACCACTTGGTATGTAACTGCACCGAAAACGCAAGTTTAACAATGTATTGCGCCGCAAATACGCCGCCGAAAAAATAAAAAAAGTGGTGCAAGAATACTCTTGCACCACGATTTCGCTTGGGTTTTTCCTGTTTTTCTTATTCCATAACAGCGGTAGCACCAGCTGCTTTCAACGCTTCTACGATCTTTTCTGCGTCTGCCTTTTGAACGGCTTCTTTGATTACGCCGCCCTTTTCTACCATGCCTTTTGCTTCTACAAGGCCAAGGCCGGTTGCTTCACGTACTGCCTTGATAACAGCAATTTTGTTGCCGCCAACTTCTTTCAGTACTACGTTGAATTCGGTCTTTTCTTCTTCAGCTGCTGCTGCGGGAGCTGCTGCACCTGCTACTGCTACGGGAGCTGCTGCGCTTACGCCGAATTCGGTTTCGATTGCTTTTACCAAGTCGTTCAATTCAAGAACGGTCATGGTTTTGATTTCTTCAATCATCTTTGCGATATCTGCCATTGTTCTATCCTCCAAGAATAATAAATAAATTTTTGTTCCGCTTTACGCGGGAATTTTTGCAAAAACGGAATTATTCCGCTTTGCTGTCTGCAACTGCTTTGATTGCGCGAGCAAACCCGCTGATAAAGCCTTGCAAGGTACCGGCAAGCATTGCGTACAAACCTTCTTTGGAAGGAATGCTTGCAAGAGCTTTAATACCCTTATCATCCATATAAGCGCCGTCTACCCAGCCGCTTTTTACGGAAATTTTGTCGTTTAATTCTTTAACGGTGTCAACAACGATTTTTGCTGCGGATACTTCGTCTTCTGCAAAAGCAACGGACGTGGTATTGTTCAAATCGCTGTCAAACGCGTCAATGCCTAATTCGTTAAAAGCACGTTTAAGCAAAGTGTTCTTATAAACTTTGTAGAACACGTTGCTAGCGCGGAACTTATTACGAAGTGCAGTGTCTTCAGCAACAGTCATGCCCTTGTAGTCTACCAAAACAACGGATTTACTTGCTTGAATGCGTGCTTTGATATCTTCAACGACTTGCTTTTTTGCTTCCAAATTCGCTGACATAGCCTTTACCTCCTACTTTATTTGAAACAGAAAAATGGAAAAACCCTTACGCCGCGTAGTAACGGCATAAGGGTATCTTAACGATATTCTTAAAACCATTACCTCGGTAGGAAAACCTTACGGTTTATTACGAAAACCTACTGTCTACGGCTTGATTACCCGTACAGTATATCACACTGTACGAAGTTTGTCAACTTAATTGAACTTGTTGTTTGCGATTTTTACGCCGGGGCCCATGGTGCTTGCAACGGTAATACTTTTGATGTATTGACCTTTTGCAGCAGCGGGTTTCGCTTTCACGATTGCTTCCATAAGCGCGGTGTAGTTTTCGTTCAGCTTTTCAGCGCCGAAGGACTTTTTACCGATGGGGCAGTGAATAATCGCGGTTTTATCCAAACGGTATTCAACTTTACCAGCTTTTACGTCCTTGATTGCCTTTTCAACGTCCATAGTAACGGTACCGGACTTGGGGTTGGGCATTAAGCCTTTAGGACCAAGCAAACGACCGATACGACCAACAACGCCCATCATATCGGGGGTGGTGATCATTACGTCGAAATCAAACCAGTTTTCGGTTTGAATTTTTTGAATCATTTCTTCTGCGCCAACGAAATCTGCGCCCGCTGCGGTTGCAACGTCCGCTTTATCGCCCTTCGCGATAACCAAAACTTTTACGTTTTTACCCGTACCGTTGGGAAGAACGATAACGCCACGTACTTGTTGGTCTGCTTGCTTGGGATCTACGCCCAAACGAACGTGAAGTTCAATGGTTTCGTCAAACTTTGCTTTCGCGGTGTCAACCACGATTTTCATTGCTTCGGCGTTGTCGTAAGCTTGGCTACGATCGTACGCCTTAATGCTTTCAGCATATTTTTTTCCGTATTTCACTTTGTCAATCCTCCTATGGTTTTAACGAACGGGGTTCCCCGTTCTCCCATTACACGGCTTAGTCTACTACGACTACGCCCATACTGCGGGCGGTACCCGCGATCATGCTCATTGCCGCTTCCAAAGATGCAGCGTTCAAGTCGGGTTGCTTCATCTTTGCGATTTCTTCTACTTGCGCCTTGGTGATTTTAGCAACTTTATCCCTGTTGGGTTTAGCGCTGCCGCTTTCAATTTTGCACGCTTTCTTAATAAGAACGGGTGCGGGGGGCGTTTTCAGAACGAAATCAAAAGAACGGTCCTGATAAATGGTGATGACAACGGGGATGATAAGCCCCACTTGCGATGCGGTTTGTTCGTTGAATTGCTTAGTGAAGCCAGGAATGTTGATACCGTGGGGACCTAAGGTAGAACCTACGGGAGGCCCCGGGGTAGCTTTACCGGCTGCAAGCTGCAACTTAACTACTGCAGTTACTTTCTTTGCCATAAAAGTCTTCCTCCAATATAGTGGTTTTAGCAAGGCGTATGAAAAGAAATTTGCGCCTCTCCCACAAAAACCGAGTTCGGTTTTTTGCGTATTTAACTTTCGCTATCCCTATTATTCGGGAATAACGGTCAGTTCGATTTTTTCAATTTGGATCATATCCAATTCAACGTCAGTTGCTCTGCCGAACATTTCCACGTTGGCTTTCGCTTTTTGCGTTGCTTCGTTGATTTCCACGATTTTACCGATAAAGCCATCCAAGGGCCCTGCGATAATCTTGATATCGTCCCCCACGGCAAGATCGGTTTCGGTAACCACGCGTTCCAGTTGCATACGGCGTACTTCTTCCGCGGTTAAAGGCAAAGGTTTGCCGTTAGGACCTACGAAGCCCGTTACACCCCTGGTATTCGTAATCAAGAACCATAAATCGTTGGTATAAATCAGCTTAATGAATACGTAGCTAGGCAAAAGTTTCCTTTCTACGACCTTCTTTTTTCCGTTCTTTTCTTCGATAGTTTGTTCTAGCGGAATACGGACTTCAAAAATACGGTCTTGCAAGTTGTTGTTTTCAACCAACTTTTCCAAGGAATCCTTTACCATTGCTTCATAACCCGAATAGGTATGAAGCACGTACCACTTGGGCGTTACGCTTTCCATGCTACGGATTCTCCTTACTTACCGATATTGGTTACCAAGCGAACCAGTTCGCCAAGACCAAGATCGAAGGCGGTAATTACCACAAGGAAGAATAAGCATACTGCAAGTACGATACCCGTTTCCTTTACTACCTTACCGAACGCAGGCCAAGTAACCTTTTTCAGTTCCAAGAAAATTTCGCGGAACTTTCTACCGATCGCTTTTGCCCAGCGAACCAAGAAGAAGGGCTTTTTGTTCTTTACCTTTGCGCCGCCCTTAGTTTCCACGTTTTGTTTTACTTCTTTTTTCATTTTAATCCCCTTATTTCGGCAGAAAACGAAATTATTTCGCTTCCTTATGTACCGTCGTCTTCTTGCAGAAACGGCAGTACTTTTTCATTTCCAATCTATCAGGATCGTTTTTCTTGTTTTTCATCGTGTCGTAATTTCT
Organism: Christensenellaceae bacterium; assembly: GCA_045639045.1. Lineage (GTDB taxonomy): Bacteria > Bacillota > Clostridia > Christensenellales > Borkfalkiaceae > SIG402. The sequence continues at coordinate 6,934 of JAZUCI010000172.1, forward strand.
TTGCTTACATTCGGTGCAAGCAAGCGTAATTCTAGTTCTCATCTTCGGAACACCTTCCCAAAAAATTACACCCCAAAATCTCGGAGTGTTCTCATATTTTAGCACCTACGTTAACTTTTGTCAACGCTTTTAAGGGGCTTTTCCGCCCTTTTTTCAAATTTTGTAAATATTTTTGGGTTTTTGGTAAGTTTTTTGAATTTTGGTATTGACTTTCTCCCCCTTCGCCCCTATAATACGAATAATCACTTTTATTGACGGGCGCACGCACCCGCACGTATTAGGAGGTACTAAAATTGAATTATACCTGTAAACCCACCGAAAAAGATTATCGTTTGTTTACCAAAAACGTTTTACCCTACGCAACGGATAAACGGTTTCTTCCCTTTTCTTTGACCGTAGACGGCAAGGAAAAATTAGGGTTTGGGAAAACCCCCGTAAAGGAAACCTTTGAAATTTTAAGCAATATGGAACGCCGTACCTTTACCGCACGCCTTCGCAATGAAAAATTGGAAGTTACGGTAGAAACGTTGGTTTATACGGACTATCCCGTAGCCGAATGGGCGGTTACCTTGAAGAACGTAGGCAAAACCCCTTCGGGGATGATTACCGATTTTAAGGTTGCAAAAAATTTACGCTTGCACTCCCCCAACGCAAAGTTGCACCACAACACGGGGGACGGATTCCGCGCCGAAGGGTTAGAAACCTTTATCACCCCCTTATTAAAAAATGAAACGCTTACCTTTAGCCCGTTAGACGGGCGCGCTTGCGACGGGGCGTTCCCCTACTACCGCTTGGAAAGCCCTTCCTTCGGTTACAACCTTGCCATCGGTTGGCCGGGGCAATGGGAGGCTTCCTACACGGGCGGTAACAACCATACCAAAGTAACCCTTGGGCAAAAGGATTGCGCCTTTCGGTTAAACCCCGGGGAAACCGTGCGTTCCCCCCGCCTTGCCGTACAAATTTACGACGGAAAAACCGAACGCGGCGTAAACGCGTGGCGTAGATTTTACTTTGCGCACGTAATGCCCAAATGGCAGGGCGAACCCTTAAAGCCCCTTTTGGTTGCAAACGACCACGGGGACGGGGAAGAATTTACCATGGCAAACACCAATCAACAGCTTGCCGCCTTGGATTTTCTGGAAAAAGCCGGTTGGGATTTTGACGTTTGGTGGATTGACGCGGGCTGGTACAAATGCTACGTACCCGAAGTGGATAGAAACGTTTGGACGCGCACGGCGAACTGGGATGCGGATGAAAAGCGCTTCCCCAACGAATTTAAGGAAATTACCGAAAAAGTGCACGCTATGGGCAAACGATTCCTTTTATGGTTCGAGCCCGAACGTATGAGCCGTTACCATATGCCCAACACCGTGCCCGAAGAATACGGCTGGTGGCGCACCGTGAAAAACGATAAGGGCGAAGACGTTTTGGAAGAAACCGTTTTGTTTAAGATGGGGGACGACCAAGCGCGCAAGTGGATTACGGATAAATACAACGCATTTATCAAGCGCAACCGCATTGATATTTACCGCCAAGACTTTAATATGGGCCCCTTAAAATGGTGGCAAGAAAACGACGAGCCCGAACGCAAGGGCATTATAGAAAACCACCATTGCACGGGCTATTTAAAATTCTGGGATGAACTGAAAAAGCAAAACCCCCACCTTTTAATTGACAGTTGCGCTTCGGGTGGCAGAAGAAACGATTACGAAACCATGAAGCGTTCGGTACCCTTCCACTTTACGGACTACGGTTACGGCTTACACGGCATTAAGGAGGCATTCACCCAAACCATGTTTGCGTGGATCCCCTTCTTCCGAAACCCCACCCTTAGCTGGGATCATGCGGACGGCACGTATACCATAGGCGATGCCTACGGCACGAGCGGCGCGAAAAAAATGCCGAACACGGATAACTACGCTTACCATACTTCTTTTGCACCCGCGCTAGGCGTAAAATTTGAACGGGACGCGGACTTTGAATACTGCAATAAAATGAACGCCATTTGGCGGCGCGCGGCGCAATACACCTTTACGGGGGACTATTATCCCTTAACGCCGTACAGCAAGGAAGTTACGGGGTGGTACTGCCTGCAATTCCATAACGAAGAAAAAGGCGAAGGGGTAATTAACGCGGTAAGAAACACGCAATGCCCCGAAGAAGAAATCGTGCTTAACTTGCGCCAAATTGAAAAGAACGCAACGTACGAATTTGACTGCCCCGAAACGAACGAAACCTTCCGTATGAAGGGCGCCGAACTTATAAAACACGGCTTACACGTTGCCCTGCCCGCAAGACACGGCAAATTCTTCTTCTACAAAAAGGTGAACGCGTAATATGCTTTGGATACATAAAGAAGAACAAAACGTTTGGGAAAACGCGCCCCTTTCGGGCGTAACCTTCAGCGGCCCTAACGGAAGGGTTACCCTTTCGCAGCCCTTGATTGCTTTCAGGGTTACCAGCCGTATGGATTTAACGGCCGAAAGCACGCTTACCGAAAACGTTGTTACGCACATGCTTTTTGATAAAGAAACCCCACTTGGGAAAATTACGGACACGTACGAAAATAACGGATGGACGCGCGAATTTTATCTTTCCGTTCCCCTTTCCTTCTACTTTGAAAACCTGCCCGATTTCCCCCTTTATCATCTTACCCCCAACCGCCTATATCAAGAAAACGGCGAACTGATTTTCCGCGAAAAAGCGGATAGCAACACGGGGCTATATTTTAATGGGGAAAACTGCATTTTGCACACCGAACGCAACCAACTTTTAGTTACCGCCAAAGCAGGTTCTTCGCGTTGGACGTTCCGCTTTGAAAAATAAGAATTCTTTTTTACCGCCTTTCCCTTGGGAAGGGCGGTTTTTTATAAAAAAACGCCGCTTCGCTACTGCAAAACGGCGCCAATTCGGAAAGTTACGGCTGAGAAATTTAAAAGAAAACCAATCGCAAAACCTCTCTAAAAGTTGGGGAAGGGAGAATTGTTGGCTAACATTTCTTCCCCTTTTTATATCCATCTACCGTTTAAACGCCTTAGGTCATCGGCGTTTTCCGAACTTTCGCCATTATTATACAAGAAGAATTCTTCTTTGTCAAGCTTTTTAAGAAGATTTCTTCTAAAATATTGGTATGATGAACAAACCGAACGAAAAGTGTAATCAAACTACCACAAATGAGCGTTTCACCGCTGTTAGCAATATCGCGGAAAACATTAAGGAATTCCGCCTATCTAAGGGTATTTCGCAAAAAAACCTTGCGGATGCCATTGGTGTTAGCCAAAAAGCCGTTGACTACTGGGAACGGGGCGTAAACGAACCCAAGGCAACGTATATTTTGCGCCTTGCGGATTTTTTTGATATTTCTTGCGACGTACTGCTTGGTAGAAAAACTTTTTAACCTTTTATATAGTCCATATACCGCGTTTACCGCCTTTCCCCCTTGGGAAGGGCGGTTTTTTTGTGAAAAAATTATTTTTTGCGTATGAAACAACGCATATTTTCCCCACTTTGGGTAAAACATAAGGGTAAAGGCGAATAGCCGTAAAATATTTCTTCCGCTTTTGCGCGGAAATTAGGAGTTTTGATTATGAAGCGCGTTTGGTTTTGTTTGGTTTTGTTTTGTTGTATTCTTTTTTTTACGGGATGCAGTTTTTCTTCGCCTAGCGGAGAAATTTTATCCGCGGACGAATATTTACGTATTCACGTACGCGCGGACGATAATTCTTCTGCCGCCCAACAAGTAAAATACGCGGTAAAAGACGGGATTGTGGCGTACTTAACACCACTCCTTAAAAACTGCAAAAGCAAGGCGGAAGCAAAGCGCGTGGTGCTTGGGGAACGAAATAACCTTATTACCGTTGCCAACCGCATTTTGCAAGCAAACGGCGCAAACTACACCGCAAACGCGGAAGTGAAAAGCGAAATCTTCCCCACCCGCGTGTATCAAGGAATTTCCCTGCCCTACGGCAGGTACGAAGCGCTGATTCTTTCGCTTGGCAAAGCGCAAGGGGAAAATTGGTGGTGCGTGGTATATCCCCCCTTATGTTTTACGGGGGGCGCGGACGAGCCCGTAGAATACCGCAGCTTTATTTACGATTTGTTTAAAAAGGGGTGATACCCCCTTTGATATAGGAGGAAAAATGAAAAAAAGCACGAAAACGGTTGCTATCGTCGCAACCCTTTGCTTGCTTGTTTCGGGGCTAGCGGTAGGCGTTAGTTTGAAGCAGGCAAACCCAGCCGAAGAACGGGCGGTTATCGTTGCCACTTATAAAGTGGGAAGCAGCGGTTCTACGGTAAAAACCATACAGCAAAAACTAAAAAATTGGGGGTATTACACGGGCGCGGTAGACGGCATTTACGGCAGTAAAACGCGCGCCGCCGTGGTGTACTTTCAAAAAAAGAACGGCCTTGTGGCAGACGGCATCGTGGGGAACAAAACCCTTGCCGCGCTGGGGATGAAAGCAGGAAGTTCTTCTACGGGCGGCACTACTGGGGGCAGTTTTTCCAGTTCGGACGTATACCTGCTTGCCAAAATTATTCACGCCGAAGCGCGTGGGGAAAGCTACACGGGGCAGGTTGCCGTGGGCGCGGTAATTTTAAACCGCGTTAAAAACCCTTCCTTCCCCAACACCATTTCGGGGGTAGTATACCAAAAGGGCGCGTTTACCGCCGTGGCGGACGGGCAAATTAATTTAGCGCCCAACGCAACCAGCCAACGCGCCGCGCAGGACGCAATCAACGGATGGGACCCCACCTACGGGTGCTTATACTACTATAACCCCGCGATTGCAACCAGTAAATGGATTTATTCGCGCCCCGTTGTGGTTACCATAGGCGACCACGTATTTTGCAGGTAAGGAGGAAGAAAAATGCCAAACGAAAATAAGAAAAGCACTACGCAAAAGCGCCCCGCCGCGCAAGGAAAAAATACCGCCGCTAAACAAAAGCAAGGGGCGGTAGGCGAAGAACGGGAAAAGGCGCAATCCGCAAAAGCGCAAGAAAGCGCGCACGAAAAAAAGGTGCAAAAAAAGCGAAAATTAAACGCCGAACAGCGCAAGCAAAAAAAGGCGGAAATCCGCGCTGCCAAAAAGGAATTTAAGAAAAAACGCGCTATTCGCCGCGCGGAATTAAAGGCGGCGGCAAAGCGCAAAAAAATATCCTTACAAAAGGAAAAGCAAGAAGCGAAAAAGCAAAACAAATTAAAGCGCCAGCAAGCAAAAGCGGCGCGGATGCAAGCCAAAAAGGAGCGCAAAGCCACGGCGCAGGAAAGCGCAATGGCAAAACAACGCATGCAAGCGCAACAGGAAGGTTTAAAGCAAGCCGCAAGCGCAAAAAAACAAGCGGAAAAGCAAAAACGTAAGGAAAATAAGCAGGAATATAAAGCCGAAAAGCGCGCCGCGCGTGAAAACCGCAACAAAAACAAGGCGCACGGCAAACCCGGTCTGATTGCGGCGGTTATCGCCCTTTCGGTAACCACGTTGGCGCTTGCTTCCGCCCTAACCGCGTACTATTTTAGTTCTAGCCGCCAAATTGCAACCTTAAACGCAGGGTATGCGCGTGCATATTACAGTTTGCAAGGGTATTTGGATAGCATGGATGCAAATCTTTCTAAGCTTGCGGTTTCTTCTTCGCAAAGCATGGGGCGGCAACTAACCACCGATATTGCCGTGCAAAGCGAGTTGGCGGAAAACAGTTTGCAAGAACTTCCCTTGGGGGACGAAGCCAAATTTTACACCGCAAAGCTAATTAACCAAGTGGGCGATTACGCCAAGTATTTGCAAAAGGAATTAAACGCGGGCACGCTAACCGAAGAAGAACGCGAAACCGTGCGTTCTTTGCAAAAAAGCACCACCGCCCTGCGGGATAAAATGAAACGCGTGGAAAATAGCGGCAACGTAAGCAAAAATATTGCAAAAATGCTAAAAACGGATGGAAAAATCACCAAAAGCTTTACCGAATTAGAGGAAGCATCCACCTCCCTTCCCAAACTGATTTACGACGGGGCGTTTAGCGAATCCACCCTAAATAGAACGGAAGCGCGCGGACTTACGGGGGAACCCGTTTCGCGCACCGAAGCGGAAAAATTTTTTCGCAGTTTGTTTGCGGATTACGGACTTACTGAAGTAAAATACACGGGCGAAAGCACGGGGGCGGCGTTCACTTGCCATTGCTTTACCGCAATGGATTCGGAAGGGGGCGAAATTTACGCGCAAATTACCGAAAAGGGTGGGCATCTTGCCCTGTTTGACCGCAACCAAAGTGAAAAAAGCGAAGGCGTTTCCACCGAGGATTGCATAGAAAAAGCCCTTTCCTTTTTAGAAAAAGCGGGCTACGAAAATATGGAAGCGGTGTGGACGGATTCCTTCCGCGGCGAGTGTACGGTAAACTGCGCCGCAAACCAGGACGGTGTTACTATGTACCCCGATTTAATCAAGGTGAAAGTGGACTGCGCGGATGGGAAGGTGCTTGGCTTAGAAGCCTTTTCCTACCTGTTAAACCACACCGAGCGCCAACATTTGGTGCCCCGTTTATCCCAATCGGTTGCCGAAGATAAGGTTGCGGATACCGTTGCGGTGGAAACCAAACGGCTGTGCGTTGCCCCCAAGGGGGAAGGCGCCGAAGAACTGTGCTACGAATTTTCGGGGCGCGGACAAAATAACGAACTGTACTACTTTTATATCTCCGCCAACACGGGGGAAGAAATTCAAATTTTCCGCGTAGTGCAAGGCACCGAGGGTACGGTGTTAAGCTAACGGCATAATTTACCCTAAATAATGAAAAATGGCATCCTTTATTAAGGGGCCATTTTTGTCATTCTTCGCCTACCGCCTTGACTGGCTTAGCGGAGAATCTATAAAGGGATTCTATCACTTCGCGTTGCTCGTTCCAGAATGACAAAATAAGGTATTCCCCTAGGCTGTCATCCTGGAGCGATAGCGATAGGATCTCTTATAAACGACACACGCGAACAAGCAAAAAGGCAGCGCCAAAAACGGCGTTGCCTTTTCACGGTTTTTAAGGAAATTTCCTATCAAATTTACCCTTTTTTATCAGTTTTAGTGGGATTTTGGGGATATTTTTTGTTTACCGCTTGGGTTAGTAGGTATTCTATTTCCCCGTTAAGCGAACGGAAATCCTCTTCCGCCATCCGCATTACTTTTTCGTACAGCGAGGGCGAAAGGCGCAACAGTAACTGTTTTTTATCCGCTTTCATTAGTAAATACTACCGCTGTTTACGATGGGTTGCGCGTCCTTATTTCCGCAAAGAACGACGAGCAGGTTGCTTACCATTTGCGCTTTTCTTTCCGCATCCAGTTCGCAAATATTTTTTTGTTGCAATTTTTCAAGCGCCATTTCCACCATACCCACAGCGCCTTCCACGATTTTTTGGCGGGCAACGATAATGGCTTTGGCTTGTTGGCGTTGCAGCATAGCGGCGGCAATTTCGGGCGCGTACGCTAAGTGCGTAATGCGCGCTTCCATTACTTCTATCCCCGCGTATTCCACCCGCTTTTGCAAATCTTCTTTTAGAACGTTTGCAATTTCTTGCGAAGAACCGCGCAAGGATTTTTCATCCCCCGCATCCGACACGTCGTAGGGGTACGAACGCGCGATGTTACGAATTGCGCTATCCGTTTGGGTGGAAATAAAGGAAACGTAATTTTCTACGTTGAACACCGCTTTTGCCGTGTTAATTACCCGCCAAACCACCACTACGCCGATTTCAATGGGGTTACCTTCTTCATCGTTCACCTTTTGCTTTGCATTGTTTAAGGTGATTGCCTTTAAGGAAATTCTTCTGCTTTTTTGAATAGCGTTTGCAAGCGAGCCGATGGTATTGATTACGGGCTCGGCATTTGCATCCTGCGTGGGGATAGACGCGGGGTTATACACCGAACAAAAGGGGTTTACCCAAAAGAAGCCGTCCGTTGCAATGGTGCCGTAGTATCTACCAAAGAACATTAACACCATCGCCTCGTTAGGCGCAACCACTTTTAAGCCCGCTAAGCAAATCATGCAAGCGGTAAACCCAAGAATCCCCACCACGAAAAGGGCGATTAGCGCGCCTTCAAACACCGCGCCAACCACGCATAAGCCCACGCAAATAAGGCTAAGGGCAATAAAACTAAGTAACATTTTACCGCCACCCCTAGGGGTGAGCAATTTTTCCTGTACGTCCTTTTGCAAAGTTTCCATAACTACCTCCATTTGCAAAATTTTTGATATTTTTATGATATTAAAATGATATCATATTTTTACCGAACTGTCAATAGTTTCCGATAAAAAAATTACCGCCCTACGCCAAAACTTTGGCGTGGAGCGGTAATTAAATTTTAATTCCTAATTTTTACGCGTTTTCGGTTTCTTCCAACGCGGCTTCTACGGCAATTTCCGATAGGTTTTCTTCGGCAAGGGCTTGTTGTTGCTCCTCTTCCGCCTTTTTCACCCGATCAAACAAGGGGGAGGGCTCTTCTTCCCCAACGGTAATTTGCTTTACGCGTTCCATAAGCATTTGCCCAAGGCCAAACAAACCAAGAAGCATACATACGGAAACCTGCCCCAAGGTAAGGAAGTTTGCTTGATACAAGTACACCATAACCACGTATAGCGAGCCACCCATAAGCGCCACGCAAGGCAACCATTTTTTGTGATTTAGCACCAAAATGATTAAAAGCACGATATCCGAAAGGAACCAGTAGCGTTCGTGCATATGGGGCATAATAAAGGGCATAAACGCGGCGAAGAACGCGGTAATCATCAGCCACACGCCGTCGTCTTTGATATCAAACTTCGCGCGGTATAGGGGTAGCATAGCAATGCCCGTTATCGCGATAGCGCCGAACGTCATACCGCTGGAAAGCGCGTCCCTATGAATATTATCGGGGGCAAGATAGCCAATCCAAGTGTATAGATTGGGCGCGTTTAAGGTTAAACTGGGGAAGCGCCCCATTTGCATAACGAAGGTGAAATACGCTTGCTTAAAGGTTGCACCGCCCATCATTGCGGGTAACCCCGTAATAAAGTAGGTTAACGCGGCAAAGAACACCGACCAAAGGGGCAGTTTCCCTTTTACAACTGCAAGCACCAAAACGGGAAGGAAGAACACCGCTTGAATTTTTAACGCAAACGCGATGGTAAAGGTTACCATACAAGCGCGGGGTTTTTCCTTTAACATATAGTAAAGGGACATTAGGATAAAGGCGACGTACATTTGGTCGCATTGCCCCCAAACCGCGCTGTTTAAGAACACCGTGGGCAAAAACAATACTGCGGAGAAGGTAAGCGCAAACGCCGTATCCGACTTTTTAAAGTGGCGAACGGTAAGCGCGGCAAACAGCGCAAGTACGAAATCAAAAATCACCGAAAGCCATTTAATTAAAACCATGGGCGCGCCGTTGAAGGCGGTTAAAATAGCTAAGAAATACAGGTAGGTGGGCGCGTAATCGCAGTTATACGAACCCGCGTACTTTGCTAAAATATCCGCGGGAACGCCTTCGGCGTACAACTTCCCCACCCCCCAAATACCGCCGTAACGGTCGATGGATTCAAACCAAGGCACCAAAG
>JAZUCI010000173.1:0-6699 GCA_045639045.1 Christensenellaceae bacterium
CCATTTAGCCCCCGCAGGCCCCACCTATATGGAGGATTTGAACGAAGCAGGCGGCGTTATGGCGGTTATGAAGGAATTGGACGCGCTTGGCCTTTTAAAAACGGATATGATTACCGTTACGGGCAAAACCTTTAAGGAAAATATCGACCAAGCGGAAAATAGGGATACCGAAGTAATTAGAAAACCCGAAAACGCCTTTGGCAAAACGGGCGGTATCGCGGTACTGAAAGGGAATTTAGCCCCGAACGGCTGCGTGGTAAAACGCGCGGCGGTTGCCCCCGAAATGTTAAAGCATACGGGTAAGGCGAAAGTGTTTGAAAGCGAAGAATCTTGCATCGCGGCAATTTACGGCGGCAAAATTCAAGCGGGGGACGTAGTGGTAATCCGTTACGAAGGCCCCGCGGGTGGCCCCGGTATGCGCGAAATGCTTTCCCCCACCTCCGCAATCGCGGGTATGGGATTGGATAAGGACGTAGCCTTGATTACGGACGGCAGATTCTCGGGCGCAACGCGTGGCGCGTCCATCGGCCACGTTTCCCCCGAAGCGGTTTCGGGCGGCCCCATCGCTTACGTGAAGGACGGGGATGAAATTAGTATTGATATTCCCGCTTATAAAATTGAATGGCACGTTTCCCCCGAAGAATTGGAAAAACGCAAGGCGGAAATGCCCTTAAAGAAAAAGCAAGTTAGCGGCTACTTAAAACGCTACGCGGCGCAAGTAAGTTCGGCAGACCGTGGCGCGATTATTAACTATAAGGACGGAGAATAATACTATGGGCATGACGATGACGCAAAAAATCCTTGCCGCCCACGCGGGGCTGGACAGGGTAGAAGCGGGGCAATTAGTTTTGGTTTCGTTAGACCGCGTTTTGGGTAACGATATCACCTCCCCCGTGGCAATTCGCGAATTTAACAACATCGGCGCAAAAACGGTGTTTGATAAGGACAAGGTAACCATGGTTATGGATCACTTTGCCCCCAACAAGGATATCAAGGCCGCAGCGCAATGCAAAATGTGCCGTGATTTTTGTAACGAACACAGCGTTACGCATTTTTACGACGTAGGCAAAATGGGTATTGAACACGCCCTTCTTCCCGAAAAGGGATTGGTACTTCCCGGGGACGTAGTCATCGGCGCGGACTCGCACACCTGCACCTACGGGGCAATCGGTGCGTTTTCCACGGGCGTGGGCAGTACGGATATGGCTTGCGGTATGGCAACGGGTAAGGCTTGGTTTAAGGTGCCTTCCGCCATCCGCTTCGTATTAAAAGGCAAGCTGAATAAGTACGTTTCGGGTAAGGATTTAATTTTACATATCATCGGTAAAATCGGTGTGGACGGCGCGTTGTATAAAAGCATGGAATTTACGGGTGAAGGGGTTAGCGCACTTTCGGTGTTCGACCGTTTAACCGTTTCCAATATGGCGATTGAAGCGGGCGCGAAAAACGGCATTTTCGAAGTGGACGATCAAACGCGCGCATACGTAAACGAACGCGCAACCCGTCCCTACGTAGAATATAAGGCGGATGAGGACGCGGTGTACGACGAAACGTACGAAATTGATTTAAGCGCAATTCGCCCCACCGTTGCCTTCCCCCATCTTCCCGAAAACACCAAAACGTTTGATGAAATCGGGGATATCAAAATCGATCAAGTGGTGATTGGTTCTTGCACCAACGGGCATTATAAGGATTTAGCCGAAGCGGCGGAAATTTTGAAGGGCAAAACCATTGCTCCCCACGTGCGCGGCATCGTAATTCCCGCAACCCAAGATATTTACTTAAAGGCTGTGGAAAACGGGCTTGTGAAAATCTTTATTGAAGCAGGTTGCATCGTTTCCACCCCCACTTGCGGGCCTTGTCTTGGCGGTTATATGGGTATTTTGGCGGCGGGTGAACGCGCCGTTGCCACCACCAACCGCAACTTCGTTGGCAGAATGGGGCACGTGGATAGCGAAGTGTACCTTGCTTCCCCCGCGGTTGCCGCAGCAAGCGCGATTATGGGCAAAATTGCAGACCCCACCGCGTTATAAGGAGAGAAGAATATGAAGTATAACGGAACGGCAATTACCTACGGGGATAACGTAGATACGGACGTAATTATCCCTGCCAGATACTTAAACACCATTGATAAAAAAGAACTTGCCAGCCATTGTATGGAAGATATTGATAAAACCTTCGTTACCCGCGTAAAGGAAGGGGATATTATGGTGGCAGGCTACAACTTCGGTTGCGGTTCTTCGCGCGAGCACGCGCCCATAGCAATAAAAGAAAGCGGCATTTCCCTGGTTATCGCGCGCAGTTTCGCCCGCATTTTCTACCGCAACTCCATCAACATCGGCCTTGCCATTTTGGAATGCGACGAAGCGGTGGACGGCATTAAGGAAGGGGATAGCGTGGAAGCGGATTTATCCGCGGGTGTTATTTACAACCGCACCACGGGGAAAAGTTTCAAAACCCAACCCTTCCCCGAATTTATTCAAAAAATTATCGTGAACGGCGGGCTTGTACAAAGCATTCAAAAGGGGGAAATCCGCTAAGCGGAATTCCCGTAAAAGCAAAAAGGAAATAGCATATGAATTATAATATCGCATTGTTAAAGGGGGACGGCATCGGCCCCGAAATCGTAGAATCCGCCGTACGCGTGTTAGAAGCGGTTGGCAAAAAATTTGGGCATACTTTTCACTTTACCCCCTACCTGATCGGTGGATCTGCTATCGACGCGGTGGGCGCGCCCCTTCCCGAAGAAACGGTAAAAGGGTGCTTAGCTGCAGATAGCGTGCTTCTTGGCGCGGTGGGTGGCCCCAAGTGGGATACCTTGCCCGGAAATTTACGCCCCGAAAAGGCGCTACTTGGTATTCGCGCGGCGATGGGGCTTTTCACCAACCTTCGCCCCGCAAAATTATATCCCGCGTTAAAAGGGGATTGTCCCCTTCGCGCGGACATCGTGGAAAACGGCTTTGACGTAATGATCGTTCGCGAACTTACGGGCGGTATTTATTTTGGCGAACGCGGTTACCGTGAAGGAAAGTACGGGGAAGAAGCCTTCGATACCGAAAGCTACAGCCGTATGGAAATTGAACGGATTTGCCGCGTAGCCTTTGAAACCGCAAGAAAAAGAAGGAAAAAACTTACCAGCATTGATAAGGCAAACGTGTTGGAAACCTCCCGCTTGTGGCGTAAAATCGTGCACGAAATGGCGGCGGAATATCCTGACGTAGAACTTAGCGATATGCTGGTAGATAACGCGGCGATGCAACTGGTTCGCAATCCCGCGCAATTCGACGTAATCGTTACCAGCAATATGTTCGGGGATATTTTATCCGACGAAGCAAGCCAAATTACGGGCTCTATCGGTATGCTTCCTTCCGCTTCCTTAAACGAAGGAACGCGCGGGCTTTACGAACCCATCCACGGTTCCGCCCCCGATATCGCGGGCCAAGGCAAGGCAAACCCCATTGCTACCGTATTATCCGCGGCAATGATGCTTTTATATTCCTTTAATTTGGCGGAAGAATCCCAAGCCATCGTAACCGCGGTGGATCGCGTTTTGGAACAAGGCTTCCGCACCGCGGATTTAAGCCACGGCGCGCCCGCCCTTTCCACCACCCAAATGACGGATAAAATTATTGAAAATTTATAAGGAAAACCTATGAATACTTCACCTTGCCGTCTTTACGGTAAATTACAGTTGACTTCGGTGTTCCGCGGGGTATTAAAAACCCCCGTGGTTGCCGCTTTTATGCGCTATGCTTCCGCGCCCAGCGAAGAAAAACCCTACCTTTACGGGGAATTCGTTTCGCGCGTGTACGCCGTGGGTGGAAACCTTACCCAAGCGGTAAAATCCGCCGTGTTTGAAGACGAAAACCCCTATATTAAAGGGGTTGCCAAGCAACAGGAAATCCCCGCGGAAATTAAGGAATCCGCCCTGCGCGAACTTTCGGCTTTTTCCCTGCTTGCCTCCCTTACCCCCGCGGATTTTGCGGAGGAAATGGGATTAGAAGAAGGGGAAATTCCCCACTTTGCAAGCGAAAGCGTGCATTTGGAAGGGGAATATACCTCCCGCTCCGAAAGTATTGAAAAATACGGCTACGGCATGTTCGCTTCGCACGGAATGTTCCGTGTTTCGGACGATAAGAAGATTGAACCCGTGGTTTCGCAAGATAAAGTGCGCCTAGAAAGCTTCGTAGGTTACGCGGACGAACGCGCCAAGGTGATTGAAAACACCCGCGCCTTTTTGGCGGGCAAGCCCGCCGCAAACGCCCTTCTTTACGGGGATGCGGGCACGGGGAAATCTTCTACCGTAAAAGCGGTTGCCAACGCGTTTTTCGAAGAAGGCCTTCGCCTAATTGAAATTCGCAAGGACCAACTTAAACTCCTTCCCACCGTAATGGCGCAAATTGCGGATAACCCCTTAAAGTTCATCGTGTTTATCGACGACCTTTCTTTTAGAAAGGAAGGGGACGATTTCAGTATGCTGAAAGCCGCGCTGGAAGGCTCCGCTTCGGCTACTGCGGATAACGCGGTTATTTACGCAACCAGCAACCGCCGTCATATCGTGCGCGAATCCTTCTCCGACCGTGATGGGGACGACGTGCACCGCAACGACAGTTTGCAAGAATCCTTATCCCTTTCCGAACGGTTTGGCTTGGTGGTAAGCTTCCTAAAACCCAACAAAACCTTGTATTTAAGCATCGTAAAAGAACTTGCCGCCCGTTACGGCGTAGAAATGCCCGTGCAGGAGTTAGAAGTGCAAGCCGAAGCGTTTGCTTTAAGGAAGGGGAATCGGTCGGCACGGTGTGCGCAACAGTTTATCCTTAGCTTGTTATAAACTACGCGCTACTGCGTTTACTGCTACGAATTTGGACTTCGATAACCGATAAGGTTCATCTCACCCCAAATTCTTGCGAGCCTTGTATCGCTTGTTTCTAACAACCTAAGAAAATATTGGGGGAGTGAAGCAACTCCAACTCCTTATAGTGGGGAGAGATTTTGTTTTCCATATTGCCGTAAGGTGATACAGCATTATTTTTCGGGCAACGCCTGAAAAGGAGATAGATTATGTTAACCATTGACAACGTTTACAGCGCAAGCAACGCGCTAAAGGGTGTAGTTCGTAAAACGGACTTAATTTACGCACCCAAGCTTTGCCCGGGCGCAGAGCTTTACCTAAAAACCGAAAACTTGCAAATTACGGGCTCCTTTAAGGTGCGCGGTGCATACTATAAAATGACGCGTTTAAGCGAAGAAGAACGCGCAAAGGGTGTGGTTGCTTGCTCCGCAGGGAATCACGCGCAAGGGGTTGCCCTTGCCGCGCAAAAAAACGGCATTAAAGCGGTAATTTGCCTTCCCGACGGCGCGCCCATTTCCAAAGTGGAAGCCACCAAAAGCTACGGCGCGGACGTTCGCCTTGTGGAAGGTGTGTACGACGACGCGTATAATTACGCCCTTCGTCTGCGCGATGAAGAAGGGTACACCTTCGTGCATCCCTTTAACGACGAGGACGTAATTGCAGGCCAAGGCACCATCGCGTTAGAACTGTTTGAACAGTTGCAAAATATTGACGCGGTTGTTGTGCCCATTGGGGGCGGCGGCTTAATTTCGGGGGTGGCGTACACCGTAAAAACGCTGTTCCCCAAGGTAAAAGTGTACGGTGTGCAAGCGGCGGGCGCGCCTTCTATGGCAAACTCCGTTGCCCACGGGGAAATTGAAACCTTAGCATCCGTTTCCACCATTGCGGACGGCATTGCGGTAAAAACCCCCGGCACCTTAACTTACGAACTGTGCCAAAAGTACGTGGATGAAATCGTAACCGTTACGGACGATGAAATTTCCGCGGCGATTTTAGCCTTGATGGAACAGCACAAGCTGGTTACCGAAGGGGCGGGCGCAATTGCGGTTGCGGCGGCAATGTTCGGCAAAATCAACTTGCAAGGCAAAAAGGCGGTATGCTTGCTTTCGGGTGGGAATATCGACGTAACCATTTTATCCCGCGTAATCAAGCGTGGGCTTATTATGAGCGGTAGAAACTGTCAACTCAATATCGAGCTGATGGATAAACCCGGTCAGTTGAAAAACGTATCGCGCATCATTGCGGATTTAGGCGGCAACGTAACTTCGGTACACCACGAACGCGCCAACGAAGGCTCGGACGTAAACGGTTGCTATTTGCGTATCGTTTTGGAAACCCGTAACTTTGCGCACATTGAAGAAATTAAAAAAGGCCTTACGGAATTTGGCTTTAAGCTGCTGTAAGGTAGGGAGAAACTTATGAATAAACAAGTAAAAAAAGTGGCAACCGTTTCCGCGCCCCAAGCCATCGGCCCGTATTCGCAAGCCATCGTGTTTGAAGATTTCGTTTTCACTTCGGGGCAAATTCCTTTGGATCCCCAAAGCGGTATGATTGAAGCGGTGGGCATTGAAGCGCAAACCGAACAAGTAATGAAAAACTTGGGTGAAGTGCTTCGCGCCGCAGGCACCAGTTTTGAACGCGCGGTAAAAACCACCTGTTATTTAGCGGACATTGCGGATTTTGCCGCCTTTAACGCCGTATACGCCAAGTACTTTACCGAAAAGCCCGCAAGAAGTTGCGTTGCTGTAAAGGAATTGCCTAAGGGGGCGTTGGTAGAAGTGGAAGTCATCGCGGCTTTATAAACCGTATAAACTTCGTTCTGCTTCGTTTGCTGTCGGCAAATACAA
>JAZUCI010000174.1:0-3853 GCA_045639045.1 Christensenellaceae bacterium
TTAGTATTAAGCTCGCCCATAACCGCATAAACGCCGCCAACGTTGTTAAGGTCCTGCATATGGTGATGACCTGCAGGTGCCAAGTGGCAAAGGTTGGGGGTTTTTTCGCTGATTTCGTTCACTTCGTCTAACGAGAAGGGAACGGATAATTCGTTTGCAATGGCGGGAAGGTGCAACATACTGTTGGTAGAACAACCCAGCGCCATATCCGCGGTAATCGCGTTACGAATAGCATCCGCCGTCATAATATCGCGGGGGCGAATATTGCGTTTTACCATTTCCATTACTTGCATACCCGCGTGTTTGGCAAGTTCAATTCTTGCAGAGTAAACCGCGGGGATGGTGCCGTTTCCGGGTAAGCCCATGCCCAAAACTTCGGTTAAACAGTTCATATTGTTTGCGGTGTACATGCCCGAGCAAGAGCCACAAGTGGGGCAAACCTTCTTTTCAAATTCGGTCAATTTTTCTTGGGTAATCTTCCCCGATTTGTAAGCGCCAACCGCTTCAAACATACTGGATAGCGAACGTTTTTCGCCCCCTACCCTACCTGCAAGCATGGGCCCGCCGCTTACGAACACGGTGGGAATATTTAAGCGCGCCGCCGCCATAAGTAGGCCGGGCACGTTTTTATCACAGTTAGGAATCATCACCAGTCCGTCGAATCCGTGCGCCTTTACCATTGCTTCGGTAGAATCCGCAATCAAATCGCGCGTAACCAGCGAATACTTCATACCGGTATGCCCCATAGCGATGCCGTCGCATACCGTAATTGCAGGGAATACGATGGGCGTACCGCCTGCCATAGCCACGCCCAGCTTAACCGCTTGCGTGATTTTATCTAAATTTACGTGCCCGGGAACGATTTCGTTAAAACTGCTAACGATACCGATTAAGGGGCGTTGTTGTTCTTCGTCCGTCAAACCAAGCGCGTGGTACAGCGAACGGTGGGGTGCGTTATGAAAACCGTTTACAACTTCTTCTTTCATCATAGTAGTCGTTTCCTTTTGCGGAAAAATCTTTCCGCGCATATCAACGGCACGAAGGCGCCACACGCGTATATACGTGTGACGCCCTGTTTCCGTCAGTAGTTAAATTAGTTGTTGATGAGTTTGTCTTCGTCCGACCAGCTGTACAGCTTACGGATATCCTTACCTACTACTTCGGAAGGATGTTCGGATGCGATTTTACGCATTGCGTTGAAGTGAACTTGGCTACCTGCGTCGCTCATATCAAGCAAGAAGTCTTTTGCAAAGGTACCGTCTTGAATATCCTTTAACACCTTCTTCATTGCCTTTTTGGTTTCTTCGGTAATGATCTTGGGACCGGTGATGTAGTCGCCGTATTCCGCGGTGTTGGAAATGGAGTAGCGCATACCTTCAAAACCGCTTTGGTAGATAAGGTCTACGATCAGTTTCATTTCGTGGATGCATTCAAAGTAAGCGTTTCTGGGGTCGTAACCTGCTTCGGTAAGGGTTTCAAAGCCCGCTTGCATTAAAGCGCAAACACCGCCGCAAAGAACTGCTTGTTCACCAAACAAGTCCGTTTCGGTTTCGGTACGGAAGTTGGTTTCCAACACGCCCGCTCTTGCACCGCCGATACCCAAAGCGTATGCAAGGCCGATATCAAGCGCGTCACCCGTTGCATCTTGTTCAACCGCAATTAAGCAGGGAACGCCTTTGCCCACTTGATATTCGCTTCTAACCGTGTGGCCGGGGCCCTTGGGCGCAACCATAATTACGTTTACGTTCTTGGGGGGCTTAATGCAACCGAAGTGGATGTTAAAGCCGTGCGCGAACGCCAAGGTTTTGCCTTCGGTAAGGTTGGGTTCAATGCTTTCCTTATACAATTTTGCTTGCTTTTCGTCGTTAATCAAAATCATGATAAGGTCTGCCGCTTTTGCCGCGTCTGCAGCGGTCATAACGGTTAAGCCTTGCGCTTCTGCCTTTGCCCAGCTTTTGCTACCTTTGTACAAGCCAACCACTACGTTAACGCCCGAATCCTTTAAGTTCAAAGCGTGCGCGTGGCCTTGAGAACCGTAACCGATAATTGCAACGGTTTTGCCGTTCAGCTTGTTCAAATCGCAATCTTGTTGATAGAAAATTCTGTTTGCCATAATGTTTATCTCCTAAAAAATTTTTTTCTTATTTTTACCGCGGTTTCCCGTGGAATTTTCTTGTTTTGGGTTTTGGTTTTCGTTTTTCTTTTTTAGGCTTCGCGAAAAAGGGCGGTTAATTAACGCTTTCGCGCGCCCGTTAAAGCCACCGAATTAAATTTTTGCAAGTAAAGTACCCGAACCGCGTTCTAACGCTACGATACCCGTGCGGCACATTTCCAAAATGCCGTACGGCTTCATAATTTCCACGAACGCGTCAATCTTCGTGGGTTCGCCCGTAACTTCAATGCACATTTCCCCGTTGGTGTAGTCGATAACCTTGGCGCGGAACACGTCCACCACCGTCATAATATCGCTACGGCTTGCGCCTTCGTTACGAATTTTAATCAGCATCAGTTCACGGCGAATTGCGGTGTCTTCTAACACTTCCACCTTCTTCACGTTCACTTGCTTTCTTAACTGGTTAATCATTTGTTCTTTCGCGTAGCCATCCCCACTCATACAAATGGTGATGCGCGAATATTCGGGGGATTCGGTTTCCCCTACGGTAAGCGCGTCAATATTAAACCCACGGCGGGTGAACATACTGGTAACGCGGGTAAGAACACCCGATTTGTTATCTACGTAAACCGCAATTACAAAACTGCCTTGTTTCATCATAGCGCAATTCCTCACTTTACCTTGGTAATCATATCGTCAATCGCGCCACCCGGGGGAAGCATGGGAAGAACGAATTCATCCTTTTCCACGGTTACGTCGATAACGGTGGGGCCGTTTGCCTTCCACGCGGTATGCAAAGCGGAAAGCAGTTCTTCTTCGGTATTTACCTTAACCCCGTTTGCGCCAAAGGCTTTTGCCAGGGCAACGAAGTCCGTTTTCCTTTCTAACACGGTGTTACTGTACCGCTTGCCAAAGAACAGCGTTTGCCATTGGCGAACCATACCCAAAACCCCGTTATTCATCAGTACGATTACGATGGGAAGGTTATACGTTACCGCGGTGGCAAGTTCGTTTAAGTTCATACCGAAACTGCCGTCCCCCGTAATTAAAACGGTGGGGTCTTTGGTTGCCACGTACGCGCCCATTGCCGCGCCAAGCCCAAAGCCCATAGTACCCAAACCGCCGCTAGAAACGAATCTTCTGGGGCGGTCAAACTGGGCGTATTGCGCCGTCCACATTTGGTGTTGCCCTACGTCCGTGGTAATTACGGTGCCTTCGGGTTTGGTGGCGTTTACCGCTTCAATAATCTTTTTGGGGGTAAGCACGC
Organism: Christensenellaceae bacterium; assembly: GCA_045639045.1. Taxonomy (GTDB): domain Bacteria; phylum Bacillota; class Clostridia; order Christensenellales; family Borkfalkiaceae; genus SIG402. Next base: position 3,381 of record JAZUCI010000174.1, read on the forward strand.
CTTCGCTTTGCAAGGCAATCGCCTTTTCGTTTTCCCCTTCTTGCGCTTTCAGTTCGCTAATGCGCGCCGCCCATTCGGGGTGCACCGCCTTTTCGCATTTTTCCGCGATACGGCTAAAGGAATCGGCTACGTCCCCCACTAAACCAAGGTCTACCCTTACGTTTTTGTTTACTTCCGCAAAGTCGGGATCTAGCTGAATAATTTTACTGTTTCTTGCAAACTTTTTCACGTTCCCCGTGGCGCGGTCGCTAAACCGAACGCCTACGGCTAAAATCAAGTCCGCTTCGTTTTGCGCCATGGAAGATGCGTAATGCCCGTGCATCCCTTGCATCCCCAAAAAGCGTTCGTCGCTTTGCACGGCGGAAAGCCCCATAAAGGAACAACCCACAACCGCGTCAATCTTTTCCGCAAAGGCGATAATTTCCTTACCCATACCAAGCCCGGCCGCGCCGCCGCCGATGTAAATATAGGGG
>JAZUCI010000175.1:0-3386 GCA_045639045.1 Christensenellaceae bacterium
CGTATCCCCATGCAAATGCATATCGGCGCACCCGCAGTTCCCACCGTGCAAGTGGGGGATACGGTAACGCGCGGTCAGTTAATTGGTAAGGCGGGTAACGGCTTATCCGTAAATATTCACACGTCCCTTTCGGGAACCGTAACGGCGGTAGACGGTAAATTCGTCACCGTAAAGAGAGGTTGATTATGGCAAAAGCAATCGGAATGGCAGAATATAAAACCGTATCGGCAGGTGTGTTCGGTGCGGATGCAATGGTAAAAACCGCGGATATTGATATTATTGAAGCGGAAACCGTATGCCCCGGTAAATATATCGTTATCGTAACGGGTGAACTTTCGGCGGTTGCCGCCGCGGTAGATACCGCAAAGCGCACGCGCGAAGAAGAACTGATCGATACCTTCGTTTTAGGTAATCCCGATCAAGCAATTTTCCCCGCAATTTACGGCGCAACCGAAGTAAAGGAAATTAATTCCCTTGGCATTATGGAAACGTACGATGCAGCGGCGATTATCGTTGCGGCGGATACTGCGGCAAAAACTGCGGACGTATCCTTGGTGGAAATCCGTATGGCGCGCGGTATGTGCGGTAAATCTTACGTTATGCTTACGGGTGAAGTTGCTGCGGTACAAGCGGCAATCGATCGCGCGAAAGAAGCAGTTGCTCCCCGCGGTATGTTCTTGGATAGCAGCGTTATTGCGCGTCCGGACGCCCGCATTATTAAACACTTACTGTAAGAAAATCACCGCGCAAATATAAGCGCGGTCTTTTTCAATTAAGGAAAATATACGCGCAAACGATTGCGCCCAAAGGAGCAGGAAATGCTTGCTATTGAACGCAGACATCATATTTTAAATCATTTGCAGGAAAACCGCAGGGTTTTGGTTGCCGATTTGGCGCAAGAATTTTCGGTTTCCGAAGAAACCGTTCGTCGCGATTTAGATAAATTAGAACAGGACGGCTACGTGGTAAAAACCTACGGCGGCGCCTTTTTAAAGGAAGAAAGCAACGTAGAGCTTCCCTATTTCGTTCGTAAAAAGAAAAACGTAGTTGCAAAGCAGTTAATTGCCGAACAAGCCGCAACCATCGTAGAAGATAACGATTCGGTGTTTTTAGACGGCAGTTCTACCGCGTTATTTATCGCCAAAAAGCTAAAAGGCAAAAAAAATCTTACCGTAATTACCAATTCGGTTGAAGTATTGGTGGAATTGGTAGACGCCCCCGATTGGAAGGTGATTTCCACGGGCGGAACTATGAAAAGCGGCTCCTTTTCGCTTGTTGGCGGTAGGGCAGAATCCACCGCAAGGGATTTTAGGGTGGATAAAATGTTTTTCTCTGCCAAGGGCGTGGATCAAAAGGGCGGTATTACGGATGCGGACGACGAAAACTCCGCAGTAAAACGCGTGGTAGCGCAATCGGCAAAAAAAGTATATCTTTCGGTGGATACCAGTAAATTCGGCAAAGTAAACTTTGCAAAAATTACGGATTTTTCTATGGTGGACGGCGTGATTTGCGAAACCAAGCCCACTAACGATTGGTTGGAATTCTTCACCCAAAACCATATAACCTGTTTGTATCCGGAGGCGTAAATTATGCAAACCAAACTGATTGCATTCGCAAACAACAAAGGGGGTAGCGGTAAATCCACTACCGCAGCAAACGTAGGCTATTCGCTTGCGGAAATGGGCAAAAAGGTGCTAATGATTGACTGCGATATGCAGTTAAACTTAACCCTTGCCTTTTTCCCCGAAGAAGACGTAATTGCTATGGCGCGCGGGGAAGAAAACTTGTACTCCGCCGTAAAAAACGGAAAAGATATTTCGGAAATTATTTGCAAAACCCCTTACGAAAATATTGATTTCGTTCCTTCTTCCACCCTTTTATCGGGCATTGAATTTGAACTGTTTACCAAATGGCAACGCGAATTCGTGCTTAGAAATTTATTGAAAAAAACGGTGGAAAGCGGGGTTTACGATTATATTATTTTAGACGCGCCCCCCACCCTTGGCGGTTGGACGATGAATATCTTAATCGCTGCGGACGCGTTAGTTCTTCCCGTAGAAGCAAGCCCTTGGGGGCTATTCGGTTTGGCTAATATGTTGGATTTCGTTCAGCAAGTAAAAACCGTTTCTCCCGATATCGACCTTCTTGGGGTAGTGGTTACCAAAGTGGATACCCGAAAGAACTATTTCAAGCAAACCCTTGCCGCGCTTAAAGAACAGCCCGATTGCAAAGCGTTTGAAACGTATATTCGTTTGGATGCGAACGTGGAATGGGCGGAAGATGCTTGTAAGCCCGTTGGCGCGTTTAAGAAAACTTCGCGCAGCGCGGAAGAATATAGAAACTTAACGAAGGAGATTGTGGAAAGATGTCAGTAGGAATTAGCAGTTTAGCACGCGCAGGCAAAGGCCCTGCCACCGTAAAACTCCCCGAAACCTCGGTAATCAAAGTTCCCGTTTCCGTAATTTTGGATACCCCCAAAGGCTTTCAAAAGGATACCCGCGCATCCGCTGAAGCGCAAGTAAAAGCGTATGGCATCACCGAACCCGTAGTTGCTTGGGCAAAGGGAAGCGAACTGTTCCTTTTAAGGGGCGCAAACACCTTGCAAGCGGCAAAAGCGCTTGCAATTGGCGAAGTCCCCGCGGTAATCCTTTCGGTGGATGAAGCGGCGGCAAAAGCGTTTTGCAAACTTTTGAACGCTGCGCCCAAAGCGGAAAAGGTGGCTCCCGCCCCCGCGCCTTCCATTCACGAAGAAAAATTCCGCGCGGTAAAATCCGTAAAAACCGACCTTCCTTATTACCTTTTATAATTTTATCACGTTAATGATTGTAACTTTTCTTACGAGACGGAGTATTTATGAAAAAATTTGGCATTAAAACAACCGTATATTTTGGGGAAGACGCCCTTGCCCGCTTAACGGAAATTGAAGCGAAAAACGTTTTGGTAATTGCAGACCCCTTTATCGTAAAAAGCGGTATGATTGATTTGATTACCGCAAGATTAAAGCAGGCGCAAATTCCTTTTAACGTTTTTGCGGACGTAGTACCCGATCCCCCCATTGATAAAGTGGTGTTAGGGGTAAAAAGCGTGCTTGATTCCCGCCCCGATTGCTTGGTTGCGGTGGGTGGCGGTAGCGCGATTGATAGCGCAAAGGCGATCCGTTCGTTTGCAGGTACGTTAGAAGAAGGGTACTATCCCCGTTTAATTGCAATTCCCACCACCAGCGGTACGGGTAGTGAAGTTACCATGTTCTCGGTAATTTCGGACGTAGCGAACGAACGCAAGATTCCCTTGGTGGCCCCCGATTTAGCAGCGGAAGAAGCCATTTTGGACGAGGTATTGGTAAAATCCGTACCCCCTTCGGTAACCGCGGATACGGGTATGGACGT
>JAZUCI010000176.1:0-6850 GCA_045639045.1 Christensenellaceae bacterium
GCAGTCCTACTGGAACAGCGATGTGGAAGGCAAGGGTGTCATCGTGCCCAAGCAGAAGAACTACCACATTGCAAAGCCTTTCGATGTGTCCTACGAGTGCCGCAGCGAAATGTGCATGCAGATGGAGGAGATGGGCATTGAGATTAATTATCACCACCCCGAAGTGGCGGCTTCCGGTCAGTTTGAGATCGAGCCCCAGCTGGGTGAGGTTGTCCACATGGCAGATGCTACCATGATGATCAAGTATATCATCCACAATACAGCCCTGAAGTACGGCAAGTCTGCTACCTTTATGCCCAAGCCCATCTACGGGGAAGCGGGCAGCGGTATGCACGTACATATGCTTTTAATGAAGGACGGCAAGCCCGTGTTCTCGGACGATAACGGCTACGCGCGCCTTTCCAAGGAAGCGCACTACTTTATGGGCGGCTTGTTAAAGCACATTAACTCCCTTTGCGCTTTAACCAACCCCAGCACCAACTCCTTTAAGCGTTTGGTTCCCGGCTTTGAAGCGCCCGTAACCGTAGGTTACGCAACCTCTAACCGTAGCGCGGTTATTCGTATTCCCGCATACGCGAAGAGCCCCGAAAAGCGCCGTTTCGAACTTCGTAACCCCGATGCAACCTGCAACCCCTATTTCTGCTATGCAGCAATTTTGATGGCAGGTCTTGACGGTATCAAAAATAAAATCGACCCCCATGCGGAAGGTTGGGGCCCCTACGATATGAACTTGTATCACTTGCCCGAAGAAGAAAAGGCGAAGTTAAAGCACTTGCCCACTTCTTTAGACCAAGCGTTAGAAGCTTTGGAAAAGGACCACGATTACTTAACCGCAGGCGGCGTATTCCCCGAAGAATTGCTTATGAACTTCATCCGCACCAAAAAGGCGGAAGTTGCCGAACTTAATAAAATTCCCCATCCCGCGGAATTTGATAAGTATTACAACCTGTAATCTCAAAATAAAAGCATCGCCCTGCAATTTGCAGGGCGATTTTTTATGAAAAAACGAAATTTGTCCGAAAAAATTTCAAAATGCGTATTGCAAAACGGCTTTTTTTATTTTATAATAAAATAAACGAAAATTTTAGGGGAAGGACTATGAAAAAAATCACGGTGAAAGCGAAAAAGAATCCCATTATTCGCGGTAAGGGCGTATGCGATCCACATTTGCGCGTTTTCGGGGATAAAATGGTTTTATTTTGTTCGCACGATGCGGATAAAAACGCGCCCAGTTACCGTATGGAAAATTGGGAAATTTGGTCCACGCGGGATTTTATCACCTTCACCCGTGAAAAACGTATTTACCCTACCCAAACCTTTATGGGGAAAAGCCCGTACTGCTGGGCAACGGACGGAATACAGCGCAACGGCAAAGTGTATTTTTACTTTTCGGACGGGGGCGAGCAAACGGGCGTGCTTGTGGGTAGCGCGTTAGACGGCGATTACGTCGACGCCTTAAAAAAGCCCTTGCTTGCCAAAGGCTCTTGTTGCAACCACGCGTACGATCCCGCAATTTTTATTGAAGAGGACGGAACCCCCTATATTTTATTCGGCGCGCCTGCTTGGGCGTACGGGGAAGGGGAGCAATATTTCATTGCCCGATTAAACGAAGATATGATTTCCCTTGCGGAATCCCCCAAAAAAATTCAGTTAAACCACCCTGCGGACGATAAAGTTTCCTTGCATAAGGAAAAGGGTGTGTATTATCTAACCTACGGCAGTTTTTACGCCACGGCGGAAAACATTTACGGCCCCTATACCTTCCGCGGTAACGTGGGGGTATCTACCGATCACGGCAGTTACGAAAAGTGGAAGGGGCAATGGTATCATTCCTTCACCATCCAAGATCCCACCGACCATTACCGCGCCACGGGAATATGCTACGTGCATTACAAAAACAACGGGGAAATGGTGTGCGACCAAATGATTGCGGAATACGGCGTTGGCCGTTACGACGGGCGTTGGAATCGCATAGAAGCGGAATGGTTTACCGCTTGCGAAAACGCCGAAAAGCAGGAAAACGACGTAGGCGGTTTTTCGGTTGCCCCCGTAAACGGCTTTGGAACGCTATCCTTTCCGCATATCAGCCACGTAAAGGGCAAACGCGCCATCCTTCTTTCGGTAAAAAATGCGGCGCAAGGCTCCCGCATCACCCTAAAAACCGAAAAGGGGGAAGTACTTGCGGAAGGGGAAATTCCCGCGCAAAAATTCAACGATTATCGCGGAATTCGCCCCGTGGTTTTGCCCTTAACCCGAAAAATTGCCGAAAAAGAACTTTCCATTACCTTGGAAATGCGTGGGGACGGCAACGCCTTTGCTTTGGATTGGTTCCGTTTGATTGATTGAGAAATGATAGATATGAAAATTACGGTACTTAACGACGATAGAAATTTGCGTTCGGACTTAAAAAACGAACACGGCTTTTCGCTGTGGATTCAAACCGAAAGGGAAGCCTTTTTGTTCGACGCAGGGCAAAGTGAAGCCTACCTAACGAACGCGGAACGGTTGGGGATACCTCTTAGCCAAGCGGATTTCGCGGTGCTTAGCCACGGGGATTACGACCACGGCAACGGTTTTCGGTTTTGGAACGGCAAACGAATCCCGTTATATTTGCACCCCGATTCCTTTACCTACCGCGTCAACAAAAAAACGGGCAATTACGCGGGGTTAAATCAAACGGAAGGGGAACTTTCCCTGCGATTTCAAATTGTAAAAAGCAAAGCCCCCGTTTGGATTACCCCCCAAATTTTGTTCTTAGGGGAAATCCCTCGCCAAGAAAAGTACGCGCTTTCCGTTTTACCCATGAACGGGGCGGACGGCAACGAATACCCTCAGCCGGATGATTCCGCGCTTGCCCTTACAACAAAAAACGGCTTGGTAATTGTTACGGGCTGTGGGCATAGCGGGGTTTGTAACGTGATAGATTACGCAAAACGGGTAACGGGGGAAACCCGCGTTTACGCGGTTTTGGGTGGATTTCACCTAAAGGATACGGGGAAAGCCACTTCCCAACTTGCGGAATATTGCATAAAAAACGGCGTTGAAAAGGTTTATCTTTCGCATTGTACCAGTAGCGAAGCGTGCGCCTTCCTTTCCCAAAAACTGCCTAACGTAAAAACGCTTTCGGTGGGGGAAAGCGTAATCGTACCGTAAATTATGGGCGGCCTTCCCAAGCGGAATGTCGCCGTTTTCTTTTTGAAATTTCAAAAAGCGGAAGAAAAAGGACAAAAAACGAAAATATGATAAAAATTTTCACTTAATTTCCGAAAAAGCGCTTGCTTTTTCTATGAAAAAGGAGTATGATTATTTGGTATTCCAAAAAAATTTTTTAAGGAGAGGAAAATGGGAATTATTACTATCGTTGTGTTAGCCCTTACCGCCCTTGGCCTTGGCTTTGGCGCGCTTTGGGGATGTGGCCGCGGATTGTATCGCGCAACCCTTCGTTTGGGTTTGGTGCTTTTCGCAATTATTTTGGCAGTGTTACTGCGCGGTGTTGTAACCGATGCTCTTATGGGCATTGAAGTAGACGGGCAACCGCTTGACCAAATGCTTGCTTCCGAAATGGGTGGGGATGGCGAAATGCCCGAATCCATTGTCAACCTTATTTTGGCGTTGATGAAGAGTGTTATCGCAATGGTAGCGTTCTTGGTGGTATATTTCGTGTTGCGCATTTTCACTTGGATTATCGTTTACCCCATTTGCAAAATTTGGGTAAAGAAAGGTCCTAAGATCGTGGAAGAAGAAGTTTCTTACGAACAAGCGGTTGAAAACGGCTTTGAAGGTACCGAAGAAGAATACGCTTTATCTTTAACCAAGAAAAAGCCCCGCTATAAAAAGAGAAGGGGTTACGGCGCTTTGGTCGGCTTAGGTCAAGGTATCATCGTTGCCTTTGCTTTAATCGCGCCCCTTACGGGTATGATGAAGCAAGTGGATAAAATTGCCACGGTGGAAATGGATGGCAAGCCCTTGTTTGAACTTCCCGAAGACGCAGGCATTGGCGAATACGTAAACTCTGCTCCCGGTAAAGTTTACGGCACGCTTGGCGGATGGTTCTTTGATACCGTTACTACCGTAAAAGATGCGGACGGTAACAAAGTGAATATCGGCGCTGCAGTTGACGCGGTAGACGCGGTTATGGGCGTTGTTGGCTCTATCGAAGATATGACCACCAACTTGGAAATTTTGGGTTCTGAAAGCGCAACCGATGAAGAAAGAATGGATGCGTTGGACGGCTTGGGCGATAGCTTGATTGCAAGCGGTAACGCTTTGGATAAGTTGGATAAAGATAGCAAGAAGATCTTGGAAGATTTGATTGGTTCTGTAAAAGATATGATTGCTCAAGAAGGGGGAAGCGACCCCGAAATGGAAGCCATTTTGGAAGATTTGTCCTTGGAAAACTTGGATTTGGCAGCCGCAGGCGAAGCAATCAAAGGTATTTCTTCCTTCTTAACCAAAACTAATCCCGATTACACGGGTACCGAAGGCGTAACCCAAAAGGATATTACGGCTATCGTAAACGGTATTGCTAAAAACCCCTTGATTTTAGGTATGATTGAATCTATGGGTGAAGGCGAACCCGTTACCTTTGTAGACGTAACTGGAACGGAATATGCAGATTTATTTGCAAATGCCGTTGCTGCTGCCGATTTGGATGCGGATAAAAAGGCAGTTCTTGCAGCCTTCTTTGGTTTATAATTGCAAAAGAAAGGTTTGATGAAAGCCACTAAGAGCGGCGCCCCCAAAGGGCGTCGCTCGTTTTTTCTTCCTTTTTCAAAGGAAAGGGATAAAAAACATTGTAAAAAGCATTGCACTTTTCCCTTAGTTATGGTATACTTATTTTGATTATGAATATAGGAGGAAACTTACGTATGGAATTTTGGAGAGATTTTCAACCCGGTAACTGGACTAAGGAAATTGACGTAAGGGACTTTATACAAAAAAACTACACCCCTTATACGGGCGGCGCGGAATTTTTACAAGGTACTACGCCCCGTACGGACGAGGTGAAGGCTCGCGTTGACGAACTGCTGATTGCAGAAATGAAAAAAGGGGGCGTTTTATCCGTGGATACCGAACGCGTATCCTCACTTCTTGCTTACGACCCCGGTTACGTAATTAAAGGTAAGGATATCGTTCTCGGTTTACAAACGGATGAACCCTTAAAGCGCGCGGTAAACCCCTTCGCAGGGTTTAGAAACGCGGTACAAGCATGTAAAGCGTACGGCTACGAAATCGGCCAAGCGATTACGGACGAATTTAAGTACCGCACCACGCACAACACGGGGGTATTCCGCGTATACACGGATACCATGAAAAAGGCGCGCCACGCGGGCGTGTTAACCGGCCTTCCCGATGCTTACGCGCGCGGACGTATTATCGGCGACTACCGCCGCATTGCCCTTTACGGCATGGATTACTTAATCAAACAACGTCAAGAAGATAAGCGCCGTATCGGTTTGCGCGATATGAGTGAAGAAACCATCCATCTTTTGGAAGATATTCAAAAGCAACTGGAATTCATGCACGATTTGGTGGAAATGGCAAAGGCGTACGGTTGCGATATTTCCCGCCCCGCGCTTAACGCTACCGAAGCGGTACAATGGCTGTACTTCGGCTATCTTGGCGCAATTAAGGAACAAAACGGCGCGGCAAACAGTATCGGCAGAATTTCTTCCTTCCTGGATATTTACTTTGAACGCGATTTCAAGGAAGGCACGCTGGATGAAACGGGCGCGCAAGAACTGATTGACGATTTGGTTTTAAAAATGCGTTTGGTACGCCACCTTCGTACCCCCGAATACAACAACCTTTTTGCGGGCGATCCCGTTTGGGTAACTTGCTCGCTTGGCGGTATGGGGTTGGACGGTAGAACGCTGGTTACCAAAACCTGCTTCCGTTTCCTTAACACCTTATACAACCTTGGGCCTAGCGCAGAACCCAACCTTACCGTACTTTGGTCTACCGCCCTTCCCGAACCCTTTAAGCGTTACTGCGCAAAGGTTTCGGTGGATACGGACTCCATCCAGTATGAAAACGACGACGTAATGCGTAAGGATTTTGAGGACGATTATTCCATCGCGTGCTGCGTTTCCGCAATGAAAACGGGTAAGCAGATGCAATTCTTCGGCGCGCGCTGTAACCTTGCCAAAGTGCTTTTAATGTCCCTGAACGGCGGTAAGGACGAAATGTACGGCGAACAAATCGCGCCCGAAGGGGAAATCTTTAGCGAAGAACCCTTAAATTACGAAGCGGTTTTGGAATCTTTCAAAAAGTACGCTTCTTGGATGGCAAACTTGTACGTAAATACCATGAACGTCATCCACTATATGCACGACCGCTACGCTTACGAACGCTTAATGATGGGCTTCCACGACGTAGAGCCCGAACGTTTGATGGCGTTCGGTATCAGCGGCCTTAGCGTTTTAACGGATAGTTTAAGCGCAATTAAGTACGCAAAGGTAACCCCCGTTAAGGATGAACGCGGCTTGATCGTAGACTTTATTACCGAAGGGAAATTCCCCAAATACGGCAACGACGATAACCGCGTGGACGAAATTGCCAAGTGGATTACCGAATATTTCTACCAAGAACTTTGCAAAACCAAAACCTACCGCGGTGCAAAGCACACTCTTTCGGTGTTAACCATCACCTCTAACGTAGTATACGGGCAAAAAACGGGTTCCACGCCCGACGGCAGAAAGAAGGGCGAACCCTTCGCTCCCGGCGCAAACCCCATGCACGGTAGGGATAGCGAAGGCGCGCTTGCTTCCTTAAACTCGGTGGCGAAAATTTGTTACGATTGCTGTCAGGACGGGATCAGTAACACCTTCTCCATCACGCCCGGCGCACT
>JAZUCI010000177.1:0-6357 GCA_045639045.1 Christensenellaceae bacterium
CGCCGTATTTTTCAATCGCGTCGCGATATTCTACGTCGTTGATAACTTGCTTGTAGTAAAAATCGGTGTCCTTGGGGTCCAAAACTACGAAACAAGCGAAGTAAAGCACTTGTTCTAAGGCCTTGGGGCTCATATCCAAAATCAAGCCCATACGGCTGGGAACGCCCTTAAAATACCAAATGTGCGAAACGGGAGCGGCAAGTTCGATATGCCCCATACGTTCGCGGCGAACCTTTGCGCGGGTTACTTCTACCCCGCACTTATCGCAGACGGTGCCCTTATAGCGGATGCGTTTATACTTACCGCAATGACATTCCCAGTCCTTGGTCGGTCCAAAAATCTTTTCGCAGAAGAGCCCGTCGCGTTCGGGCTTCTGCGTTCTGTAGTTAATCGTTTCGGGCTTCGTTACTTCCCCGTAAGACCATTCGCGAATCTTTTCGGGGGATGCAACGCCGATTTGAATGGAGTCAAAGTTATTTAATTCAAACATGGTTCTCTCTTCCTCCTTTCATTATTCTTCGTCAAAGTCCAGATCAAGATCGTCTGCGTCTTCATAATCGTCCAAATCAGACAAATCTTCGTCCGCAAAGGATTCGCTAAAATCAAAGTCTTGATCGAAATCGTCGTCCGCAAGGATAGAAAGTTCGGTATTTTCCTGAGTTTCTTCCACGGCGTCTTTTTCGTCAAAGCCGAGGATTTCAACTTCCTTGGTCTTTTCTTCACGATGCATGCTGCCGTAATCGGGTTCGTCGTCCATCAAATCGCGCAGGTTGATTTCTTCGCGGTTTTCGGTAAGAACCTTCATATCTAAAGCAAGGGATTGCAATTCTTTTAACAGCACCTTGAACGATTCGGGAATACCCGGTTCGCTGATGTTGGTACCTTTAACGATGGATTCGTACGTTTTTACACGGCCAACCACGTCGTCCGACTTAACGGTAAGGATTTCTTGCAAGATGTGCGCCGCGCCGTACGCTTCCAACGCCCAAACTTCCATTTCACCAAATCTTTGGCCACCGAATTGCGCCTTACCACCCAAGGGTTGTTGGGTAACCAAGGAGTACGGACCCGTACTTCTTGCGTGCATCTTATCGTCTACCAAGTGGTGCAACTTAATCATGTACATCTGCCCAACGGTTACGCGGTTTTCAAAGGGCATACCCGTTCTGCCGTCGTATACCTGAATTTTACCGTCTACTTCCCCGTTCGGGTTCAAGATGTTGTTTTCCGCCATAAGGGAACGGATGTCCGCTTCGGTTGCGCTGTCGAATACGGGGGTGGCAATCTTCCAACCCAGTTGTTTACATACCAAACCCAAGTGAACTTCAAGTACCTGCCCGATGTTCATACGCGAGGGTACGCCCAAGGGGTTCAGTACGATTTGTAAGGGGGTGCCGTCCGCAAGGAAGGGCATATCCGCTTTGGGAAGGATACGGGAAATAACACCCTTGTTACCGTGGCGGCCCGCCATCTTATCCCCTACGGAAATCTTACGTTTTTGCGCGATATATACGCGTACTAATTTTCTTACGCCGGGCGCAAGTTCTTCGCTGTTAGCGCGGGTAAAGATTTTTACGTCTACTACCACGCCGCCTTCCCCGTGGGGAACGCGCAAGGAAGTATCTCTAACTTCCCTAGCCTTTTCGCCGAAGATAGCGCGAAGCAAGCGTTCTTCGGGGGTCAGTTCGGTTTCACCCTTGGGGGTAACCTTACCAACGAGGATATCGCCCGAACCAACTTCCGCGCCGATACGTACGATACCTTCTTCGTCCAAATCTTTCAGCGCGTCTTCCCCAACGTTGGGAATATCGCGGGTGATTTCTTCGTTACCGAGTTTAGTATCGCGCGCTTCGGTTTCGTGTTCTTCAATGTGGATGGAGGTAAATACGTCGTCGCGTACCAATTCTTCGGAAAGCAGGATTGCGTCTTCGTAGTTGTAACCTTCCCAGGTCATGAAGCCGATTAAGATGTTTTTACCAAGCGCAAGTTCGCCGTCCTTGGTGGAAGGACCGTCCGCCAAGATCATACCCTTGGTAACCTTATCCCCCGTACGAACGATGGGGCGTTGGTTTACGCAAGTGCCTTGGTTACTGCGTTGGAATTTCTTTAAGTAATATACGTGATCCAAACCGCCTTCCGCGGGGGTTACGCGGATTTCCGCGCCGTCCACGTACGAAACCACGCCGTCTTCCTTCGCGATTACCATAACGCCGCTATCGTAAGCGATTTTCGCTTCGATACCCGTTGCTACGTCCGCCGTTTGGGTGGTTAAAAGGGGTACTGCCTGACGTTGCATGTTGGAGCCCATCAGCGCGCGGTTGGTATCGTCGTTTTCCAAGAAGGGAATTAACGCGGTTGCAACCGAAATCAGCTGCTTGGGAGAAACGTCCATAAAGTCGATTTCTTGCTTGGGAACTTCGGTAATTACGTCACGGCGGCGGCAGGGTACGCGATCGTTGATGAAGCAACCGTTTTCATCCAAAGGTTCGTTTGCTTCGCCGATGGTGTACTTATCTTCTTCGTCCGCGGTCATGTAAATTACTTCGTCCGTAACCGCGCCGCGTTCCTTATCTACTTTGCGGTAAGCCGCTTCGATAAAGCCGTATTCGTTTACCTTTGCAAACGCGGAAAGCGAAGTGATAAGACCGATGTTTTGACCTTCGGGCGTTTCGATGGGACAGATTCTGCCGTAGTGGGTGTGGTGAATATCGCGCACGTCGAAGGTTGCGCGGTCACGGTTCAAATCGCCGGGGCCAAGCGCGGAAAGTTTACGCTTGTGGGTAAGTTCCGCAATGGGGTTGGTTTGATCCATAAATTGAGAAAGCTGGGAAGATCCGAAGAATTCCTTAATTGCGGAAGAAACGGGTCTTACGTTAATCAAGCTTTGGGGGGTAACGTTTTCGCTATCCTGCGTCATCATTCTTTCCTTGATAACGCGTTCCAAACGGGACATACCGATACGGAATTGGTTTTGCAAAAGTTCCCCAACGCTTCTTACGCGGCGGTTGCCAAGGTGGTCGATGTTATCCACGCTGCCAATTTCCACGTTTAAATCCAAGTTGTTGGAAACGGTTGCAACGATATCGTCCAAAGTAATGCACTTGGGGCAAAGGCGCATAATGCGTTGTTTTACTTGGTCTAATTCTTCGTCGTCTGCAAGAACGGCGCCGTCTACCTTCTTCACGCGGAGTAAGGAATCGATTTCTTCGGCGGTTTTGCCTTGCAACAATTCCACGTAAGCGGGATAGTATACGTATTCGGTTAAGCCGTCGTAATCCTTATAGTCAAGGCCGGTTACGTCCTTAAAGTTTACGGTGTTGTTACCGATAATTTTATGGCTAGCGTAAAGACCGGGGATTTCGTTTACGGGAGTAATGCGCGCGTAGTGGTATCCGCTTTCCATAACCGCGGTAGCAGAAGCAAGGGAGAATTCGTCCCCTTCCGCAACAACCAATCTGCCGCCTGCATCCTTATCCACGCCGCACGCTTCCGCGAAGGTGAACGCTTCGCCTTCCAAAGCGGAAAGCAAACGCAAGTTAATTTCGTAAACGGCGGGTTTTTCTTCCGCGTCGCGAACGCGAACTACGATATTTTCAATATCTTCCACGCGCTTTAACTTGCCGTTTTCGTTTTTCGTGTAGATTTCTAACGCGATATCCGAAGTTAACGCCTTAACGAAGTCCGAAGTCAGCATTCTGCCTTCTTCAAATTCGGTTTCCTTGCCGTCCTTAACGACAACTAAGGTTTCGGCAAGAACGCGAACGGCGTTATCCGCCAAGCTTTCTACTTCCTTGCCCGATTCCAAGAACAGGGACTTCGCGCATTTGCTTAAGTTCAAGGGGTAGGAGGTATCCGCAAGGCAAACCTTCAACGTACGGTCTGCGCCCGCCTTTACCAGCGCCTTTAACAGTTTGGGGGTTACAACTTCCCCGTCTTCGGTAACCAGCGTGCCGTTTTTGAACGCGCTGAATACGCGAAGATCCAAACCAAAGGTCGCCTTACCGGAAACGCGAACTACAACCGCGTTTACACCCGCGTTTTGCAATTCTTTCGCTCTTGCTTCGGTCAACGTTTCGCCCGCTTCGGCAAGAAGGGCGCCGTCCGTACCGTAAACGTGTTCGGCAAGGGTTTTACCCGCAATACGGGTGGAAAGGCAAAGCTTTAAGTCGTACTTATGTCTACCTACTCTGGAAAGATCGTATCTCTTGCCATCGTAGAACATTTGGTCTACTTGCTTTTTCTGGGTTTCTTCGTTGGGCATTTCGCCGGGGCGAATACGCTTATACAGTTCTCTTCTACCGTAAGCAACGGATGCACCCGCATCCTTAAGGGCGGTACGCCAAATCATTTCGTCCCCGTTAAACAGGTTCAACAGTTCTTCGTCGCTGCCAAAGCCCAAAGAACGGAGAAGTACGGAGGCGGTGATTTTTCTGGTACGGTCTACGTGTACCCATAAAACGCCTTGGGAATCCTGTTCAAATTCCAGCCATGCGCCACGGTTGGGGATAACGGTGGTGGAATACAGCATTCTACCCGCCTTATCCATTTGCGAGCCGTTGTAAACGCCGGGCGAACGAACGAGCTGCGAAACGATTACGCGTTCCGCGCCGTTGATGATGAACGAACCGTTATCCGTCATCAAGGGGAAATCCCCCATGAAAACTTCCTGTTCGATCGCTTCGTTTCCGCGGTCTTTGTTTACAAGACGCACTTTCACTTTTAAAGGAACG
This sequence comes from Christensenellaceae bacterium, assembly GCA_045639045.1. Lineage (GTDB taxonomy): Bacteria > Bacillota > Clostridia > Christensenellales > Borkfalkiaceae > SIG402. Next base: position 4,731 of record JAZUCI010000177.1, read on the forward strand.
GCGTAGGTTGCGTCCCTTTCTCTGCATTCTTTTTCGTCATACTTGGGGGTATCGCCCAAGGAATGGCTTAAAAAGCGCAGTTCAAAATGCTGTTCGGAAAAATCGCAGATAGGCGAAAAATCACGCAGCACTTCGTTAATCCCTTTTTTGATGAAGGTTTCGTAGGAATCCTTTTGTACCTCGATAAGGTAAGGAATTTCCTGCACTTCCTTAATCTTTCCAAAGGATTTTCTTTCCGTGTTGCCGTATTTGATGGTCGGTAAAATACGAGTCATTGAACACACTCCTCTAAAAATTTAAAAAATATTTGCCGAAATTGTTGTTTTTTCCGCTTGCGTGGTGTATAATACCCGCAGACGAAACCCGAACGTTATACGCTTTTTCTACGAAAAGGGCGGAAATTTGACGCATTTTCGTACGTTCTTTTATGCAAAAGAGCGCAAAACCGCATAATATTCGATAATAATAGCATTTTATGATTATATCACGGGGCCGTCAAGATGTCAACTGTTTTAAAAAAGTTTTTTCTTTTTATTGGAGTTTTTTATGAGATTGGACAAATTTTTAAAGATTAGCCGCATTCTAAAACGCCGAACGGTAGCCAACGAAGCGGTAAAAGGGGGCAGGGTTACGGTGAACGGAAGGGAGGTAAAACCCGCCTACGCCTTAAAGATTGGGGACGTGGTTTCCATCCGCTTTGGGCAAGAACACGTTCGCTTTAAGGTAAACGAATTAAAAGAATTCGTAAAGAAGGAGGAGGTATCTTCCCTTTACGAAATTTTACCGGCGGAGGAAGAAAACGCATGAAAGTTTCGGTACTGATTGCCGCCGCGGGCAAGGGCGAGCGCGCGGGACAGGGGCAAAATAAACTGCTTGCAAAAATGGGCGCGAAAACGGTGTTACATAAAACGGTTTCCGCCTTTTACTCACACGAAAGGGTGGATGAAATCGCCGTTGCCATAAACCCCGCGGATGCAAACGCGATTAACGTAATTTTGCAAGAAGTAAAGGATTCTTTCCCCCGCGAAATTCCCCTATTTACCGTAGAAGGGGGCGAAACGCGCACCCAAACGGTGAAAAACGGCCTTGCCGCGCTACACGGGGATATCGTGATGATTCACGACGGGGCTCGCCCCTTCGTAAGCGAAAATTTGATTTCCCGTTGCATTTTACAAACCGAAAAGGTGGGCAGCGCCTTACCCGCAATTCCCCCCACGGATACCGTTTGGGGCAGTTCCCCCACGGGCGTTACTCCCCTAAACCGCAATTCCCTTTTGGCGGTGCAAACCCCCCAATGCTTTTTGCTTAAAGATATTAGGAACGCATACGCGTGCGTGGGCGCGGAAAGCTACACGGACGATGCGGCGGTATACTGCAAGTTTTTCGATACCCCCCACTTAATTAAGGGGGAGGAAGAAAACAAAAAACTGACTTACCCCCAAGATTTTTGCTTCGCGCAAAACGGCAGGGTGGGCGTGGGGTACGATACCCATAGGTTAGTGGAAAACCGCAAACTGATTTTAGGGGGCGTGGAAATTCCCCATACGAAAGGGCTTTTGGGGCATAGCGATGCGGACGTGCTTTGCCACGCGATCATGGACGCGCTGCTTTCCGCGGCCGCCCTACC
>JAZUCI010000178.1:0-4634 GCA_045639045.1 Christensenellaceae bacterium
AACTTCTTTTAATACGTTGCTATCTACGGTAAGTTCGTGACCCAACTGCTTTAACAAATATACCATAGTTTCGGTTGCGGGTTGAGAAGTACCGCCCGAGAACGCGGAAGTTGCGGTATCAATTACGTCCACCCCTGCTTCTACCGCCTTCAATAAGGTTACGGGGCCAAGACCGGTAGTCGAGTGGGTGTGAAGCACTACGGGAAGGCCAACTTCATTTTTCAAAGCGGAAACCAAATCGTACGCTTCTTGCGGGCCCATAACGCCTGCCATATCTTTAATGCAAAGGGTTGCAACCCCCATTTCTTTTAATTCTTTACCAACTTGTACGAAATTTTTTAAGGTATGTACGGGGCTGGTGGTATAGCAAATAGCGCCGCTTGCCATTGCGCCTGCTTTTAAGGTTGCTTCTACGGCAACCTTTACGTTTTTCGTATCGTTAAGCGCATCGAAAATACGAACGATATCAATACCGTTTTTTACGGAATGTTCAACAAACTTACGAACTACGTCGTCGGGATAATGTTTATAACCCAATAAGTTTTGACCGCGCAAAAGCATTTGCAATTTGGTGTTGGGCATAAGCGCCTTAATTTTGCGCAAACGATCCCACGGATCTTCCCCTAAAAAGCGCAAGCATGAATCAAAGGTTGCGCCACCCCAACATTCCACGGAGTAGTATCCTGCGCGATTCATCGTCTCCAAAACGGGAGCAAACTTCTCAAACGGAAGTCTAGTTGCCATTAAGGATTGGTTGGCATCTCTTAAAACGGTTTCGGTAATTTGTACTTTCATTACAATCCTTCTTTATACGTGTATTTGGTAGCAAAAAATCCCAATTGCCACCGATATTATTATAGCACCTTCCCCGTCAATAGTCAACCCTTATTTACGGGTATTTTTTATATTTTGTTTTTTCTTAGAAAAAACCCCCGCCAAAAAGCAGGAGTTTTATCAATCTTTATTCAACGTATCCGTCGGGATTGTTAACTTGCCAACGATAGGAGTCTTCACACATCTTTTCCAGATCGCGCGTAGCAGTAAAGCCAATCAGTTCTTTTGCATAAGAAGGATCTGCGTAACAAGTTGCAACGTCCCCTTCTCTACGCCCGTCAATCACGTACGGAATTGCATATCCGCAAGCCTTTTCAAACGCTTTTACGATATCCAACACGCTATACCCCGTGCCCGTACCAAGATTTACGGCAAATAGTCCGCTACCCGTATTTAACTTTTCCAAAGCGTTAACGTGCCCTTCTGCCAAATCGCAAACGTGAATATAGTCACGCACACCCGTTCCGTCCGGGGTGGGATAATCGTTACCGTAAACGTGCAAAATGGGAAGTTTTCCCACGATAACTTTTAAAATGTATGGCGCTAAATTGTTAGGGATTCCGTTGGGATCTTCCCCAATGATACCACTTTCGTGCGCGCCAATGGGATTAAAATAACGAAGAAGCGCGATATTCCAACGGGCGTCCGAATGCGCCAAATCGGTTAAAATGCCTTCGATATACAATTTCGTTCTCCCGTAAGGGTTAGTTGCGGAAAGGGGCGCATCCTCTTTAATGGGAACGGTTTTAGGAACCCCGTAAACGGTTGCAGAAGAAGAAAATACCAAATTAAAGCATTCATTTTCACGCATTACGTCTAAAAGAACTAACATACCGGTTACGTTATTGTAATAATACTCCAAGGGAATCCGATTCGATTCGCCAACGGCTTTTAAACCCGCAAAGTTAATTACGCCGTCGATTTTATGTTCCTTAAAAATAACCGAAAGCCCTTGTTTATCCGTTATGTCCGTTTGGTAAAAGGGCACTTTTTTACCCGTTAACTGGAAAATCTTATCTAAAACCACCTTTTTACTGTTGGAAAGATTATCGCAAATAACCACGTCGTATCCTTTATCTAAAAGGGTAACAACCGTATGGCTACCAATATAACCGGTACCGCCCGTGACTAAAATTTTCATTATAAGAACTCCTCCACTTTAGATAAAAACCGCATAAACGCGGCTTCCCCACTTTCGTCTTTTTTAAATACCGCCGTATTGTATAAAATGTTTTTGCATACGTCGTTGATATATGAAACAACGGCTTTTTCCGCTTCTTCCGCGGATAAATTCGTACCGTAGGTTTGCACTAAACTTTGGATAGCGTTTCTATGAACGAACAAGGGGTGATCGGGTACCCCAAGGGCCTCTTCATTATAAGACTCCTCCCCCGTTAAAAAGGCGGCAATTCCTTGCATTTCCCTTTTTAACCTTCCGGGAAGAATAAATAACCCCATTGCCTCGATCAAACCAATCCCTTCGTGTTTAACGTTGTGATATTCGGGATGGGCGTGGAAAATGCCTTCGGGATAGGTTTCATCCGTACGGTTGTTTCGTAAAATGATTTCCAAACAGTATTTCCCATTAGGCAAAATTCTTGCAACGGGAGAAAGCGTATTATGTTTTACATCCCCCGTATTCGCATAAATTCCTACGCTTTCATCCGTATAGTTTTCCCAAAGGGTAATGACTGTTTCCGCAATGCGTTCAATTTGCTCGCGCTTTGCCGAAACCAAACGGATGGCGCTATTATACCAACCCAAAATCCCCACTTCAACTTCCGTAAAGTTTTCAAAATAGACGGGTTTTACCACTTTTGCATCATGCATCGGCATTACGTGCCGCCCGCCCTGATAATGTTCGTGGTTTAGGATTGAACCGCCAACGATAGGCAATGCAGCGTTACTGCCAAGAAAATATTCGGGCAAGTACGAAACGAAATCCAAAACGCGCTGCACGGTTTTTTTATTGATAACCATGGGAACGTGTTCGTTATTAATTACGATGCAATGCTCGTTATAATATAAATAGGGCGAATATTGCATGAACCACGATTCCCCCGCCAAAGTTAGCGGAAGGGTGCGAAGGTTGGTTCTGGGCGCGATTTTCGCATTGCCGTAAAACCCTTCGTTTTCCTTACAAAGCACGCACGGCGGGTACGGAAGATCGTTCGTTTTGGGCAAAGAAAGCAGTTTTGCAATATCTTTATTATTCTTTTCGGGTTTTGAAAGGTTTACGGTAATTTCCAACCGATTTCCCGTTTCTTGGTCCGCATAATCCCACTTTAAGTTCTTATCAACCGCCGACTTTTTTATGTAGTCGTTTTTCATAGAAAGGTGATACAAGTATTCACAAGCAGCTTCCGATCCAACACGCTCCTTCGTTGTACGGAATGCGTGTACTACGGCGGAAGGACGAGGAGATAGTTCCCCCATTAGCATTGCCGAAAAACGCTCGATATCCTCTTCGGGACAAACGGAATGCGCTTGCAAATATTCCGCGAGTTCGCGCAAAAGCGCGTCGGGCGTTTCCATTTTTGCAACGTACGATACGTCTATTTTTTCCGCTATGCTACCTTCCACGTTTAACGTTTGGCGCAAACGGTTGCGCATATAAGTAACGTCCGTTTCTTCTAAATATAAGAAGGCGCGCGCGTATGCGATTAATTTTTCAATTAAAACAATTCCTTCCTTCACTCTTTAACGTCCCCTTCGGGGAAGGTATGTTCCCCATTTTTTATCATCTTTACGTCCGAATACACTACGGCGCGGTCAATTACCCCCTTACCGTAACGGTCTTTAAGTTCAAAAATTACCTTTTGCAATTCTTCCTTTTTTCGGTTTGCGCGGAAGGAAAGCAAATCCACCTGCTCGCCTTCTTGGGTAAAATCGCGTACCGAAACGCCAATGGCGCGTAAAGGGGAAGAAAATACGTCGTGTTTACGCATCAGTTGGAAAATCGCCTGCGCAAAATCCGCAGATAAGCTGCTGGGGGGTATTTTGCATTGGCGGGTGTACGAACGCAAGTATGCATCGCGTACGAACAACTGAACGGTGGTAGCCTTTCCTAATCCACTTTCTTGCAATCTTGTGGACACGCTATCGCAAAGGGAGTAAACGGGCACTTTTGCATCTTCTACGTTTACCATATCACGATAGGTAGTAATACTGTTGCCAATTGATTTAGCGCAATCTTCCTGACCTTCCGCTATTACGGGGCTATTGTCGTATCCGTTTGCGTATTCAAACAAAACGCTACCTAATTTCCCAAATTTAGCGCGTAAAAAGGTTTCGTCCGTTTTTGCTAAATCACCTATGGTAAACACGTTGTATTTTTTTAATTTTTCCACCGCGCTTTTCCCAACGAATAGCAAATCGGAAACCGCAAGCGGCCAAATAAACTGCCTAAAATTTTGTTTGGAAATTTCGGTAGTTGCATCGGGTTTTTTAAAGTCAGAGCCAAGTTTAGCAAAACATTTATTAAAACTAACCCCAACAGAAGCAGTAATACCAATTTTTTCCTTAATTTCTTGCCTTAAGCGATTGGCAATTTCCACACCCGTGCCAAAATGCGTACTGTGGGTTACGTCCAACCACGCTTCGTCTATTCCAAACGGCTCTACTTGATTGGTGTACTGTTTGTATATGGCGCGCACGCGCCTAGACACCTTTTCGTATTCTTCGGGATGCGGCGCAGTAACGACCATATCGGGGCAAAGTTTTTTTGCCTCACGTATAGTCATTCCCGTTTTTACACCTGCCTTTTTTGCGCTTTCGTTTTTTGCAAGAACGATTCCGTG
>JAZUCI010000179.1:0-3252 GCA_045639045.1 Christensenellaceae bacterium
CTCGGGTGTGGATGCAAGCATTATCTTAATCGATAAGGTAGATGCGTTTAAGGCTGATAATAAAGCAATGGATAACGTTGGTCAGTACAGCGCATGGCGTCAGTCGGTTGGCTCTAACTCCGAATGGAAGTATTTAACCTACACCTTCGAATTGCACGCCAACACCAAGATGGCACTTGGGCTTAAGTTGTTCGGTTTAACGGGCGGTACCTTCTACGTAGACCAAATTGATATCCACGTAACGGGTATTGATACCAACTACGTTGTTACCGATCCCACCCTTGCAAATAGCGATATTAGTGCATTTATGAGTTGGAATACCGCAAAGTATGCAACTTACGATGCAACCACCAGCTACGATGAAGGTACGGGTTCCATTAAGTTGGTATTCCCCGCAGAATATGGAAGGAGTTACAACTTGTTCGCTGCGCAATTTGACTTCTATGCGGAAGCAGGCAAAACTTACTACATCAGTTGCGCAACGAAGGGTGAAAACTACACTACCCTCGCTGGCTTTGACTCGGGTACGCTTATCGCACCTAAGGGCGTTGCCTTAAATGATGCTAGTAACGACCATTTGTATAGGACCAACTTACACTTAACCTGGAGACCTAGTAACAATGATTGGTATGTTCCTGATTTCAAAGGTAACATGCCTGCGGATCAAGGTGGCGGATTAAGAGAATGGACTGCACCCACCACGGGCGTATACACCGTATACTTAAAGGCAAACGGTTGTGTAAGCGGTACGCTTTGGATTGATAACTTCTTTGCAATTGAAAAGAGTACCTTTGTAAAAGTTCCTTACTCCAAATAATCCTAAAAGGAGGAAACTATGGCAATTTTAAATTCGGTATTAGAAGCGGTGGGGCGCACCCCGTTAATTCGTCTTTCCAGGTTAGAAAAGGCGGTGGGTTCGCATGCCGTAATTTTGGCAAAGGCGGAAGGGATGAACCCCGGGGGTTCGGCAAAGGACCGCGTGGCACTCCAAATGATTGCGGATGCGGAAGCGGACGGCCGTTTAGTAAAAGGCGGTGTGTTGATAGAGCCGACCAGCGGTAACACGGGCATTGGTTTATCCATGGCGGCCGCTGTAAAGGGATATCGCGCCATAATCGTGATGCCCGAAAACATGAGTGAAGAACGCAAATCCTTAATGCGCGCTTACGGGGCGGAACTTGTTTTAACCCCGGCAAGTGAAGGGATGGCGGGCGCAATCGCCCGCGCAGAAGCCTTGGCAAAGGAAACGCCTAACGCGTTTTTGGCGGGGCAATTCGTAAACCCTTCTAACGCGAAGGCGCATTATCTAACCACGGGCCCCGAAATTTACGCGGACACGCAAGGAAAGGTGGACGTGTTGGTTGCGGGCGTTGGTACGGGTGGCACCCTTACGGGAACGGCGCAATTCTTAAAAGAAAAAATTCCCACCTTGCAAGCGGTGGCGGTAGAACCCGAAACCTCCGCAGTTCTTTCGGGCAAACCTGCGGGCGCACACGGGTTGCAAGGCATTGGCGCGGGCTTTATCCCCGAAGTGTTACATAGGGAAGTGATTGACGAAGTAATTACCGCATCCACCCAAAGCGCGTATGAAGCCGCGCGGTTACTTGCGAAAACCGAAGGCATTTTATCGGGCATTTCCGCAGGCGCGGCGCTATCCGCGGCAATTCAAGTGGCAAAGCGGGAAGAAAACGCAAATAAAACGGTGGTAGTCATTCTGCCCGATACGGGGGAACGGTACCTATCTACCACGTTGTTTAGCGAATAGTAGGGGAAACTTGCTTAAAACCCCTCTTTCCTAATAGCAAACGCAAAAAACCACGATTTTCGCGGGATAAGGGGTGAAAATCGGCAAAACCGCCCCTTTTGTGCGCGTGTACGACGAAATAATGATAAATATTACGTGGAAGAGCGTAAAAACGCGCCCCGTATCTTGTGTCCGTTCACCCCAAAAACCACAATACTTCGTGCGGTTTTTCACGCGACCAAAAAACCCTTAAAAAAACACAAAAAACTTGTAAAAATAGGCGCAAAACGTTTGACAATCTTGACGGATTTTACTATAATTAGTAGGCTGTGTAATTTGGGTTGAGATAGAAAGTTACTTAATGCTTTATAAAAGCAAGATAATTTCTATTGACAAATGTGGGGATTGAATCCCTGCGACTAACGACGATATTTTGATAATTTTACCATTCACAGCGGTATTTCCACAGTGAATGGTTTTTTTATGAAAGCATCGGGACACACACGGCTAGGTTGACACGAGATTGTTAGTATAAAAATGGAGGAAAGAAAACAACAATGGCAAGTCAGAAAATCAGAATCAAGTTGGCGGCATACGACCACGATTTAGTAGACGCAGCAGCGGCTAAAATCGTAGACGCAATGCAAAAGGCGGGCGCAAAGATCAGCGGTCCTATTCCCCTTCCTACGGAAAAGGAAATCGTAACCATCCTTCGTTCCCCCCACAAGTACAAGGATAGCCGCGAACAGTTTGAAATTCGCACGCACAAGAGATTGATTGACATCTATTCGCCCAACGCGAAGATTTTGGATAGCATCACTCTTCCCGCAGGCGTTGACATCAAAATCAAAATCTAAAAACGAAAAACTATTATAGGAGGATGAACTTTATCTATGAATAAAGCAATCATTGCAAGAAAGTTAGGGATGACGCAGGTATTTTCCCCCGAAGGAAAAGTAATTCCCGTCACGGTAGTAGAGGCTGGTCCTTGCCCCGTAGTGCAAGTTAAGACCATGGAGAGAGACGGTTACACAGCAGTAAAATTAGGTTTCTCTGAAGTGGACGAAAAGCGCGTAAGCAAGCCTGACCTTGGTCAATTCAAAAAAGCGGGTGTAAAACCCCAAAAGTATCTGAAGGAATTCAGAACGGACGTTGAAGGCGTAGAAGTTGGCACGGTTATCACCGCTGAAACTTTTGCGGAAGGCGATAAGGTAGACGTATCCGGTCTTACCCGCGGTCGCGGTTTCACGGGCGTTATCCAAAGATGGAACCAACACAGATTGATGGAAACCCACGGTGTGGGCCCCGTTCACAGAGAAGTAGGTTCTATGGGTGCGAACAGCTCTCCTTCGAGAGTATTCAAGCAAAAGCATATGCCCGGTCACTACGGTCACGAAATGGTAACCGTACAAATCCTTGCAATCGTAAAGGTTGACGCGGCAAGAAACGCACCCCTCAACAAAGGCGCAATCCGCGGTCCTAAGGGTAGCGTCGTTACCATCACCGCT
>JAZUCI010000180.1:0-3364 GCA_045639045.1 Christensenellaceae bacterium
TGGGATCCCCGCAAACCGCAAGGGGCGCGTCTTTGAATTCAGGATGCAGCATCCTTTCCACGCTAGCAAAAAAATTATTAAGATCGGAGTGTAAAATCACCCTACTTATCATCTTTCTTCCTTTTTTGAAACCAACGCAAGAATACCTCTTGCAGCTTCGTTCCCCTTTTCCAAAGAATTAGCGTTACCGCGATTACAACGGCAAATAATACGCCCCAAACGGCAATTCCCCACGAACGGAATGGAATTAGTTTTCCGCTTAGCGTTAAACAAGTGGTAAAAATAGATATAAACCGAACGGGGAGCATCATCGTAACGAAAAATTGCGTAGACATAGAAGAAAGTCCCGCAATAATACAAAGTATGTCGTCCGGGAAAAACGGCATAATAAACATAAAGGTTAACAACAGTTTATCTTTGCCTTGCAATTTTTTAAGCCAACCGTCCAGCGTTTCTTTTCCAACGATCCACGCCGCGGCGCGGTAACCAAGAACCTTGCCGATAGCAAAAGCAAGAACGGATCCAAGCATAGAGCCGATAAAAGCATAAATCGTCCCCTTCCATAACCCAAATAGCGCGTATCCCGCGCCCGTAGTTATGGTAGAAGGAATAGGAATTAAGGTTACTTGCGCAAATTGCACAAGAATAAACAACCAAACTGCGCTTTGCCCTTTCGCAGCGATAAAGGCGCGTAAATCTTCCACAGAAGAAAGATTTACCGATTGTTTTAACCTTCCGTAAAAATAAATGAAAAGAAAAACGAAAAAAAGCGTTCCCAGTAAAAGGATGAAAATTTTGCGCGTTTTTTCTTTTTGGTAATATTCTAGCAAATAAACGAGTGAGGAAAGCAGACAAATCGAAAAGATTAAGAGGAAGTTCCAAACGCCTTTGCGTTCCGTTATAAGGGAAACCGTGGAATTCTCTATGCTCAAAACACCGAACAACACGGATAACGCCCCCAACAGAAAAACCGTTATTGGCATTATTGCTTTTTTGAAATCCTTCATGGCTGCTCCCGCAATTAAGGCAATTAGGAACTTATTGGTTATACCTGCGCGACTAACTTTTTAATTTCTGCCCGCGCGATTGCATCGCAACGGTTATTTTTTTCGTTATCGCTATGCCCTTTTACTTTGATAAAGGTAACCGCGTGCGTTTTGGTAAGCGCAAGCAGTTCTTCCCACAAATCCCTATTTTTAACTTCTTTTTTATCCGCGCCCCGCCAACCGCTATTTTGCCACGAAGAAATCCAATCTTCGTTAAAAGCGTTTACGGTATAAGCCGAATCGCTATACACTTCAACGATACACGGCTCCCTTAACGCCTGCAACGCGCGAATAACGGCAGTAACTTCCATGCGGTTATTAGTGGTTTCCATTTCCCCACCCGAAAGTTCTTTTTCCTTACCGCGATAACTTAAAATAGCACCCCAGCCGCCTACGCCGGGATTCCCCGAACAAGCCCCATCCGTATAAATCACTACGCGTTTTTTCAAGAGCAACTCCTTTTTCACGGAAATTTTCAAAAAAACTGCGTGAATTTGTTGACTTTACTTTTTTTGTATTGTATAATAGTTGAGCGCCTAGGGGAGTGGCTCAACGGTAGAGCAGCGGTCTCCAAAACCGCCGGTTGCGTGTTCGAATCGCGTCTCCCCTGCCAAAGAATCGGTTTTTACCGATTCTTTTTTTGTTTTACGGGGAGTATTGTTTTAATATTCCCCGTTATTTTCATTTTTATTCCTTAACGGTAGCGAGTGGGTTCGGGATATTCTTCCCCAAACAGTTCCACCGTAACTTTCGCCATTTTTTGGGGCGTTAAAGGTTTATCAGCGTAATCGGTAGGGGTAGAGGCAATTTCATCTACCACTTCCATACCTTCGGTTACTTTCCCAAAAGCGGCGTATTCCCCATCAAGATGCGGGGCGTTTTGATGCATTACGAAAAATTGCGAGCAAGCGCTATTCGGCAAGAACGTTCTTGCCATAGAAAGAACGCCGCGCGTGTGCTTTAACGTATTGTTAAAACCGTTGCGCTTAAATTCCCCTGCAATTTGGTAACCTGCGCCGCCCGTGCCCGTACCCGTGGGGTCGCCCCCTTGAATCATAAATCCGGGAATTACGCGGTGAAAAATAACCCCGTCGTAAAAACCCTTTTGGATTAACGAAATAAAATTATGAACGGTGTTGGGCGCAACTTCGGGATACAGTTCCGCGCGGAACGTTTTCCCGTTTTCCATAGTAAAAGTAACGATAGGATTAGTCATTTTTGTCTCCTTCAAAGCGTTCAACTAAAACGCCTGCTTCATTAAATAATTGCATAGAAAATTCATCGGGATAGGGTTGATCGTACACAACGCGCTTTATTCCCGAATTGATAATCATCTTACAGCAAATAACACAAGGTTGATGCGTGCAATAAAGGGTTGCGCCTTCCACGGAAATACCAAGTTTAGCCGCTTGCGCAATTGCGTTTTGTTCGGCGTGAACACCGTAGCAAAGTTCGTGCTTCGTGCCGCTGGGAATGTTTAGCTTTCTTCTTAAACATTCTTCCCTTTCCTTGCAGCTTTTCACCCCGCTGGGCGCGCCGTTGTAACCCGTGGTTAAAATGCGCTTATCTTTTACGATTACCGCGCCGATTTTGCGGTTTGCTTGATAGCAACTAGCCCACGAACCGATTTGGTACGCCATTTCCATAAATCTTTGATCCCATTTATTCATAAGTCAAAATCCCCCTATATTCTAATTATACTACATTAACTGCTTTTTTTCAACGGTTTTTATGGAAAAGATTGACTTTTTTCCACTATTATTTTTCCTTTGTTCACTTAAAAAACGCCTACTCTTTTCCTATTAGGAAAAGAAATGCATATTGCGACAAAGTTTTTTATTTATATTTATCTTTTTTATGCAAAAAACGTTTGACATCGCATAAAAATATGGTATAATATTAGCAGTCAAATGTAGAGAGTGCTAAACACTTTACAAATTAAAAACTAACGGAGGTTTATTCAAATGAAAATTAAACCATTGTTTGACAGAGTGGTTGTTAAAGTAAACAATTCGGACGATAAAACGAAAAGCGGCATCGTTCTTCCCACCGCAGCGCAAGAAAAACAACAAACCGCAACGGTTGTTGCCGTAGGCGCGGGCGGAATGGTAGACGGCGTACAAGTTGATATGGTTGTTTCGGTTGGCGACACCGTGTTATACGCGAACTACGCGGGTAGCGAAGTGAAAGTTGACGGAGAAAAATACGTAATTTTGAAACAGACCGATATTCTTGCGGTTTTGGAATAAGGAGGCAGTAAAATCTTATGGCAAAACAAATTAAGTACGGTGAAGAAGCCAGAAAAGCGTTAGAAGCAG
>JAZUCI010000181.1:0-1909 GCA_045639045.1 Christensenellaceae bacterium
TGGCAATGGAACTGTTTGCTTTTACGGGCGAATATAAGTACGCGCAAGCGTTAAACCGTATTTATAAAAACGCGTTCCGTTTTTCGCAGCGTTATAACGGCGGTTTGGGTTGTGATATCTGTACTACCGAAAATCAACCCGTTTTAACCCCCGGGGAAGGCGTGTTCGAAGCGTTTTGGTGCTGTTCTATGCGTTGTGGGGAAGGGCTTTACCGCCTTTCTTCCGCGCAGTATTTAACTCGCGGCAAGGAAGTGTTCGTTCCCTTGTATAACGATAACGAAGCGGAACTGATTGGGGAAAAAGTAAAACTTACCCAAAGGGTAAACGATTGGAACGCTTCCGAAGTAACCTTGGATATCACGAAAGTGGATACGGCGTTCACACTTCGCTTATACGTACCCGAATTTGCAGCGAACGTGCGCGTAAACGGGGAAACCGCACAAATACAAAACGGCTTTGCCGTGGTGGAAGTTGCCGCTCCGCAAACCGTAACCCTTTCATTTGATCTTCCCATAACTAAAAACGCTTGCCGTGGCAAAACCCGTTATTTCGTAGGGGATTTAATGATTGGCAAGATTGTAAACGGGGAAGGACGATTTGGGAAAACTTACCAAATCAACGGGGAAACTTATTACGAAATCGTAAATATGATTCTGCAAAACGAAGACAGTAAAGATATCAGACAGGAGGTAATTTTCTAATGGAAATTTATAAGTTAACACCCGCCTACAAGGATAATTTATGGGGCGGAACCAAATTGAAAACGGAGTGGAACAAAAACACGGATCTACCCATCGTTGCGGAAAGTTGGGAACTCAGTTGTCACGATGCGGGCCCTTCGGTAATTGCAAACGGGGAAAACGCAGGTAAAACCTTAAAAAGCGTTCTTACCCCCGAAATGTTAGGCTCTGCCGCCGCAAAATTCGAATTTTTCCCCGTACTTATCAAGTTGATCGATGCAAAAGAAAACCTTTCGGTGCAAGTACATCCTTCGGATGATTACGCCCTTAAAAACGAAGGGGAATACGGAAAAACCGAAATGTGGTACATCGTAGATCACGAACCCGGCGCGGGGATTTATTGCGGATTTGAAAAGGAAATTTCCAAAGAAGAATTTTCCCGCCGCATTGCGGATAATACCCTTCTTGATGCGCTCCGTTTTTACGAAGTGCAAAACGGGGAATGCTATTTTATCCCTTCGGGTACGATCCACGCCATTGGCGCAGGGGTAACCATTTGCGAAATTCAACAAAACAGTAACTTAACCTATCGCGTATACGATTACGGTAGAATTGATAAAAAAACGGGCAAGGGCAGGGAACTGCACGTGGAAAAAGCGGTGCTTGTTTCGGATTTAACCGAATACAAGGATAAAGTCGTTCCCCAAAACTTGGGTGGCGGCAAAGAACTGTTGGCTCGTTGCCCCTACTTTACCGTAATTCGCGGAAATTTTGCCGAAAAGGACGAAATTGCAACGGACGGACAAAGTTTCTTATCCGTAACCTTCTTATCGGGCGAAGGCGAAATTGAAGGGCAATCTTTCACGAAGGGCGATACCTTCTTTATTCCCGCTAATTACGGCAAAGTTATGTTAAGCGGTAAGGGGGAATACGTTCTTTCTAAAGTGGAATAAAGAATCGTTATTTCATAAATTAAAAAGTTTTAGGCGCGGCCAAATCGGTCGCGCTTATTTTTTTATTTTCGGTATGAAACGCTTTCTTTTCCACAAGATAAGAAAAAAGGAGAAATTTATGCACGTATATCGCAAAATCACAGTACAAAGGATTTACGATGGCAAGTCTTTGCACGTATCGCCAAAAAAAGAAGGAGAAGCGCCCCGTGAAACAGAAGCCTAACGAAAAATATTTGCAGTTTGTATCCGCAACAACACCCACCACCAAAGAAAGGC
>JAZUCI010000182.1:0-8370 GCA_045639045.1 Christensenellaceae bacterium
CCCGCGCTATCCTTTTGTACATTTTTACCCATTTTTACGATTTCGCCCGTACCTTCGTGACCAAGCGCCACGGGGATAAGGTTAAAGGGATCGCGTTTATATTCGTGCGCATCCGTACCGCAAACGCCGCAGCCTTCAACGCGAACCAAAACGTCGTCGTCCCCAACAACGGGCATGGGATATTCTTTAATTTCGAAACGTTCTTTTTCAACGAGCATTGCAACGCGCGCGGTTGCGGGAATTGCGCCGCCGGTAGAAGCGCTTGCCTTTACCGAAGTGCCGCCCATATTTGCAAGAACTTGTTTTACGATTTCTTCAATATTAATATTGCTCATTTCGTTCTCCTTATCGGATGCACAGGCTATCGCCCATAACGCATCTTCTTGCCTTGGTGAAGGTTTTTGCAGAGGTTAATCCTTCGCCCGTACGCGAAGCGATGGTAAAGGTGCAAATGCTTTCGCCGCCAAAACCGAGCGCTGCGTAAGAAGGCGCGTTCTTAACTAAAATTGCCGTGTCCATTGCCTTTGCGTATTTGGTAAGGTGGTCTACGTTTTTAGAGTGAATATGCGCGGAGTGGCGGTTGCCGTGTTCCAGCCAAACTGCCTTTTCAAGCGCGTCTTCAAAATCCTTAGCGCGAACCACACCCAAGATGGGCATCATCAATTCTTCCGCAATTAAGGGATGTTCCTTTTCCCCTTCAAAGATAATGCAACGAATGTTATCGGGAACGTCAATTCCGATCATAGCAAGGAGCGCTTTTGCGCTTCTGCCTACGCACTTACGGTTCAAACCCTTGGGGGTAAGAACGGTGGCGGTAAGTTTTTCCTGCACTTCTTTAGAAGCAAGATAGCATCCTTGTTCTTCCACCATGTAATGCATCAGTTCGTCAATTACCGAAGATACGGCAACGACTTCCTTTTCTGCAATACAGGGAAGGTTGTTATCAAAGGTGCAACCGTTTACGATGTGTTCTGCAGCCGCGCGAACGTCCGCAGTTTCGTCTACGAGCGCGGGGGGATTCCCTGCGCCTGCGCCGATACCGCGTTTCCCAGAGGAAAGTACGGTGGTAACAACGCCGGGGCCACCCGTTGCGGCGATAAGGTGAATATCCTTATGCTTTAACATAGTAGCGCTGCTTTCCATAGTGGGTTTTACCATAGAAACCGCAATGTTGTTAGGTCCGCCCGCTTCCAAACTTGCGCGGTTGATCATATCTACCGCAAAGTTAGAGGTTTTAACGGCTGCGGGGTGACAGTTAAATACTACCGTGTTGCCGCCCGCAAACATACCGATGGTGTTGCAGATAACCGTTTCGCTGGGGTTGGTACAGGGCGTGATTGCGCCGATAACCCCGAACGGTCCGCGTTCTACCAAAGTTAAACCGCGATCTCCCGACCACGCTTCGGTAGTAATATCTTCGGTACCGGGGGTTTTTTCCGCTACCAAATGATGTTTTAAAATTTTATGCCCGACGTTACCCATGCCGGTTTCTTCCACCGCCATACGGGCAAGCGTTTCCGCGTTTTCTACCGTTTTTTTACGGATGTTCGCAATTACTTTTTCGCGTGCGTCCATCGTCATATTACGAACGGTGATTTGCGCTTCCTTCGCGGCGTCAATGGCTTTATTCATATCCGTGAAAACGCCCAACTGTTCGGGAACGTCCGTCAATTGCATTTTGGCAATGACTTGTTTCACGATTTCATGAACTTGTTGTTCGTTCATAAAAGCTCCTCCGCAAAAAATTGTTTTGCATAGTCGCCTAGTTCAGTATCCTGTTTGGCAGTTCCCCCCGAAACACCGAAGCCACCCACGATTTTACCGTTTCTAATTAAGGGAACGCCCCCGCCGAAGATAACGATTTTACCGTTGTTAGTGAATTGGATGCCGTAAAGGCTACCGCCCGGCGCCGCCAAAGACGCTAAATCCTTGGTGGGCATTTTTAGGGCTACCGAAGTGTAGGCTTTATTTTGCGCGATGTCGCAACTTGCGATAAACGCGCCCTCCTGCCTATGAAGCAGTAACGGATTTCCGCCTTCGTCGCAAACCGCAACGACGACTTTCATACCCATTTGCTTCGCGCGCGTTTCAACGGCGGCTGCAAGAGCTTCCGCCTGACGCAAGGTCAACCCGCTTTCGGTGGAAAGAACGGTTTTTACCACCTGTTCTACCACCTGATTCAGGTCGTAACTCATAACTTATTTACCGTGTTGAGCCATTACCTTTTTGGTAATTTCAGCAATCAAAGCGCTATCGTCCGCTTTATTACCGCCGTGGCAGGAGCAGTTGCCGCCGCAGCTGTGGCAGCTGGGAAGACCTGCTTTTGCGTTGGGGCAAAGGTTAGCGGGGTGACGACCGGTCATACCGAATTGTCTTCTGATTTCGTACAAGCGTTCTACTTGTTCTTTGGAAAGTTCCTTGGGACCGCCAAGAAGCTTAGCGTTGAACAGAAGGCGTGCGTAGAATTCTACGGATTCCATTTTGTGGTATGCGGAAAGCAAGGAATCAGAGAAGGTAAGCGCACCGTGGTTTTCCAAAAGAACTGCGTCAAAGAATTGAACGTGTTCGGAAACTGCATCGGGAATTTCTTCGGTAGAAGGAGTACCGTAAGCAGCGATGGGAACGCAGCCAAGGGTGATAACTGCTTCGGGCATGATGGGTTGCGTTAAAGGAATACCCGCAATAGCGAAGCTGGTTGCGTACATGGGGTGTGCGTGAACAACCGATTTAACGTCGGGACGTTCCTTATACACACGCATGTGCATTTTAATTTCGGAAGAGGGTTTGAAACCGGGGTTTGCTTGAATTACTTTACCGTTTTCGTCAACCTTGCAGATGTATTCGGGGGTCATGAAACCTTTGGATACGCCCGTGGGGGTGCAAAGGAATTCGTGGTCGTTTAACTTAACGGAAATGTTACCGTCGTTAGAAGCAACCATGCCGCGATTGTAAATCCGCTTACCGATGTCGCAAATTTGTTTTTTGATTTCGTATTCGTTTACCATTACCATATCTTTCTTCTCCTATGAAATATGATATTTTTTTATCTTTGAAACTTGTAAAAAGGCGATACCATCCCCTTTCCACCGTTCTTTGATACCATTATACAACAAAAACCAAACAAAGTCAATATCTTTTTTGAAATTTTTTTGATTTTTTGTGGTTTTTTGTTGGAAAGTCTTGGTTTTTATGTGGTTTTTTGTTTGTTTTTGGGGAATTGACGCGCCAACCAAGGAAGCTCGTCCCCTTCTTCCGCCAAATATTCGAAAATTTCGGCAAGCCCTTCCCCCGTGGTACTATCCACGTAGAAGATTTTGGAAATTCCCGCCATGTGAAGCCACGTAGTAGCCGCAAACACGTTGGCGTTTTTATCGTTGATTTTGGTTACGATTCCGATAACGGGGCGGTTAGAAGTCCCCGCGCAACCGGGCGGGAAAATACAGTACGGCTCGTTAGAAGCAACTAATAGCGCAACCACTTGACATTCGTAAGAATATAAGGCAAGCGCGTGCGCAAGCGTGCGTTCTTCGGCGTACTCCCCCGGGGTATCCACAACCACGTCGTAGTTATTGATGTACTGCGTTTTGTGGTAATGAATTTTTTCGCTACGGAGCGCCTGCGTTAACGTGGTTTTGCCACAGCCCACGCGCCCCATTAAAATCATTTTCCGCATAAACGGTTAGGTTTTCGTGATGGGGCATACGGTAAAGCCCAGCACGTCCTTTGCGTAATCCACCAAAGCGGTGATGGAAGAAAGCACTTCGCTTACCGTACCGATTAAAATTAACGTACCCGAGAAACGGTCCACGAAGCCGAGTTCCGCACCCGAAGATTTTAACGCGATATCCGCGATAATGATTGCGGTTTCCGCGGGGGTGATGGTAACCACGCCGATGGCTTCCTTTTTGTATTCCTTGGTGGGATCTAACCCCAATTTGGTATACAATACGTCGTCCGGATTGGCAATTACGTGCGCGATAGAAATTTGCTTACCGGGAACTAATTCCTGAACGATACGCAACTTTTCATCCGAAGAACGGATTAAATCTTCAAATTTCATAGTTTAGCCTCCGATTTGCACTTCGTAGAGGAAGGCGGATTTTGCCGCCTGTAAAAGGGCTTCCATTTCTTCCGCCGTGGGGGGTGTAATATGCACCATTTCGTACGTTCTGTTTAGCCCCGCGTATTTATCCTGCCCTAATCTGTGGTAGGGCAATAAGTGCATTTTCTTTACCCCGGGAAGGGTTGCCGCGAACGCCGCGATATCCCGAATTTCCTTGGGGGTTGCGTTAAATGTAGGCACTACGGGAACGCGAATAATTAAATTCGTAAGACCGCTTTCCGCCACCTTTTTCGCGTTTTCCTTCATCAAGCCGTTGCGTTTCCCAGTAAAAGCCAGGTGCTTTTCTTCGTCCGTATGCTTGATATCCATTAAATAATAATCTAAATAAGGTAAAATATCTTCGATTACTTTGTAATCCGCGCACGCCATACTTTCAATGGCGGTGGTCATACCGTAATGCTTTGCCGCTTTCAGTAGTTCGCGCGTGAAATCGGGTTGGCATAAGCATTCCCCGCCCGATAGGGTAATTCCCCCACCCGTACGGCGGTAAAACAAACGGTCCTTTAACACCGTTTCCATTACTTCCCCAACGGTTACGTCCTGCCCAACGATTTTCTCTTCGCCCCCTTGTTTCATGGTTTGAATTGCATATTCTTGGGATTCGGGATTGCAACACCAGCGGCAACGGAGCACGCAGCCTTTCAAAAAGACCAACGTGCGAATCCCCGGGCCATCGTGGATGGAATACCGCTGAATATCGAAGATTCTTCCCTTTTGATTTTCGTTTACTTGCATAATCCTTTGCCGCTTTTAGCCGCGGAAAGCTTGTTCGGTTCTGTTGATAATATCGTCCTGCAAAGAACGCGAAAGGGTGGTGAACAGCGCGCTGTAACCCGCTACGCGAACCACCAAATGCTTATACTTTTCGGGGTTCTTTTGCGCGTCGATTAAGGTTTCCCTGGATACGACGTTGAACTGCATATGGCTACCCTTTTGTTCAAAGTAAGTTAAGATAAGCGCCACGAAGTTTTCCAACCCGTTTTTACCCGCAAGCGCGCTGGGGTGGAATTTTTGGTTGAACAGCGTACCGTTAGAAGCGATACCGTGATCCAAACGGGAAACGGAGTTTGCCGCCGCCGTGGGCCCGTAAATATCCTTACCCGCAGAAGGCGAAACGCCGTCCGCTACGGGTCTACCCGCAAGTCTGCCATCGGGGGTTGCGCCCGTTTGCGCGCCCAAGGGCACGTTTGCGGATACGGGATATAAACCTGCCTGGAACTGACCGCCGCGGGGGTTTTTATATTTTAGTAAGGGGCGCGTGTACGTGTACGCAACGTCCCTAGCAAACGCGTCTACTTCCAAAACGTCGTTACCGAACTTGGGAATCTTTTCAATATCCTTTCTTAATTGCGCGTACTTACCCGCGTTTGCGCCACCCGTTAAGGATTGCACTACCTGAACCACTTCGCTTTCGCTTACGTTCTTACCCGCCGCCTTTAATTGCGCCGCAACGATAGCCGCGATTTTTGCGGTTTGTTCTACGTCCGCGCCCACGCCGTAGTTGGCGGCAAGCGCTTCCTTTACTTCCTTTAAGGTATATTTCTTTTCATCGTACACCAAAGTTTTGATTGCGTAAAGGCTATCCGCCATATTCGCAATACCGAAACCTTGGGGGCCGGTAAAGTTATACACCGCGCCGCCTTCCTGCATGGTTAAGCCGCGCTTAATACAATCATCCACCATCATGGATTGGAAGGGCAGGGGGCAACGTTCAGCGTGCGCTACGTCAATCGCGTTATCCGCGTTTACCATGGCTTCAATCCAGAATTCCATTTGCGCTTTGTACGCATCGTAGAACTGTTCAAAGGTGGTGAAGGTTTCCACTTCCCCCGTTTTGGGGCCGATTTGTACGCCCGCATCCACACCGTTGCTGAACACGAGTTCTAAGGGGCGGCACATATTAAAGAACGCCGCATCGTGCCATCCGTCCGTTTTGCCCGCCTTTTGGGGTTCTACGCAACCGATGATGTTATAGGTGCGCGCGTCTTCTAACGTAAGACCGCGGCTCATCAGCGAAGGAATAATTACTTCGTCGTTATAGTAAGCGGGAAGGCCGATACCCGTACGGGTAACTTCCGCCGCTTTTAACATAAATTCGTGGGGGGTGCCGTTCCAAACGCGTACCGAAAGGGAAGGTTGGGGCAACATAGTGTGCATGGACGCATTCATGCACATAAAGGATAAATCGTTGGTTACGTCCATCCCCTGTTCGTCTTGCCCGCCTACGATTAAGTTTTGGAATAAGCTGTAACCCGCAAAGCCTTCTGCCGAAGCGGCGTCGCGGCACTTGTTTAAGTCGTTTAATTTCACCCAAATGCAATCGATAAGTTCTTGGGCAAATTCACGCGTTAAGCCGTTTTCCCTACAAGACTTATAGTAGGGATACATATATTGGTCAAAACGCCCGGGCGAAATGGAGTGACCCGAAGATTCCAACTGCAACAACTGTTGCACGAACCAAAAGCTTTGGCACGCTTGATAGAAGGTTTTTGCGCCTTTTGCGGGAACGTTCGCGCAGTTTTTGGCAATTTGAATCAATTCTTCACGGCGCGCGCCCGTTGCCTTTTCCGCCATTTCCAAAGCGAGTTTCGCGTAACGGTTTGCGTAATGAATTACCGCGTTACACGAAATTTCCATTGCGGTTAAAAGGTTGGACTTTTTGCAATAGTTCGCATCGCCCACGCTCATGGTTTCGCGTTCTTTTGCAATTCTACTTAAATACCCTTCAAAGCCGTGGGCAAGCACTTCTTCGTATTTTACGGTTACGTGCCCCACCCCGTTATAGAAATAGTTGCCAGGGGTGAAAATGTTATGGTCGATACCGTCCTTGGCTTCCTTACTCATATACGAAAGGGCAAGGTCGCTGCTGGTTTTTCCTTTCCAATACGCGTTGGCCGCTTTTAGTTCCGCCTTGGTTTCATCCGAAATATAGAAGGGATCGGCAGAACGTTTTTCCACCGTTTCAAATTCCGCTTCTAACCATTCGAAAGAATATTCGGGATAGGTTTGGCAACCGCGGGGCGCGATGGTGGAAGAACCAACGATCAGTTCCCCTTCGCGAATCACGATGGGAATATTTTTTAAGATATGCTCAAACGCTTTGGCGCGGCGAAGCACCAAAGGTAAGCCTTCGGTTTCCTTATAAGATTCGGTAATCAAACGCGCACGAGCCCCTTCGATAACGGGCATTTTTGCGTACATGCGTTCAATCAGCGCGGGGATTCGCGGGCTTTTTTGTACGTCCGAAATATCGTATTTTGCCATAAGATTTCTCCTTTCCGCCACGCTTGGCGGGAGAATTTCGGGGCTTTACGCACGCGCAAGTAAGCGCGCATACGGGCACCCTATAATTTTAGTCGTAATCATTATACACCCAAGGGAAAAGTTTGTCAATAGGAAAATGAAAAATTTTGCCCGTTTTTTTTGATTTTTATTGTTTTGTGTTGTTTTTGTGTGGTTTTTTGCGGATTTTTCGCCAAAACCCTTGACAAAACCAAATTTTTTACGTAAAATGGTATAAGAGAAACTGTGTTCTTTTACGCAGATTCTTTTAGGTAGAAAAAACTAGCGTTTCCACGCGAAAAGGAGAGGGGCAAAACCGTGTTTACGATTGACGCGCACGTACATACCGCCGCAAGCGGGCATCATACCACCGACCGCGTGATTGACGTAGCCAAAAAGGCGTTTGAACGCGGACTGACCGCCGTTGGTATTTGCGAACACGCAAGCGGTATGCTAAACGGCTGTACCGAAAGCGGTTTTAGAAGTTTATTGCTTTCCCCCAAAACGCGCGCGGGCGTTAAAATTTTGATTGGCGCGGAAGCGAACGTGTTCAAAAACGGGGAAACGGATATTTCCCCCGCCCTATACAAAAAATTAGATTACGTGATTGCTTCCCTACATAAAGAGTGCTATAAAAACGCAGGGATTACCGAAAACACCAAAACCTTGATACATTTGATGGAACGGGGCGGTTGCGATATCTTGGGGCACCCTGCGGATATTGCTTACCCCTTGGATTTACGCGCCGTTGTACGATCCGCAAAAGAAACGGGGGTTTTAATTGAAATTAACGAAGCAAGCATTCGCGAAGGCGGATACCGCGGAGATAACCGCGCGCTAACCGCCGAACTATTACTTTGGTGCAAGCGCTATAACGCGCCCGTTTCGGTGGGTAGCGATAGCCACGGTAGAGAATTCGTGGGCGTAACCCCCACGGCGGAAGCGTTTTTTAGCGTGATGGACTT
>JAZUCI010000183.1:0-2559 GCA_045639045.1 Christensenellaceae bacterium
GTTAACCAGCATAGGTAATTATGCGTTCCGTAATTGCGATTCCTTAACCACGGTAACGTTTGGCGATAACAGCCAGTTAACCAGCATAGGTTCTTATGCGTTCTCTTCTTGCGATTCCTTAACGGAAATCGTAATCCCCAGCAGCGTAACCAGCATAGGTAATAATGCGTTCTCTTCTTGCGATTCCTTAACCACTGTAAATTATTTAGGAACGGTAGATCAGTGGGCGCAAATCATTTTTGATGATAATCCGATGTATTATGCGGAAGTATTCCAAATTAACGGGGAAGAAGTAACCGAAATAACCCTTACCACCGCAACAAAAATATCTAGTTATGCATTCTGTTGTTTTGACAACCTTACCAAGGTAATCATACCCAGCAGCGTAACCAGCATAGGTGAAGGAGCGTTCTCTTCTTGCGATTCCTTAACCACGGTAACGTTTGGCGATAACAGCCAGTTAACCAGCATAAGTTATAGAGCGTTCTATGATTGCGATTCCTTAACCACGGTAACGTTTGGCGATAACAGTCAGTTAACCAGCATAGGTAATTATGCGTTCTATAATTGCGATTCCTTAACGGAAATCGTGATACCTAATAGCGTAACCAGCATAGGTAATTATGCGTTCTATGATTGCGATTCCTTAACCACGGTAACGTTTGGCGATAACAGCCGGTTAACCAGCATAGGTGAAAATGCGTTCTATGATTGCGATTCCTTAACGGAAATCGTGATACCCAAAAGCGTAACTATTATAGGCAAATATGCGTTTCAGGATTGCAATTCCTTAACCACGATTACGTTTGAGGAAAACAGTCAGTTAACCAGCATAGGTGAAGGTGCGTTCTCTTCTTGCGATTCCTTAACGGAAATCGTGATACCGAATAGCGTAACCAGCATAGGTAATTGGGCGTTCGCACATTGCGATTCCTTAACGGAAATCATGATACTTAATAGCGTAACCAGCATAGGTTCTTATGCGTTCTATTCTTGCGATTCCTTAACGGAAATCGTGATACCTGATAGCGTAACCAGCATAGGTTATCAAGCGTTCTATTCTTGCGATTCCTTAACCACGGTAACGTTTGGCGATAACAGCCAGTTAACCAGCATAGGTTCTGGTGCGTTCGAATATTGCGATTCCTTAACGGAAATCGTGATACCAGAGGGCGTAACCAGCATAGGTGAATATGCGTTCGCATATTGCAATTCCTTAACGAATATAAAAGTAGACCCAAACAATGCTACCTATAAGGATATAGATGGAAACTTATATAGTAAGGACGGAACAACGCTATTGCAGTACGCAACCGGCAAAACTGCAACAACCTTTGTCGTTCCCGATAGCGTAACCAGCATAGGTTCTGGGGCGTTCCGTAATTGCGATTCCTTAACCACGGTAACGTTTGGCGATAACAGCCAGTTAACCAGCATAGGTTATGAAGCGTTCTATATTTGCGATTCCTTAACGGAAATCGTGATACCTGAAAGCGTAACCAGCATAGGTTATGAAGCGTTCTATAATTGCGATTCCTTAATCATTTACTGCGAAGCGGCAAGTAAGCCCAGTGGGTGGAGTGGTTATTGGAACTATTCTAACCGCCCCGTGATTTGGAACTGCAAGAATAATGACGTGGCCGACGACGGCAACATTTACACCGTGCAAAACGGCATCCGCTATGCGTTAAAGGATGGCGTTGCCACGGTGGTAAGGCAACCCAGAAACATTGCAGGCAGTATTACTATCCCTGCAAGCGTTGCGTATAAAGGCAACACGTATGCGGTAACCAGCATAGGTGTTGAAGCGTTCTATAATTGCGATTCCTTAACCACGGTAACGTTTGGTGAAAACAGCCAGTTAACCAGCATAGGTGATAAAGCGTTCTATGGTTGCAATTCCTTAACGGAAATCGTGATACCAGAGGGTGTAACCAGCATAGGTTCTTATGCGTTCAATGGTTGCCCTTCCTTAACTATCTACTGCGAAGCGGCAAGTAAGCCCAGTGGGTGGGATAGTAATTGGAACTCTTTTAACCGCCCCGTGGTTTGGGGTTATAAAGGTTCCTAACGCAACCGCATATAAAACAAAAACGCCGTGGCGGGTTCGCCACGGCGGTGTTTTTTGCCTTGTTATGGTAGGGAGGGGCTTGCTCCTCCCGTTTTTAGATTCCTATGTGCGCACACTCCTCATCCGTCAAGCAAAGCTTGACACCTTCTCCCACAAGAGAAGGCTTGTTTAGTGGGTATTTCTCTTTTCGTTCTATACGTCATTCTTCGCCTACCCGCTTGACGGGCTAAACGGAGATTATTCCCCTTGCGCTTCTTCCTTTTCGGTAACGGAAACGGTAACGCCGTGGGTGGAAACCGTTACTTTTACCACTTTTTCGGGGAAATCAAATTCCGTTTCTTCTGCCGCCGCCACGATTAGGGGGATGCGAGCGCTAATGCGGATATCCCCTAAACTAGACTTCTTCACCAAATACGCGTACAAGCCGTATTCCCCAACGGGGGCGGTGGTCACGTTGCAAGAAGTAAGCCCCGAAATCGAAAGCACGC
>JAZUCI010000184.1:0-5566 GCA_045639045.1 Christensenellaceae bacterium
CGTTACCGTGGAACGGGACGTAATTCAAAATTATTTGAACGGCGTGTACGGCAATATCAACCTAACGGATGTAGAAGTGTTAAAAGCGGGGCACCACGGCAGTAACGGAACGGGCAAGACCACCCAAATTGATAGCGGTAGTTCTTGCCAAGAATTTTTGGATACGTTAAGCCCCGAATATTTCATCATTTCGGTGGGGGAAGGAAACAACCACGGGCATCCCCATCAACCCGTAATTGACCGCGCGGAAGGGGTAGGCGCGGAAGTTTACCGCACCGATTACCACGGTAATATTATCGTTACGGTACGCGCGGACGTTAGCCTTCCCGTAGAAATTTATACTTCGGCACAAGCAGGTTAAATTATGAAACGAGCGATTTTTTTGAAAGGGAAAAGCACGGAAAAGAATATCCTTGCTAAATTCACCTTGCCCCTTACGGGCGCGGAAGAAACCACCCTTACCATGGCGGCGGGTACCGCTTTCCGTGTGGAAGTGAACGGAAAGTTCGTGTTTTACGGGCCTTTGCGCGCCGAACATGGGGTTGCCCTAATTCACACCTTTGACCTAACCCCCTATCTTACCGCGGGGGATAACGAACTTGCCGTTTTCGTTGCGGCGTACAACGTGTATTCGTACTATCAACCCAAGGAAACGGCGTTTTTCACGGCAAAGGTAACGCGCGGGGGAAAAGCGTATACCCAAGATGATTTTACCGCATTTTATCTTCCCCAAAGGGAACAAAAGGTGCAGCGGTACAGCTATCAGCGAACGTTAGCGGAAGTGTACGATTTGCGCCGTGAGGAAATCCCTTGCGAAACCGAAAACGTGCCTTTCCCCACCCTTCGCGAGCATAACCTTACCTATCCGTATATGGGGGTAATTCCCTTTGTTGGGATAGAAAAGGGAATTGCGGAACAACGGGATGATTTATACCAATATCAAATCCCCGGCTACGCGCGTGTTTCGGGGGGTGATATGGGGTTTGCGGATAGCGAAGTATCCGTAAATTTATATGACGAAGTAAACCGCATGTATTTTTGCCCCGAAGGGGAAGGGCGCGCAGATTACCGCTACACCCTTTACGATTTAGGGGCGAATAAAACGGGATTTATTGAATATACCCTTACGGCGGAAAGCGACGTAACCGTTTACGCGCTGTTCGACGAAATACTGTTAGAAGAAGAAAAGGGGGATCCCGTAAAGGCAAACACGGTGCATCCCAACCTTCTTCGCCTTGCGCCCATGCGTTCGGATACGGTAAACTGCGTAAAGGTTACCTTCCCTAAAGGCGCGCATCAGTTTTCTTCCTTCGAGCCGTACACCCTGCGCTATCTAAAACTGGTGGTTTTGGGGGAAGGCAAAATAGAAAGCGCGGCTATGCGTTTATATGAAAATGCGGAAGTAACCGCAACCTTCAAAACGGATAACGAAAAACTGAACGCGGTGTGGAAAGCAGCGGAGGCATCCTTCGCGCAAAACGCGGTGGACGTGTTAACCGATTGCCCTTCCAGGGAACGTGCGGGGTGGCTGTGCGATAGCACTTTTACCTCCGAAAGCGAACGGCTGTTTACGGGCAAAAACACGGTGGAAAATCACTTTTTAACCACCATACTAAACCACGGGTGTAACAATCTTCCCAACGGCGTTTTCCCCATGTGTTATCCTGCCGATCACCCCACGGGGCAATTCATTCCCAACTGGGATATGTGGCTAATCGTGGAACTGAAAAATTACCTTGCCCGAACTAGGGATAGCGCGCTAATACAAGCCTACGCGCCTAAAATTCACGCGCTTTTGGATTTCTTCGCAACTTATGAAAACGGGGACGGGCTCCTTGAAAAATTGCCCAGCTGGGTATTCGTGGAATGGAGCCGTGCCAACGAATTCGTGCAGGACGTAAACTATCCAAGCAATATGTTCTACGCGTACGTTTTGGAAATTGCAAGCGAACTGTACGGCAACTTTAAGTGGAAGGAAAAGGCGGAAAAAATACGAAAAACCGTGCTTTCGCAAGCCTTTGACGGCACCTATTTCCGCGACCACGCAATCCGCGAAAACGGAAAACTTGTTTTGCAAAAGGAAACCACCGAAACTTGCCAGTATTACGCGCTTTATACGGGGCTTGTGGATAAAAATTCGCACCCCGCGTTTTACCAAAACGTAATGCAAACCTTCGGGCCCTTCCGCAACGCGGAAGTTACCGAGCCAACCGTGTATAAATCCAACGCCTTCGTGGGGAATTATATGCGGTTAGAACTGTGGCTTAGGGAGGAAAATTACGAAAAGGTTTTATCCGAAAGCGTAGAATTTTTCTATAAAATGGCGTTAAGAACGGGTACGTTGTGGGAACACGATAACCCTGGTGCCAGCTGCTGCCACGGCTTTGCAAGTAAGGCGGCGGTGTATTTAGCGCAAGCGTGCCTTGGTTACCACGGAACGGATGCAAACGGAAACCCCGTGTTTGGGGAAAAATTTGCAAGCCAAAACGCTACCGCAACCTTCCCCGTAAACGGGAAAACCTTGCGCATAGAAATTAAAAACGGCAAGCGTACGGTTAATATGGTTTAATAAAAAGCGGAGCATTCCAAATAAGGAAGGCTCCGCTTTTATTTTAACCAAGTAGGGAAGGAGGCGCAATCTTCGCTATTCTTGGTTTTGATTGTCATTAGTAAGAAAAGAAAGGAGAAAGGGTGTTTTCTGCAGCGTATTTTTTCAAGCTGGTAACGAAATTATTAATTCTTTTTTGTTCTTCGCTTGAGATGTTATTGTCTGCGTCAGCAACTAAAACGCCAATGTCTTTAAAATATGTAATTAATATGTCTAAAATAGAAGTGTCGCTACTAGGTGCTCTACCGTTTTTATAAATAAGATTTTCCAGCTCGCAAGCAATACGGAAAGAGATAGGGACACGCGTGGATATTGTGCGAAAATCATCACGATTTGTTAGATTTTCTACATCAGAAAGAGATAAACTTTTTCCTGTTAGATAGTTTATAATGTTTAATTCTCTTTGCGAAATTGTTTCGTCGCTGTTAGCGATATTTGCCATAAAAAGAAGACTTTCTACCCATAAGCATTCTTCAGGGTTAACATCCTCTAAATCAAGTTTTATTAAAATTAATTTAATAGTAGCTTCAGAAAAAAATTCTTCAAGACTATTGTATAATTCTTTTACTTTCAATAGGAGTTCATTGTTCATTTGTCTATACCTCACAAAAAAAATAAGTGCGCCTCGGTTAGAGACGCACCCGAAAAAGCGCTCTCTACCCGTTGCTACACAATTACTTTACCTATTTGCGGGTATAGTAAAATAGAGAAACACCTTTTACCAAAGAGTTTCCGCAAATAAGTAAAAAATATGTAATTGTGTAGCGAATATACTATAGCATAGAATATGTTTTTTGTCAAATATTTAATGATTTTAGCAAAAAATAAACGCAGAAGGTTACTCTTCTGCGTTAAATGTATATTTAGAAAGTATTATAGTTTGCTTCTTACGTAAGCAATTTGTTTTTCCACTTGGGTAGCAGCGGGGCCGCCCACGCTTTCGCGCTTATTTACGCAAGTAACCATATCAATGGCGGTAAACAAATCTTCTTCAAAGGTGGGATTATATGCCTTGTATTCCGCCAAGGTTAAATCTTCCAAGGTTTTGCCTTGTTTGATGCAATCCCCAACGATGCTTCCCGTAATTTTATACGCGGTGCGGAAGGGGATTCCTTTTTTGGTTAAATAGTCTGCCAAATCGGTGGCGTTGATAAAGCCTTTCTTTGCTGCCGCCGCCATATTTTCGGTTTTCGCGCGCATGGTGGCAACCATGGGGATGCATACGTCTAAGCACGCGTTTAAGGTATCTACCGCGTCGAACACGCATTCCTTATCTTCTTGCATATCCTTGTTATAGGCAAGGGGCAAACCCTTCAAAACGGTTAAAATTGCCATTAAATCCCCGTAAACGCGCCCCGTTTTACCGCGGATAAGTTCCGCCATATCCGAATTCTTCTTTTGGGGCATGATGGAAGAACCCGTGGTGTACGCGTCGGATAATTCCACAAAGGAAAATTCCCAGCTCGTCCAAAGAATTAGTTCTTCCGCAAAACGGGAAAGATGCGCCATGGTAAGCGAACAGCAAGAAACGGTTTCCACCACGAAATCGCGGTCCGAAACGCCGTCCATACTGTTTTGCGCAATGCTATCAAAACCAAGCGCGTTTGCTTCTAATTCCCGATTGGTGGGGTAGGTAGTACCCGCCAAAGCGCAGCTGCCGATGGGGGAAACGTTCATCCGTTTATAGCAATCGGTAAAGCGATCGATATCCCGAAGTAGCATCATGCAGTAAGCAAGCAGTTGGTGGCCAAAGGTTACGGGTTGGGCGCGTTGCAAGTGCGTATAGCCGGGCATAATGGCGGTTTTATATTCTTCCGCCTTATTTACGATGGCTTCGGCAAGCGCCTTAATTTTCGTTACGATTTGGTTTACCTGATTTTTTAGGTACATGCGCAAATCCAAAGCCACTTGGTCGTTACGGCTTCTTGCGGTGTGCAGTTTTTTGCCTACGTCCCCAAGGCGTTCGGTTAATACCTTTTCCACGAACATATGGATATCTTCGCAAGAAAAATCAAAGGGGAGCGCGCCCGAATTCAAATCGGCTAAAATCCCTTCCAGCCCTTGAATCAGGGTATCCGCTTCTTCCTTTAAGATAATGCCTTGCGCCCCAAGCATCATAGCGTGCGCCATACTGCCCTTGATATCTTCTTGGTACATCCGATGGTCAAAGTGAATGGAACTGTTAAAATCGTCCGCCACCTTATCCGTAACACCGCTGGTGCGGCCTGCCCAAAGTTTACTCATAATCCTATCTCCAAAATAGCCGAAACGCGCCTTTTCGGGCGCGTTAGCGTTATATTATTTGTTGTTTTTTGCGTTTACGATTGCTTGCACCTTAATGGGCAAACCGTACAAGTTGATAAAGCCCTTGGAATCCGTTTGGTCGTAATCGCTTTCCCCAAAGGTTGCGATTTCTTCGCTGTACAGCGAATAGTCACTCCAAACGCCTGCGTTAATCATGTTACCCTTGTAAAGCTTTAAGCGAACTTTACCCGTAACGTTTTCTTGCGTTTTATCAACGAAAGCGGCAAGCGCTTCGCGTAAGGGGGTGAACCATTGACCGTTGTAAACCAATTCACCGTAGGTGATAGCCAGTTTTTGCTTTTCGTGCATGGTCATTTTATCCAAGCACAAGGTTTCCAGTACGGAGTGCGCTTTGTATAAGATTGCGCCGCCAGGGGTTTCGTACACGCCGCGGCATTTCATACCAACCAAACGGTTTTCTACGATGTCAAGAAGGCCGATACCGTTTTTGCCGCCCAGTTCGTTTAACTTTAAGATGATGTTCTTCGCGCTCATCTTTTCGCCGTCAAGCGCAACGGGTACGCCCTTTACGAATTCCAATTCCACGTAGGTGGGCGCGTCGGGCGCCATAATGGGGGATACGCCCATTTCTAAAAAGCCGGGCTTTTCGTATTGGGGTTCGTTACCCGTATCTTCCAAATCCAAGCCTTCGTG
>JAZUCI010000185.1:0-10776 GCA_045639045.1 Christensenellaceae bacterium
GACTTTTTTGCATATTTTATGATACAATAGAATAAATCAAGCTTTTGGGGAACGGGATGAAAAAATTATTGTTTGACAAGGTGAAAGAGGCGTTATTTTCGGTACTTCCCGTAACGCTGATCGTAATTCTTTTGAATTTTACCCCGCTAATCAGTTTAAGCGCTACCGAAGTGGTAATTTTCAGTATTTCCGCCGTTTTCTTAATTTTGGGAATCGGCTTTTTTACGTTGGGCGCGGACGTCGCTATGACGCCCATGGGCGAACACGCGGGCGCAGGGCTTACCAAATCTAAAAATTTAAAGGTGCTTTTGCTGGTTTGCTTTATTATGGGGCTGTTGATTACGGTGGCAGAGCCCGATCTTACCGTTCTTGCCGAGCAGGTGGGCAGTAAAACGATTATTATGTTCGTTGGCTTGGGCGTGGGGTTGTTTTTGGTGCTTTCGGTACTGAAAATCGTACTGAAAAAGGACCTTGCAAGTATGCTGATATATTTTTATATGGTGCTGTTTGCCCTTGCGCTCGTTTTGGTTGCGGTAAACGCGGATAAGATGCGTTTGTTGCCCCTATCCTTCGATTCGGGCGGGGTAACCACGGGGCCCATCACCGTTCCCTTTATTATGGCGCTTGGCGTGGGGATTGCCGCTACCGTTGGGGGCAGAAACGTAAGCGAAAACAGTTTCGGCTTGGTTGCTATGTGTTCGGTTGGGCCCATCTTGGCGGTGTTACTGTTAAGTTTGGTAAGTGGTGGGGATATTTCCGCGCCCAACGTAAACGATTATCTGTTAGCCGAAGATGTTTGGGGCGCGATAGGGCATACCTTACTTGCTACCGCAAAGGACGTAACCGTTGCGCTTGGCATGGTGGTGGCGTTCTTCTTCATTATCAACTTTATCTTCCTAAAACTGCCCAAAAAAAAGCTGCTGCAAATTGCAATTGGCACGGGATTTACCTACGTGGGGCTAATCGTGTTTTTAACCGCCGTTCACGTTGGATTTATGCCCGTTGGCTTCCAAATGGGGCAGGAGCTGGCAAACGCTTCTAAAATAGCGGTAATCGCGGTTGCCTTCGTGCTTGGGCTTGTGGTTGTTTTGGCAGAACCCGCCGTTCACGTACTGAATAAGCAGGTAGAAGAAATTACCAACGGTACGGTTAGCAAAAAAGCCATGATGATTGCGCTTTCTACGGGCGTTGGGCTTTCCATTTGCCTATCGGTGGTTAGAATTATCTTCGGTTTTTCGGTGCTTTACTATTTAGTACCCGGGTACTTGATTTCCTTGGGGCTTTCCTTCTTCGTACCCAAAATGTACACCGCAATCGCGTTCGATTCGGGCGGGGTTGCTTCGGGGCCGCTAACTTCCACCTTTATTTTGCCCTTCGCCATCGGCGCGTGCGTTGCTATGCAAGGGGATATTTTGGCGGATGCGTTCGGCATCGTTGCCATGGTTGCCATGACGCCTTTAATTACCATTCAAATGCTTGGCTTTACCGCGATTTCCAAAAAACGGTTAAGCGAAAAATTGGCTATGAAACGCATTTTGGGCGAAGACGACGGGCAAATTATTCGGTTTTTATAAGGGGGTAAAAGGTGATGGAAAAGCAAGTTGAACAAATCGCAAAAAAACGGGCTACCGCAACCGATAAGCCCAAGGGAAAAACGGCGAAAGCACCGCGCAAGCCTTCTGCTAAAAAGCAGGTTTCTTCGGTGCGAAAACTGAAAATGCTGGTAACAATCGTAGATAGAAGCAAAACGCTGTTCTATGTGGATTTATTAGAACAGTTTGAAGTAAACGTGCAAATGATTTTATACGGCAGGGGCACGGCAAATTCGCAAATTCGGGATTTGCTTGGGCTTGCCGAAACGGATAAATCGGTCATTATTTCTTCCATTAGGGAAGATAAGGTAAAGGAAGCGTTAGATACGCTGGATGAAAAATTCCACAAGGTAAAAAACGGCAAGGGCGTTGCCTACACCGTTTCGCTGGATAGCATTATCGGCGTTTCCGCATACCAATTACTCAGTAACGATAAAACGGTAAAGGAAGGGGAGAAAAAATAATGAAAAGCGGTTATAAATGTATTTGGGCAGTCGTAAACAACGGCTTTGCCGAAGAAGCAATGGAAATTGCCAAAGCGTGCGGCGCGCGCGGCGGCACCATCTTACACGCGCGCGGAACCATGTCCAAGGAAGCGGAAAAAATGTTTAATATCACCATCCAACCCGAAAAGGAAATCGTTATGATTTTAGCGAAAACCGAAGGGGTGGACGCAATATTAAAAGGTTTATACAGCGGCGTTGGAACTTCCACCAAGGCGCAGGGGATTGTGTTTGCGATACCTGTAGATGAGACGATGGGGCTTTCTTAACGGTGGCGTATAAACTTCGTTCTACTGCGTTTGCTGTCGGCAAATTGGACTTCGATAACCAACAAGGTTTATCTCATCCCAATTTACCGCCGAGCCTTGTATAACTCGTTTCTCCGCCGCCTTTTGATTTAGATGTTCATCATATGGCGACCGAACTACGTTCGCATCTTTACGGTCAAGTGCAAAACTTACGTTTTGGCGCCGTAAGAGATGAAACCGACACCCCCTAAAGGGGGAACCCCCTCGGTTTGCTTTGTCCGTCAAGGGTTGCCCGTCATATGGCGCCCGAACGAGTTCTCTCCCTTACGGCGCGCCAACAAACAAAAAGGACTGCCCCAAATGGGTAGTCCTTTTCGTTGGCGCGCCGTAAGAGATACGTCTCCGCTTCGCTACGGCGGCTAACGCCCGAACTGTCTGTTTTGAAGGGGGGGGGAAAGATTTTTCTTTTTGTAAAACAAACAAGTTCGCTCGTCAGACACAACACAAAAACGGATACCCGTTTGGGTATCCGTTCTTGTGGCGCGCCGTAAGAGATTCGAACTCCTGACCTTTGGTTCCGTAGACCAACGCTCTATCCAGCTGAGCTAACGGCGCAAATATGTTTTAAGCCTACCTATTATAGGCAAAAAAAGGGGAAATGTCAAATACTTTTCCCATAAAAAACGAAAATTCCAAAAAATTTTATTTTTGCGCCCGCCACCTTTTGGGTAAAGGGGTTGACAACACCCGTTATTTTTGCTATTATTTTTTTGAATATGTAGCGTGTGCGCGTGCGTAAAGGCGCGTGCAAACCTAAAAAAGGTAGCCAAGTTATGCCCAAAACACAGTTTTTAGATCCAAACGAAATATTAAAAAAGGGGGAAGTATCCTTTCCTAAAATTCCCGTAAACGCGTATGAAAGCGACGGGCAAAGGGAACTTTCTGCCTTTGGTAAATCGGCGTTCAAGGAAATTTATCGCCAAATGTGCGTTATCCGCGCGTTTGAAACGCGGCTAGACGAACTGAAAAAGTTTGGAAAAACGGGGGGCGTTTCTTATTCTTACCGCGGGCCGTTACACCTTTGCGTGGGGCAGGAAGCAACCGCCGTTGGGGCGAACTTTTTGTTTACGGATAGGGACGTAATTTTCGGCACGCACCGTAACCACGGGGAAGTAATTGCCAAGGGCTATTCCGCCATTGATAAAATGGGGGAAGAATACCTTACCGCGGTAATGGAAAATTATCACAACCCCGCCACCTTACAAGGCGCAAGTAAAATGCCCGCCTTTTTAAAAGCGGACGTCAAAACCCGTGCCCGCCTATACTTTTTATACGGTTTATTTTGTGAAATTTTCGGCAAAACCCAAGGCTTTCAAAAGGGGCTATCCGGCAGTATGCATATGTTCTTTACCCCCTTTGGCATTTATCCCAATAACGCTATCGTTGGGGGTAGCGCGGGGATTGCCACGGGCTACGCGCTTTCCCAAAAACTGTTCGGTAGGGAAGGGGCGGTATGCGTAAATTTAGGGGATGCCGCGTTGGGCTGCGGCGCCGTGTGGGAAGCCATGAACTTTTCCGCTATGGATCAACTTACCGCCCTTTGGCAAGAAAAACCCGGCGGGCTTCCCATTCTCTATTCCTTTTACAATAATCAGTACGGTATGGGCGGCCAAACGGTGGGGGAAACCATGGCGTTTGGCACTTTGGCGCGCGCGGCGGCAGGGGTGAATCCCGGCGCAATGCACGCCGAACGGGTAAACGGGTACGATCCCTTTGCGGTAATAGACGCGTACCAAAGAAAACTGCCCTTATTAAAGGAAGGCAAAGGCCCCGTACTTTTAGATCTTGTTACCTATCGCTATAGCGAGCATTCCGCTTCGGATAGCGGTAGTTACCGTACGGATGAAGAGGTGCAAGCGTGGAAAAACGCCGATCCCATAAAGGCGTTCGCCCAAAAAATGCTTGCGCTTGGCGTGGTAAGTGAAGAAGAACTTTCCGCCCTAAAAAATTCCGCCGAAAGCGAAGTATTCGCCGCCTTACAAGCCGCGGTTTGCGAAGAAATCAGCCCCACGAGAAGCGTGGAACAGGAAAAATCCTTACTGAAAGAAGTTTTGCTTGCCGAAGGGGTGGAAAAAACCGCCCGTAACCTAAGCGCGCCCTTACCCTTAAAGGGGTACGAAGAAAATACTCGCATAAAGGAAATCGCCCGTAAGGGAAGGGAGAATTTTACCCTTTCGGACGGGATTTTCGAAGGGGTGCTATCCGCCTTTTATCGGGATAACGCCTTAATTGCCTATGGGGAAGAAAACCGCGATTGGGGGAACGTTTCGGGGGTATACGTGGGCTTAACCGAAGCCTTGCCTTACGAACGGCTGTTCAACGCGCCCATTTCCGAAAGCGCGATTATAAGCACCGCCGTTGGCTTTGCCATGGGGGGCGGTAGGGCGCTTGTGGAAATTATGTTTATGGATTTTGCAGGCCGCGCCACGGATGAAATTATCAACCAACTTGCCAAATGGCGCACCCTTTCGGGGGGCGAATTTACCCTTCCCGTAACGGTTAGAACTGCTATCGGCAGGGGGTACGGCGCGCAACACTCGCAAGATTTAACCGCGCTGTATTGCCATATTCCCGGGCTAAAAGTGGTGTATCCCGCAACGCCTTACGACGCGAAGGGGCTTATCACCGCTTGCTTGAACGAGCCGAACCCCGTTTTGTTTATTGAAAACCAAAGTTTATATAAAACGGTGGGGGATATTCCCGTTCCCGAAGGGGAATACTCCCTTCCCATAGGAAAGGCGAAGGTGGCTACCGAAGGCAAGGATATAACCCTTCTTTCGGTGGGCGCGTGTTTGCCCCGCGTTATGGCGGCGGCGGAAGCGTTAAAGGAAAAAGGATTTAGCGCGGAAGTGATCGACGCGCGCACGTTAGTTCCCTTTGATTTCGCCACCTTGGAAACAAGCGTTAAAAAAACGGGGCGCGCGGTTTTCGTTTCGGATGAAACGGAGCGTGGCGCGTACGTAAAGGAAATTGCCGCAACGCTTACCGAACGGGTATTTAAGGCGTTAAAAGCCGCCCCCGTATTCGTTTGCGCTACGGATACCGCCGTTCCCTTGGCGGGGGGCGTTAACGCGTTCTATCCGCAAACGGAAAAAATCGTAGAAACTTGCTATCAACTGTTAAATCAATAGAAGGAGGAAAAGCGTATGTCTGCAAAAGGATTTTGGCGTGGATTTTTATGCGTGTTTATCGGTATTATTTTGGGTATCGTGCTTACCGTGGGCGGTATCGGGCTTACGGGATACTTACTGCTGAAAAAAACCAAACTGCAAAAAATTAACGATTGGACGGGTACTGAAATCGTGGGGGAAACCACGGTGGACGGGGAAGAAATCGACCTTGCGAATATGAGTTTACTGCAACTGTTCAAGCAAGCGGATTCCATTAAAAACTCGGCGGCGAAAATGACCATCGGCAACTTGGAAGAACTGTTCCCCGTGTTAAATTTGGCCGAAATTTTGCCTGCAGAATATTTAACTGCGGATAAAACCGCGGTAAGCCTTTCGGTTGCGGAAGGGGCGGAGTATCTAATACCCCTTGCCACCCTTCGCACTAAAACCTTAAAGCAAGCGGTGGAATATACGGTGGAAACGGCAAAAAGCCAAACCACCTTCGCCCTTCTTGGCACGCTTGGATTTAACTTTGAAGATTTCCCCTTCGTTGCGGGAACGGACGGCGTAAACCCCGTGTATACCTACGTGGAATTAGGCTGCGAAGGGTATTCGGATTGGTATGCAAGCCGTACCGCACAGTTGTATTATTTTAGCGGGGAAGCGTATTTGCCCGCAACCGCGGCAATGCTAAACGGCGGCGCGGGGGATGGCGTTACCACCCTATATTACAAGGCGCAAGGCTTTACCGATATGCCCGTAATCGACGGGGTAAACGCCATGATTGCCGAACTTGACCAAGAAAAGTTGACCATCGCGCGCTTGGACGAAATGCTTGCGCTTGGCTTAAAGGATGAAAACGGGGAATACGGCCACGAAATCATCAGGGTGCTTGCGGATAAAAAAATTACCGAAATGGAAAGCGCGTTCGACGACGCGTTAAACACCTTGTATATTTCGGACGTGTTTACCGTAAAACCCGGGGATATGCTGTACGAATTGCAGTATAAACGCTACACGCAAGAAACGGCGGAAGCGCATAACGCAAAACCCGAAAACGCGGCAAATCCCGTTAGCGTAGGGGACTATGTGTTGGACGAAAACGGTGAAAAAATATACGTAACCTTAAACGAATTTGCCAAAAACGTGGAATACGCGAAGGTGAAGGACTTAATCAAAAGCAAAACCAATCCCCTATTAAACGCGATTGGGGAAAAGACGTTAAGACAACTAAACCGTGAAGGGGATAGCATTGCGGAAGGTTTAACGCTTGCGGAAGTGTTAACCATTCCCACGGATAACGCGCCGTTGAACGCGATTCAGTATTTACGCTTTACCGCGAAAACGGCAGAAGCGTTTAACACCCGTTACGGCTTAACCGAGGAGTACGCGAAAAAGGAAGGGGATCGGGTGCCCGTAATCCCTAACGGGCAATCCTACGTTCCCACGGCAGTTTACGAAGATACCCTTTGCTCGTTAAAGGATTTGGCGGAAAACATCAACGCCGTTCCCTTGGGGGAACTGTTATCCGTAACCCCTTCTTCCGAAAAGATATTGCAAGCGCTTGCGGATACCACCCTTTCGGGGGTAAACGCCCGCGTTAAAACCTTAAAACTTAAGGAAGTGGTAGAAGTGCAAACGGATAAATCGCAACCCGGATATTCCAAAATTTTGGTTTCCTTAAAGGATACCGCGGTGCGCGATTTGGGCGCAAAAGTAAAAACCCTTGCTTTGCAAGACGCAATTGAGATTACCGAAGATTCTTCCCTAATTTTGAAAACGCTTGCAACGGCAAAAATTGACGAACTGCCCCAAAAAATGGGCGAATTAAAACTGAAAGGAGCCATCGAAATCAACGCTTCTTCTTCCAAAGTTTTGCGCGCGCTTGCGGATACGAACGTAAACGCGCTGGGCGAAAAGTTGGATACCATGCCCGTTGCGGATATGGTGGAATACGATCCCGAAGCCACCGATTTGTTTGATAGGTTGATGGTGGATTTGGCGGATAAAAACGCAACCCTTGCGGATATGGGGGATAAAATCAACCACGTAAAGGTTTCCGCGTTGTTTGACGTGAACGTGGATGAAGATCCCGAAGCGGACGGCGTTTGGTACTTCTTGCTGAAAGGCTTGCCCGAAGAACAGCAAGATATGGAACACTTGGAAGTGATGATTGACAACTGTTCGGAAAACATTGCCAACGCCACGATTCGCGAACTGAGCGAAGAAGGAATTTTGAATTTGCCCGCCGAAAACGCGCAAAATAAATCCCTTTACGATATGAAACTAAACGAACTGTTAACCCAACTTTCGCATAACTGGGCGGCGATTTCCGCGGTGTTAGGGATTTCCTAATCGGGGGTGATACCCCTAAATCCGATTGCCAAAAGGAGAAAGGACGAAAAAAGCCGAGCGTGAATTTTTCACGCTCGGCTTTCACTTTATAAAAGTTATTCTTCGTAGTCGTAGTCGAACAGGAATTGATATCCTTTTTCTTTTAACGCGTCCGCAAAATCCGAAAAACTTTCGCTTTTTATAATGATGCGGCAGTAGGCGTTTCCAAATAACAGTATCAGTTTTTGGGATTGTTTCAAAATGCGGATTGCGCTTACCTTTTCTTTTTTAATTCGGCTAATGGGTAAAACGCCAAGAAAAAAGATTACGCTTTTTTCGGTTACGCG
The DNA here is from genome assembly GCA_045639045.1 of Christensenellaceae bacterium. Classification (GTDB taxonomy): domain Bacteria; phylum Bacillota; class Clostridia; order Christensenellales; family Borkfalkiaceae; genus SIG402. Next base: position 8,195 of record JAZUCI010000185.1, read on the forward strand.
GTAGCGGGAAGCGCATAAATATCCGATTAAAATTACCAGCATAATCGTGGAAGTGGATATCCGCCACACAACGCCCACGCGGTTATAGGTTGTTAGCCCTTCCCAGGAAAACAGGGTATAAATATCGCACGCCATTGCCGCAACGAAGATAAGCATCGTGATAAAGGCAAGCGCGGTTATTCTTTTTGGCGCAGCCAAGCGGAAGGTGGATACTTTCATACGCAATCTCCTTATCTTAATATCTTAGTTATACCACGAAAATGCCGTTTTGTCTACCACCTAACCGAAAAAAAGCAAGAAAATCCCAAAAAAAAGAAAGGAATTATAGTTTTTTAATTGAAAATTAAAGGAAATTGTTGTACAATAGGGAAAGAAATTCACACTTTTCCGTGAAAACCTTGGTTTTGGCGGGAAGGGAAGGAGTAAAATATGAAATTATATAACGGCGGCGTTTACCTTGTTGGGGATACGCTAATCAAAAAAACTGCGGGTTACGAAAACCGTTTAACCCAGGCCGGCGTAACGAATACCGAAAGGGAAAACGCAAAGCGCGGCACTATGGCGTATTCGGTATTGCAAGCGCATAACACTTCGGGGGATGAAAACACCCTTAGATTAAAATTCGATGCAATCGCTTCGCACGATATTACCTACGTTGGTATTATTCAAACGGCAAAGGCAAGCGGACTAAAGGAATTTCCTTTATCCTACACCTTAACCAACTGCCACAACAGTCTTTGCGCGGTTGGCGGTACGATTAACGAGGACGACCACGTATTCGGTTTAACTGCCGCGAAAAAATACGGTGGGGATTACGTTCCCGCGCACCTTGCGGTTATCCACCAATATATGCGCGAAAGAAAAGCCGCTTGCGGTAGAATGATTTTGGGTTCGGACTCGCACACCCGTTACGGCGCTTTGGGTACCATGGCGATTGGGGAAGGCGGCCCCGAACTTGTAAAACAATTACTTTCCCGTACTTACGATATGAAGTATCCCGAAGTGGTTTGCGTAAAACTGAAAGGGAAACCCCGTTTCGGCATTGGCCCGCAGGACGTAGCCATTGCGTTAATCGGCGCAACCTTCAAAACGGGCTTCGTAAAAAATAAGGTGCTGGAATTCGTGGGTAGCGGCATTCGTAACCTTTCTATGGATTTTAGAAACGGCATTGACGTAATGACCACCGAAACCACCTGCCTAAGTTCCATTTGGGAAACGGATGAAAAGGTGCAAGAATACTACACCGTTCACGGCAGAAGCGGGGACTATCAAAAAATGGCGCCCGCGCGCGTTGCGTACTACGATGCGGCAATCGAAATTGATTTAAGCAAAATCGTGCCCATGATCGCCCTTCCCTTCCACCCCAGCAACGCGTACGCGATTACCGACTTTTTGGCGAACGCAAAGGATATCCTTCGCGAAGCCGAAGTGCAAGGGCAAAAACTACTGAAAAACGGCAAATTCAGTTTGCTTGATAAGGTAGACGAAAAGGGCAACGTTCACGTTTCCCAAGGGATTATCGCGGGTTGCGCGGGCGGTATGTACGAAAATATCGCGCTCGCTTCCAACCTTCTTGCGGGTAAAACCGTAGGCAGCGGGGAATTTACCCTGTCCGTTTATCCTTCCAGCCAACCCGTGTATAAGAGCTTGGCGGATAACGGCTATATTTCTTCCTTAATGGAATCGGGCGCTATCGTAAAAACCGCCTTCTGCGGTCCTTGCTTTGGCGCGGGGGACGTACCCAGCAACAACGGTCTTTCCATTCGCCACACCACCCGTAACTTTGAAATGCGCGAAGGTAGTAAGCCCGGTCAAGGTCAGCTTGCATCCGTTGCGCTTATGGACGCGCGCTCTATCGCGGCAACCGCGGCAAACGGCGGTATCTTAACCCCCGCTACCGAAATGGAAAAACCCACCGCGCGCATCAAAAAATACGCGTACAACGGCAAGATTTACGAAGGCAGGGTGTACTACGGCTTTGGCAATGCGAATAAGGACGTAGAACTTCGCTACGGCCCCAACATTGCGGATTGGCCCGAACAACCCGAATTAAAGGAAAACTTATTGTTATCCGTTGCAAGTAGCCTAAACGACGCGGTTACCACTACGGACGATTTAATTCCTTCGGGGGATACTTCTTCCTACCGCAGCAACCCCAAAAAGTTAGCAAGCTTTACCCTTTCCAAAAAGGATCCCGATTACGTGGCGAAAGCGGAAGAAGCGCAAGCGGAAAACGAAGCCTTCGTTAAGGGGGAAAACGCTGAACTGAACGCCCTTTGCGATACCCTGAACGTAAATCCCGCAACCGTAACCTACGGCAGCGTGGTTGCTTCGGTAAAACCCGGGGACGGCTCTGCCAGAGAGCAAGCCGCTTCCTGCCAACGCGTTTTAGGGGGCAGCGCAAACATTTGCGTGGAATACGCAACCAAGCGTTACCGCAGCAACTTAATTAACTGGGGTATGATGCCCTTCCTTTATAAGGAAAACTGCTTTAAGGTGGGGGATAAAGTGTTCGTTCCTAACGTCCGCGAACGTCTTTTAAGCGGCGCAACCGAATTCCCCGCAAAACTGATTTCGGATGG
>JAZUCI010000186.1:0-1654 GCA_045639045.1 Christensenellaceae bacterium
TTTTTTTTCTTCCCCAATTTTTATTGCACCTTCTTTTTTATTTCAAAAAAACCGGCGTCCCGCAATTCGGGGAACACCGTTTTCGTTTTTATAAATTAGTCTACTTTGGGAAGTTTTTCAAAACTTGCCTTCAACTCTTCGTCGGTGGGAACGTAATCCCCCATAAGCCCGTCGTTAAACTTTTGGTAAGCGTACATATCAAAGTAACCCGTACCCGTCAAACCGAATACGATGGTCTTTTCTTCCCCACTTTCTTTACACTTTAACGCTTCGTCGATAGCAACGCGAATTGCGTGCGCGCTTTCGGGAGCGGGCAAAATGCCTTCTACACGCGCAAAATACTGCGCCGCCTCAAACACTTCGGTTTGTTTTACCGAAACCGCTTCCATAAGCCCATCCGCGTACAGTTGAGAAAGTACGGAGTTCATACCGTGATAGCGCAAACCGCCCGCATGACTTGCGGAAGGAATAAAGCTGCTGCCAAGGGTATACATCTTTTCCAAGGGGCAAATTCTACCCGTATCGCTATAATCGTACGCGTATACGCCACGGGTTAAACTGGGGCAAGAAGCGGGCTCTACCGCGATAAAACGGTAATCCGCTTCCCCGCGCAATTTTTCGCCCATGAAGGGGGAAATTAAGCCGCCAAGGTTAGAACCGCCGCCCGCGCAACCGATGATGATATCCGCTTTTTCACCGTACTTTTTCAGCGCGGTTTGCGTTTCTAAACCAATCACCGTTTGGTGCAAAAGAACTTGATTCATAACGCTACCCAAAACGTAGCGGTAGCCATCTAAATTCCCTGCGGCTTCTACCGCTTCGGAAATAGCGCATCCAAGGCTACCCGTAGTGCCGGGGTGTTCGGCTAAAATCTTTTTACCTACTTCGGTTTCCATAGAAGGCGAAGGGGTTACCGAAGCGCCGTACGTACGCATAACTTCCCTACGGAAAGGCTTTTGTTCGTATGAGCATTTAACCATATAAACCTTGCAATCCAACCCGAAATACGAACAAGCCATGGAAAGCGCCGTACCCCATTGACCTGCGCCCGTTTCGGTAGTTACGCCCTTTAAGCCTTGCTTTTTCGCATAATACGCTTGCGCGATTGCGGAATTTAACTTATGGCTGCCGCTGGTGTTGTTTCCTTCAAATTTATAGTAAATTTTAGCGGGAGTTTGCAGTTTTTCTTCCAAACAGTAAGCGCGAATTAAGGGCGCGGGGCGGTACATTTTATAGAAGTTACGCACTTCTTCGGGAATTTCAAAGTAAGGCGTAGTTTCGTCCAATTCCTGCTTGATGAGTTCTTCGCAGAACACGGGGGAAAGCCATTCGGCCGTCATGGGCTTTAAGGTTTCGGGATCCAAAAGGGGCGCGGGCTTATTTTTCATATCCGCGCGTACGTTGTACCATTCTTTAGGCATTTCGGATTCTTCTAAATAAATTTTGTAAGGGATTTTTTGTTTTTCCATTTTTAGCTCCTTTTCCGTGGTTTAGGCGAAAAAAATCCTGCCCCACAGACTTGTTTCGTTCTGCTGGGACAGGATAAAATTTTCCTGCGGTGCCACCCGGCTTGGCGTTTTACGCCCACTTAACCCGTACTGACATACGGACCGCCTTTTTACGGGCGCGGAACCCGTTGATTGCTACTGAAAGC
>JAZUCI010000187.1:0-1400 GCA_045639045.1 Christensenellaceae bacterium
TCCTAAGCCCGCTTGGCCTCCGACTTCGTCGGGATACTGCTCCTGCAATTCGCGAACGAAGAAGTATGCAGCCGCGCTAAAGCCTTTTACCTTATTTACGGTTGCTTCGGACCAACCGTTCCACAAGGAAAGGGTATCTACCTTTTCGCCTTGGTGCGCGGGGTAAACGGCAGCCAAACGGATGTTGCTGTTTGCGGAGTTTTCAATGATATCCTTATACAGTAAGCCGTCTAAAGAGCCGCTTGCGGAATCGAAGGTACCCGTTCCGTCGTAGCATTGGCTCATATTCCAACCCATGTTGGACTGACCGCCCGCAAGGAACAATTCACCGAACGCTACGTTAGAGAAGGTTTGGGATTTTTTGTTTGCGTTGATAACGGTTACGCGGTAATCCGAGCCGTAGGGAACGTTTACGTATACCGTGAAGGGATACATATTGCCGTCCTTCGTGCTTTCGGTTTGACCGTAGAACGCTTGGGAATAGCCCTTGGAAGCGCTTTCCACAAGTACTACTACCGCGCCGTTTACGTCAGTTTTACCGTAAACGCGGGTTGCCATGTTCGCTTGGAACATCATGCTGTTTGCGTAGGTAATGGAGAACCAGAACGCCGAGCCGTTAGCCGAATAACCGTTATAGTTGAAGGAGCCCGTGGTTACAACTTTACCGTCGTGTTCGGTAGAAATTGCATCTTGAGGAATCACGATGGGGCCTGCGGTTTCGGGTTCTGCTACGGGAACGTAGGTTTCGGTAACCGAAATTTTTACTTTTACGGGTTCTGCCGCCAAATAGTTTGCGGTTTCGCCTGCGCTAAGGATGAATTCGTAATTACCAACTGCGATTACCGCCTTGCTCTTTAACGCAAGGTCTGCTTCGTTGTGGTTCAATTCCGCATCGGGATAATGGTAGTTGCCGTCGAACGCGATGGTTTGTTCAGCGGCAGCCGTGATTACTGCTTGCGCTTTTTCCACCGTAAGCGTTACGGGATCGGTAACGAAGGTTTTATAGCCTTCACGGGTAACCGTAGCGGTAAATTCGTACGTACCTGCGGTTTTCGCTTCGTCTACTTTATTTCCGTTTTTCGTAATGGTAAACACAACGATATCCCCCTGTTCTTTCCCTACAACTTCAGGTTCCCACACGTTTCCGTTGTAAACTACGGATTCGCTGCCGAACGAAAGGCTAATGCCCGTAAGTTCGGGAAGGTCTTCAGGGATGCTGGGCGTTACCGAAGGCGTTACGCTGGGAATTACCGAGGGTACAACCGAGGGAATTACGCTGGGTACTACCGAGGGTACGACCGAGGGTATTACGCTGGGTACTACCGAGGGTACGACCGAGGGTATTACGCTGGGCGCTACCGAAGGTTCAACCGAAGGAATTACGCTGGGCGCTACCGAAG